>NZ_JACHDY010000003.1:0-300000 GCF_014201315.1 Edaphobacter lichenicola
AGAGAGTTTGCGCGGCTACAGTTACGTGTGGGATTCCCGATGGACGTACAGGGATTTTGCACTTTGCTCCTAACCAGAATTTAGACTGATTATTCCGTGCTCCTTTGCGATCGATTGCTTTACTCATGCGCAGGAATCGAACGTGACGCGAACGTCCACAGTTCGGGAGACAGTCTTGCGCTCAGAGGTTCAGTTGATCAACGAATTCCAAACTCGATTCGAGGCTTATCGTATGCATGAATACCGAAATTGTCTAAGCCGTGGGGAACGTCGCGACAAGTAGAACAATGGGGCTAAAAGCGTTATTTCGATCTCAAAAATCTGATTCAATAAAAGATCAGAGAGAAAAGAGGTGTCTGCCTGCTGCAATTTCTAAAGACTAGCGCCCGAACTCTGCTGTCGAGATCGTTGGTCAGTCTTATCAGTAGGGTCGCTGATGTGCTACGGTTTTGGGCAACTCCTCGGCGGACAAAGACAACGGTATCTTCGGCGAGTCTCCAGAGTACCGTCTGAGGTGTCAAAGGATTGCACGCTACCCACATGCGGACATCGGGATCAGAATCCTGTGAAAGCTTTTCAAGTAAATCTCGATTATTGGTATTTGCAGCCATCCACCGCAGCCAGTCGATTTCCTCGGCCCGCAACTCGCCGATTGTCCGAGGCTTTTGCCGCAGCCAGATGACAGCGTCCTCGGTGCAATAATGACCTTCATATTCGGCAATCAAATCCTCGCCAATCACATCGTTCAGCCAATCCGACATACGGTCTCCTTGCACTCTTCAGTCAACCTCTCACTACTGTTTCAGGTAAGCGATCAAGTTCCGCCGCTCTTCTGCCTTGGGAACGCTGAAGCTTATATTGTTGTCTGGCACCATCAAATCGGGATCGCTCAGCCACTTTTCCAGGGTCGCATCGTTCCAGGTCACATCAGAATTCTTCAAGCCCGCGGAGTAGGTAAATCCCGGGATGTTTCCGGCCCTTCTGCCATACACTCCGGCCAACCTCGGTCCCTCACGATCAACAGCCATCGCGTGACAGCCTGTGCAACGCTTCTCGAACACAGCCTTGCCTTGCACAGCATCGCCATGCCCAGCCAGAGCCGCCTCACTCCCACTCGCACTCTTGCCCAGCATCGATAGTGCCTGCACATCGGCCTTGGAAAGCTTCGCAGTCCAGTGCAGCAACTGATACTGCAGCGGAGGCATGTCCCCGCTCTTTGCCTTTTCGAAGATCTTCGCAGTCAAAACCTGCTGTTTATCCGCCGGCATCTGCTCCCAGTGTGAGAGGTCCATCTTTTTGCGCGCCTCAACGATGTCGCGCTCAATCAGCCACGATCCTGGAGCGATCCGCGCATACACTGGCCAGCGAGTCTCGCTCGAATGGCAGTCCGCACACTTCTTCATCAGTACCGTCTTCGCGTCTGTGGGCATAGTCGCGCCCTCCAGCAGCGTGCCGAGTCCTTTCGCCGGCTGGACACGCGGATTCCCAAACGGATGAACATAACCCAACGCCACTGCTGCGGCTACGATCAATGCCGCAGCAATCCACGGGCGCATTAGACAGTCTCCGCCAGTGTCGAATCGACGACAGCCAAATGACTACGTCCTCGAACCACCTTGATCTTGGTCACTCCAAGCACACTCTTCAACTTGCCCGCTGGAACCATCGTCGGCCCTGGATTCGGCGCCGCTCCCGGTGCAGGATGCGGAAACGCCGTGGCGAGCGCCTGCTCTCCATCCTTCGTGCCCCATCCCCACTTCTCATAGACCATCCACAAAGGAATATGGGCAAAGACCACGATCGGAGTCGAGTGACTCAACCCGGCCAGGTCAGACTTCAGCCACTTCAATTGATCCTCTCCCATATTCCCCATCGCATCTACTTGTACGCAGTTGTTCAGGCCTACAAAGTGGACGCCCTTGTGGTTGTAGCTGTACCAGCCATTGCCCACCGTGCCCTTGCCAAAACGGTCCTTGTACTGCGTACCATCGTCGATATAGTCGTGCTCCCCCGGTACATAGAACACCTCATTCTTGAAGTCTTTAATAACCTGCGACGCCGTATCAAACTCCGCTGCCTTCGAGTTCTGCGTGATGTCGCCGGTGTGAAGCATGAAATCCGGTGCCTTCATGCTCTCGGGCACAATATTGGCCCTGTCAATCGCCTTCTTCAGCGTTCCTGTCACGTCGGGGTTTGCGCCTTTATTGAATCCGATGTGGCAGTCACTAATCTGCACGAACGAAAAATCCTCTACCTTCACAACCCCAGTGCCACTCCCCTTCGTCGCCTGCGCCAGTAGCTTCGAAGTCGGCACTCCCCCAGCCATCGACCACAACAACCCCGTGCCAGCCCAGGCCATGCACCCAAGAAAATTGCGCCGGTCGATGCCGTCGCTCACCGGTTTCGCAGCGCCCTCGTTCTCCTGCACTACTTCGTCTTCCTTTGAACCGATTCATATCAATCTCCATCTGATTTTCAGTTGCCTGCACCGACCAAAAACTGGCGAGACGCGCTTTTATTCCGTCCTGCTAAAAAAATTGGCGAAGAATAATCCGGCGGAAATTTGGCTAACAAAGATGCTTATTCGCCTGTTTCGCCGAGGGACGGAGAATCTCGCACTCATTTCCAGAACGCTGTAAATGCATGGAATAAATTCGCATCATCTTAGTTTGAGGAGTGATACCAGACTTCTCTTCAGCCTGAGGTTCCGACATGCGTTTCGCTACCATTCTTGATGTTCCCCTCATGCTGATCCTCACACCATGATCACTGAAACCGTACACACCACCCGCTCCTCCATTCCCCAGCCATCCTGCGCGCCTGACTTTGCTATGATCCTCAAAGCTGCTGAGCCTGGTCGTCGTTGGGATCAATCCTGGTCTGGTTCCACCTGGACCGCAGTCCGTAACTCCAGTCAGGTTGAGGCATACCGCACCATGCTCTCTGAAACCAATCGTAGCGACACCTTTGAGCAACTTGCGCTCCCGCTCTTTCCGTCGCTCTACAACCACGCCTGCTGGCTCACTCATGATCAAGCCGAGGCCGAAGATCTCGTGCAAGAGACCTTCTCAAAGGCCCTCCGTGCCTTCGATTCATTCCAGCCAGGCACAAACTTCAAGGCCTGGGCCTTCCGCATCCTCCGCAACACCTTTCTCACCACGCGCACCGGCATCGCCGCCTCCCGCACTGTTTTCCTCGAAGACCATCCCGAAGCACTCAACACCCCCAACGCTGGCACCACTCCAGAAGACAATCTCATCCGTCTCGACAACCAGGCCGCCCTCCACATCGCACTCGAGCAGCTTCCGCCACAACTCCGCGAAGTTTTACTGCTCTGTGACGTTGAAGAGATTAAGTACAAAGACATCGCCCTCATCCTCGACGTCCCCATCGGCACGGTTATGTCACGCGTTTCGCGCGCCCGCAGCACACTCCGTCAACTCTTGCAGCGGCAATTTGGGGAATCCCTATGAATCAGACGCCTCAAATCACCGAACATCTCAACTCGTACACGCTCAACGCCTTCATCGACGGCGAACTGCCGCCCACCGAACGTCAAGGAATGGAGCAGCACCTAACCACTTGCCACGCTTGCACTCTGCGTGTCCTCTCCGCCACGCAACTCAAAGCCGCTACCGCACGTGCTGGCCACCGCTTCGCTCCACCGCCCGAAGCGCTCGGCCGCCTCGCCGCACAACTCCGTTCCCAATCGCGGTTGCAGACAAAGCCTCAGACACAAACAAACCCGCAGCCGCAAACGCCCGCTCGCCTCTACTCCATCCGTTCCGCAGCTTGGGCAGCCCTCGCCGCAGCCATCCTGCTGACGATCTCACTCCTTAGTTGGCGTCAGTTTCATCAAACCAATATCCTTGCGGCTGAACTCCTCGACCAGCACCTCGCCACCCTTTCCACCGCAGCCACCCCACAGGTCATCTCCACGGACCGTCACACCGTCAAACCCTGGTTCCAGGGCCGTCTCCCCTTCAGCTTCAATCTTCCCGATGTCGCAGCTCTTCCACCCGACACCAGCCTCAAAGGCGCAGACCTTACCTACCTTAACGGCCAGCCCGCGGCTCTGCTTCTCTTCACCATCCACAAACACGAGGTCTCCATCTTCCTTACGCAACGATCTACCAACCCAACCCTCTCCACTCTGTCGGGCGCCCGCGCAGGCTTCACCATCCACACCGCCGCCACACCAGATCTCCGCATCATCGCCGTCAGCGACGTCAACCCAGCCGACCTCGATAACCTCGTAACATCTCTCGTCCAGGCCCAGGCGTCCCTTCAGATATCGAAGTGACAAGCCACGGGACGGATAGGGTCTCATCACGAATCTCAAAGGGATCCGCTCTCGTGGGCACCAGCACCCTGCCATGGTCGGTAAACGGCCAGCACTAGGGACTGTAAGCCCTCCCCACAGTTGGAATAAAGTCTCTCTTTCTCAGTTATCCGTGATGGGAGAGCAGACCTGCCACGCCTCTGTGGTCCGGCCGCGCTCTGGCATTCTCACGCGAATCCAACTGGAGAGGTAAATTCAATGCTGAAAAGAGTCTTCACGCTCGCATTTCTATGTGGTGGGTTATGCAGTTCCGTCACCGGCTTCGCCAGCGAAGCCATAACAAATCATGACGATCGTCCGGCCTCTGCCCCATTGTCGGTGAACCCGGTTATCGAATGGAACAGGACGCTGCTGGTGATCGTGCGAACCGCCGGCGCCCAGTCGCCCACGATACACTCAACTCGCAGCTTCGCCATGCTGCATGCTGCCATCTTCGACGCCGTCAACAACATCGACAGAAACTTCGAGCCGTATGCGGTTCGTCACCCGCATGTCTCGCGAAGGGCTTCCGCCGAGGCAGCAGCCGACCAGGCAGCCCACGATGTTCTGATCTCGCTCTACCCCGCTTTTGCAACGACGCTTGATTCTGAGCTTCAGCAGGACCTGGCACAGATTCCGTATGGGCGCGATAAGGCCGACGGCATCGAGGAGGGCCAAGACGATGCCGCTGCAATCCTCGCGTTGCGAAGCAACGACGGATCGGCCGTAGTCCTTCCTCCTTTCGTGCAGAAAGACCAACCTGGAAGCTATCAACTGACGCCCCCCAACTTCGCGCCCGCGGATTTCGTCCAGTGGCCACAAGTCACTCCGTTTGCCCTGGCACGAGCCAACGAATTTCGCCCCGGTCCACCTCCTCAACTAACCAGCGAGGAGTACACCCTGTCCTTTAACGAAGTGAAAAGTCTTGGACTTATCACCAGCGCAACTCGCACCGCGGATCAGACCCAGATTGGGAAGTTCTGGAATGGCAACATTCAAGACTTCTGGAATGAGATCGCACAGACTGCAGCTTTGACGCGTCACCTCGATCTGGCACAGAGCGCGCACTTGTTTGCCCAATTGAATATCAGCCTCGCCGACACCACCATCGCCTTCTTTGACACAAAGTACACCTATGACTTCTGGCGGCCCGTCACTGCCATTCAAATGGCAGCTATCGACAACAATCCTGAGACCGAGCAGGATCCGGCGTGGATTCCGCTTTCGACGAAGACGGCTCCTGATCCCTCCTACCTGGGCGCACATAGCGCAATTAGTTTTGCGGCGGCCGAGGTACTACGGCTCTCCCTTGGCGATCAGATCACCCTTGATGTTACCTCCGTGTCCCTGGCGGGCACGACACGTCACTTCACCAGCTTTTCACAGGCTGCGGAGGAGGCAGGATTGAGTCGAATCTACGCCGGGCAGCACTTCCGCTTCGATCACCTCGCCGGCAAACGTTTAGGTCAGCAGGTGGCAAGGGCTGTTCTGTCCTCCGTCTCACTTCCAAGACGAGACCACGGATTTGATTGATAAATGCGAGTTCCGGTAGCGGAGATCACGATCCTACAAAGCAGAACTGAGTAAGTCGCGAAAGCCTCATCCAATAAGGATGGGGCTTTTGTACGCTGCAAACCCCAACCTCAGCCCGTTTCGACCGGCGTCATCAGATTTGTCCGTTGCAGTAAAAAGCGCCACCTAAAAAGCAGGGCGCTGAGGACCGTCGTCCACTGCGCTCTGGAGACCTGAGAGCTCAGTCTGGAACTCGCGTTCGGCGTGTCATCTGCCCTATTGCGAATACCATCCGCTGTTTCCGGTCACACTTACAGTTGGCGGCGCGCGTCGTCCGCTCCTTCTGCAAGTTGGAGCAATACCCGCACCAGTTCAGGGTTATTCAGTGGCTTTTGGCCGCGGAAGAGCCCGTCGTTGACAAAACTCATCACCGCCGCCTGGGCTCCGCCAAGCTTGGTCGAAGTGGGACGAATGATCGCAACCGGTCCGAACATGCTCAAGTTAGCTTGCAATGTATCTTCATTCAGCGATTCCGGATCTGTCTCCCCCTGGGTGTCCTGAAGGTTAGAGAACGTAACCGAGGAATTGTTCGTCTTATCGAAAACAGTCAACGGAGTGGCGTTGCCGGCTTTGTCCTGCCAGGTCTGGAAGTGCATGGTCTCGCTCGGACCGATGCTCAACAGGATTCGCAGAACTTCCAGATTGGTCACATGCGGAGCGAGCGCGGGATACAGACTGGTGTCGCCCTGCTCGATAAAACGCAAAGTGGAATCCTGCCGTGAAGGCAATCGCCTCGAGCAGATCCGGGAAGGAAGGCCGCCCGCCGCTCATTTGTCCGAACTTGGACTTCGGATCTCAAGGACCGCCATATTCGCTCCAACGTTGTTAGTCCCGGTCCGACCGACACCCCGGTTATCGATGGACAACCTGCGGAGGCTATTGCGCGGATGGTGTCCACCATCCCAATGGGTCGCATCGGGGGAACCCGATGAGATCGCCAAAGCTGCGTTGTTTTTAGCTTCGGATGACTCGAGTTTCGTCACGGGGATCGAACTGTTCGTTGATGGCGGTAGAGGCCAGGTCTGATCGAAAGCCTCTGTGCTGCCTCTCCTACTTGAGCGAACTGCATGAAGAGCTCGTAACAAAAACGTCCAAAGTTGATTCGGAAGAGAGGAAAACAATGAGCAATTCAAATGCGCAGAAGAATAAGGCGATCGTACTGAAAGCATTCGATACGCTATTCAATAAACGAGACTTCACGGCGGCAGAGCGGTTCTGGTCTCCCAATTACATTCAACACAGTGCCCATATCGAGTCGGGACGAGACGGACTCTTCAACCTCATCAAAGCCGCTCCGCCGTCGCTTAAGTATGAGCCCGGAGTCATTCTCGCTGAAGACGACCACGTCATCGTTCATGGCCGATTCTCCAACATCGGACTGCCGGTTAACTGGATCGCAGCGGACGTCGTTCGCTTGATGGATGGGATTTTGGTCGAACACTGGGATGTCATTCAGGACGAGGCTACCGAGGAACAGTCCAAAAGCGGGAATCCGATGTTCGGCGACTCATTCCCGAAGTAGACACGGGTGAATCGTCACTCAACAACCCTCCTCTCTGCGCAGCCAAGGCTTCTATGGACAACCTACTCGAATTCGCAATCGAAGCTCATGGAGGGCCCGAACGTTGGCGCCAGTTCAACGAGGTAAGAGCCACCGTCTCGATTACGGGCGCGCTCTGGCACCTCAAGGGCCAGGAGGACGTTCTCAAGAATGTTCAGGTGGTTGCTCAACTCCACCGACAACACTTGGTCACTCACCTCATCGGGAAAGACCGGCGAACGATATTCACCCCCGGCCAGGTCTCTCAATTGAGTCAGAATCAGGGGTTGTCGAAGAAACCCGCGTTGATCGCCGCGATCATCCGTCCGCAATACCTGGTCCCTGTCGAATCCGTTCCAACGGAGGCGTCGTTGCTATTGGCGATGTACGCGGCGGCGCGCACAATTCCTCTGGCTTTGTTCGCATTGGGGGCGATCTACAAGCAGGCGACGCCTGCGTTGCTGATCCTGGGTGCGCTCGCCGGCGCCATGCGATTGCTGGATGCCGAAATCGGTCTGTTTGAGCATGATCTTGGGAGATGCGCTGGGCCGCTCTTTATCGCCGTCCTCCAATTCTCGTGGTGTATCTGCTTCACAGATCCGTGCGGATCACGCCGCAAGCCAAGCGCGGATAAACGCAGGCTACGGCCCGGCACTTCCAAGTTCGCCCCAGTTGCGCGGTGAAGCTGATGCAGCGCATCACTCGGCCGTCATCAGCCATGCCTACGCTCTCATATGGGGTGTTTTCATAGACTTACTGCGATGCGACAAGTAACTGGATGCAGACAGCCACGCTTGGCGGTAGAGTATCGGGGATTTCGTAATTTAACTCAGAGCAGGTCGATTCGCCGTAGGAGCTCTTGAAAACGATGGTCGGAGCGATAGCGATCAAAGATCGGATCGACGGCGAGGTATTCCATCCAGACAGCGTGATCGCGATACGCGGCTTGCAGCCATTTGAATGTGTCTTCATCGCTTTTCAACGCTGCGTAGATCTGAGCCAAGCCGTAGGGCGAAACGTAACGCTTCCTCGAGATTGTCTCCAGTTCGTGAGCGATTCGGAGTGCTTCACGCCTCCGCTCTGCCGCTGCAAGGGCAACCGCGACCTGGGCCGTGTAAAGTGGGCTACCCCTTGACAGACTCGCAGCCCGCTTCAGCTCACTAATGCCCTCGCTGCGCAAGCCTGCCTGAACATAGCCCTCGCCCAGCAGAAGGTGTGCAGCTGCGAAGTTCGAGTCCAGCTCAACAGAGTTTCGACCTTGTTCGATTGCACGGGAATAGTCACGTGCCTGATAGTATCGCAGTGCCACCCATGTGCTGATCATGAGATTAAGTGGATCGAGTTCCAGTGCACGGCTGGCTTCGGCAAGCGCCTCGTCATGGCGGCTCTTAATGGAAAGATAGTCTCCGTACCAGTGGTGCGCATTTGCATATTGAGGATCCAACTCCAGAGCACGCCTGAACTCGGCCTCGGCTCCGGCCCAATTCCAGCCGTGGCTGAACACAAGGCCCAGGGAGGCGTGGGCCTCAGCCGATTGTGGATCGATCTCCACCGCCTTGCGAGCGGCCGCGTAAGCTTTCGGAAGCGCGTCGGCCGGGGATTTGAACCCGTGCCACGCAAGTCCGCTGTTGCAGTCGGCCAGCCCGGAATATGCCGCGGCGTAGGTTGGATCACTGTCAATGGCCTGCTGAAAATAATGCTCCGCCTTTTGCATGCCGTCGGCTGTTCGCTTATTCCAGTGGTAGCGACCTTTCAAATACGCCTCGTATGCTTCAGGCATTATTTGCCGCGGATTTGCTAAACGTGTTTTCTGCTCTTCCGTGAGAGCGATGTGTATTTGGCTCGCGATGCTTTGCACGACGGAGTCCTGCACAGCTAGCAGATCTTTGAGTTCGCGGTCGTAACTCTCGGTCCAGAGGTCTGTTTGATTTTGAGCCTCGACGAGTTGAACGGTGATGCGTACACGGTCCGACGAGCGGCGAACTGTGCCCTGGAGAAGATAGTCCGCGTTCAGTTCTTTACCGATCTCTTTCGCGGCCAGATTAGTGCCTTTGTACTTTGCAACCGAACTGCGGGCTACCACGGTGAGTCGATCCCGATTCAGCTTTCCGGTCTGGGCGATCATTTCTTCAGTCAGACCGTCACTGAAGAACTCCTGGTCGGGATCGCGACTCAAGTTTTCGAATGGCAGAACAGCAAGGACTATCTTGCCCTGGGAATGTGTGGGCGGGTTCGATGCTCGTCGCCAGCCCCAAACTACCAGGAATGAGAGAAGGCACGCGACCAAGAGCAAAGCGGCTGCTCCAACGAAAAGCCACCTGTAGGACTTGCGATTCGCCTGTCCGGTTCCGACATCCGTCGTCTTTTCCGCCGTGCGATCCTGATCTGGCTCGACTAAACGCAGTCTTCGGGCTTGTAACCAACTATCGAGTTCCGACATGAAATCCCGGTCGCTGGTGGGAACACCCGCTGCCTCTGGTTCGGAAGCTGCGCTTGGTTCTTTGGGAGTAATAACCAGCGCGACGAAGCGATACCCCTGCCCGGTCACGGTCTGTATGAACCGTGGGGTCTCGGCGTCATCCTTCAGGACTTGGCGAAGCTTGCGGATCGCGCCCCGGATACTGTTGTCGGTATCCAGGAAAACACCCTGGCCCCAAACCCTGGATACGATTTGATCCCGAGTAACAATCTCGTCGCGGTGTTCAAGCAGGAGGAGAAGGATCTCGAACGGGATACGCTCAAGCTTCAGCACATGACTGCCACGGCGGAGCCTCCGAGGACGCAGGTCAACCTCGTAGCCCTCGCCGAACCGGATCGGTTGCTCCACTCCAGCTAGCTCGGAAGCCATGGCACACCCCATGGAAGCTGAGTGATTCTACACCACATCGGTAGAGGCTGACGCAAGTGCAACCCGCGCTTGTGTTTAGAGCGACACAAAGCATAACGCCGCGACACACTCTCCGATATGGACAATAGCCTCCGTTGCCGCAAATATGCCGATCATTACTAACCGAAAGCCAGTGAAGAATCAGGAGGAAGCACAATGAAAAAGATACATGGCGACACAAAGAACCGGGTTCTCGGGCTATGCATGTTGATCGCGACGTTATTCGGGTCTGCCGTCGCGAAAGCCGATGCCGTATTGGACTGGAACGTGATCGCGGTGAACACAGCGGTCACGAACCGCCAGAACCCATTCGCCCAAGCACGATACGCGGCAATCGTACAACTCGCTGTATTCGAATCCGTGAACGCCATCACGGGCGAGTATCATCCCTATCTCGGAACGATCGTAGCACCGCCAGGTGCAAGCCCCGAGGCTGCAGCCATCCAAGCTGCCTATCGCGTGCTTAGCACCTATTTTCCAGCTAGCGCCTCGACCTCGACCCTAAACGCCGAGCGCGCCAACTCCCTAGCGTCGATACCGGACGGTCAAGCCAAGACCGACGGCATTGCCACGGGTGAAGCCGCAGCTTTGGCCATGATCGCTCTGCGCGCAAACGACGGGTCGTCGCCTCCGCAATTCAAGATACCCGGGCCGCCGGTTCCGGGAGAATGGCAAGCCACACCGAGTTGTCCAATTGTGAATGGAGTCGCCGTCGGAATCGCGTATCAATGGCAAAACATAACTCCGTTCGGCATCTCGAGTGTTAGGGAGTATCTCCTCGACCCACCGCCGGTGCTCACGAGCCGCGAATATGCGAAAACCTACAACGAGGTGATGACGGTGGGAAGCATCGACAGCAGAGAGCGACCACAAGATCGCGCGAATGTCGCGCTCTTCTATGCCGCGTCCTCGCCAACTCAGGTCTTCAATCAGGTCGTCCAGCAGGTTGCGCAGGAACGGTGGCATTCTCTGACCGAAAATGCTCGTGCGCTGGCCGTAATGAACATGGCGATGAATGACAGCTTGGTCGCGGCATTCTTCAACAAGTATCACTACAATTTCTGGCGACCCGAAACAGCGATCCATGCTGGGGACACAGACGACAATCCGAAAACTGATCCTGACCCCAGCTGGGCCCCCTTTGTTACGACTCCATGTTTCCCGAGTTATCCCTCCAACCACGGCAGCGCAGCTAATAGCGCCGCCACGATTCTGAGACGCATATACGGTGAAGGCGGGCATTTCATGACGTTGTCAAATCCCACCGTGCCCGACATCGTCTTGCAATACACGACGTTCGAGCAGATTACCGACGACATCTCCGACGCACGTGTTTACGGTGGGATACATTTCCGAACCGATCAGGTCGCAGGCGAGCGCCTGGGAAACGCTATAGGAAGGGCCGTGTACAGAAACAACTTACGTCGCATGCACGATGACGACTGAGCGCTCAGCTCGAGAGCGATTCGCCATTCGTATCCTGCGGTCCGCTGATTGTGCGCTGCGGTCCACGGATGGCGAACTCGTGAGGGGTCTCTTGCCCGAGGTTCGCCCGACCACCGATCTACACCTCCTGGATTCTGAGCGGATGGGCAACACGAAGTTGGCCTGAAATCTCCCGGTATGTCGGCTAGCCGGAACTTATCCACTTGATCGAATAGTCGGCTTTCCGGACAAGTGACTGTGGGCCGGCATCTTATGGGACCACTTCTCTGGATAGCGGGTTACACAGCAACTTGGATCAATCCAGTTGGCTCGATGCAGTCAAGCTTCCGAACCACAAGGCCCCCGCGAGAGGTTGACAGGGCGTATTCACAAGAAGGTATGTCGAAGGCATGCAATCTAAACCCGAGTCACCGAAAAGTCTGCTTAATTAGCAGGCTTTTTCTTCACCAAGGACGGCATTTTTCGCGAAGCTGCCCAGGACTTAAGCGCCTTGAGCGCCGGACGAAGAGCCGCCCCATCGTTCGTCTCAGGAGATGGCCGAGACCTTTTCTCTGTGGGGTGCCCCCAATTGCGGCATGCTAGGAACTCTGCCTGAACGCGAACTGGATTCTTGGCGGGTGAATTTGCGGCGTCTACGGTCTCAAAATTCGCCAGGCTTCGGCCCGTGGGGGTTCGACCCCCTCCCGGCGCCAAGTTGTTACTATCACAATAGGCACAAAATAAAAGATTTATAGTTTCGTTTCGCCATCTTCATGACGCCGAATCGGGTCCGCCCTTCTGCAATTTTGGCCTTCAGTACGAATGACGGTACAGTCCTGATGCTCTGAACTGTACCGAGGCCCTCCTCATATCGAAAGTGCTTGTCCGGAAGTCGGGCTGGCCCACTACGATTTAAGACGTTTCGCACCAAGAGGGATGCCGAAGACTGGGCTCGTCGCGATGATGCTGGGACGACGACCTATCGCTTCGCGAAGAGGTAAGATCGTTCTGCTGCTAAATGCGCGGACTATGTGTCTTACTCGGATGAAGATACGCCAACTTTTCGTGAATGCCTCCTCGCGCTCGATTTCATCACCAACACTTAGTGTAGGCGGAACAAGGGGTTATGAAATACCTTCGAAAAACGATCCTGCTCGGTCTTCTAATAAGCGAGTCTCTGGTGGGCCCTCTTGTGATGGCACAGGAGACAGGCAAGCTTAGTCCGAGTTCGACTCAGGACCAGCCCGTCCCAACTGCTCCGCGTGGTGGGTCCGCGACAGCAGGTGTGTTCGCTGCGGTGAAAGACTCGGAGCTGCGTCCAATTACCGCTGGAGGGTTTGTTCAGGAAGGTCCCGTGATCTTCAAAGATATTGCAAAGCAAGCTGGTCTGACAGGTTGGCATCACGTGATGGGCACGCCGGAAAAGAAGTACATTCTGGAAACCACCGGATCGGGGGTCGCCTTATTGGACTATGACAATGACGGCTGGCTCGATATCTACCTGGTGAACGGGTCTACCTACGATGCGTTGAAGGGTACTGCGGACCCACCTCACGCAGCCCTGTTTCACAATAACCATGATGGGACATTTACGGATGTATCTGCCAAGGCCGGAGTCACGAACGATCGTTGGGGATATGGTGTTGCAGTTGGAGATTACGACAACGACGGCTGGCCGGATATCTATGTCTCCAACTTTGGCAAGAACCGGCTCTATCACAACAACCACGACGGAACCTTTACAGACGTTGCAGAAAAGGCGGGTGTCACGTTGGGGAACTGGTCTACAGGTGCCACCTTTGGAGACTACGACGGAGACGGCCGACTCGACCTCTTCGTTCCCGGCTATGTTCACTATGATGTAAACCATCCGCCTGATCCCGGTTCTGAAACGGTTGGACTAGTCTACTGCCAATTTCGCGGCGTAAATACCCTGTGCGGTCCCCGCGGACTCCAGGGAGAAGCCGATCATCTCTTTCACAACAACGGGGATGGCACCTTTACCGACGTCAGTGAAAAAGCGGGTGTCGCCGATAAGGCACGCTACTACGGCTTCACCGCGGTGTTCGTCGATATCAACAACGACGGCAAGGTTGACCTGCTGGTTACGAACGATTCGTCGCCGAACTATCTCTACATGAACAACGGCGATGGCACCTTTGAGGATGCCAGCTACTACTCAGGTTTCGCGTTAAATCAGCAGGGACGCGACCAGGCTGGGATGGGGCTGGCGGTGGGCGACTATCTCAATAATGGCTTGGTCGACCTCTATACCGGCACATTCTCCGACGACTATAAACCGCTCTTTAGAAATGGAGGGGATCAGGGGTTTACCGAGATCAGTCCAGAGATGGGCATCGCGGAGGTCACCTATCCTTTTCTTACCTGGGCAACCGAGTTTATTGATTATGACAACGACGGCTGGAAAGATATTTTTCTGGTTAACGGGCATGTCTATCCTCAGGTAGATAAGTATGACTGGGGAACCTCCTATGCTCAGCGTCCGCTGCTATTCCATAACGTAGACAGGGGAAAGAAGTTTGAGGTAATGCCCGCGGTGATTGGAAGTGGCCTGGCGGAGGTGATCCCGGGAAGAGGAGCCGCCTTCGGGGATCTGTTCAACGACGGTAAGACCGATGTCGTCATCAACTCGATGGATCACGTACCTTCGTTGATGCGGGATGTTAGTCCAGACCATCATCATTGGGTTGGGTTGAAGCTAATTGGAGGTCCAAAGAGTCCGCGGGATGCTGTGGGTGCCACGGTCTATCTGATGGCGAATGGACTTCGTCAACGAACGGATGTACTTAGCGGCGGCAGCTATGAGTCATCCAACGATCAGCGGCCGCACTTCGGGATCGGCGACGCAACCACAGTAGATTCCGTTGAGATTCATTGGCCCAGTGGTTCGGTGGAACATATAACGATCCCGACGGTCGACCGGTTTTTTACGATTCAGGAGGGAAAGGGCGTTGTGCCAGGTGTGCTCGATGAACCGGCAAAGGCGAAAGCGAACGCAGAAATCAGCAGACAAAAGATGCATTAGGTGAGTAAAATTCCCATCAACCTCTCGCAGATCTTTGGGCGGTATCGCGAAAGAAAAATTGGGGTCGACGCAGGTGTTTTCCAAGTGGGCCAAAATGCAGGTGACGCGTGTCGTTCGCAATCGACGGAGCCTGGCTGCCGTAAGGGTGGCGTACGTCAGTTTAGTTGGAGTGCTCTTCCTGGGAAGTGTTTTTGCGTTTATTCCTCGTATTCAAGCACACTCAGATCTAAGTCAGACACAACAAAAAGTCACCGACGAAGCTACAGTTCGCAAAGAGTATGCTGACAGGGTTAGCAGAACCTACAATTTTGCCTTTGGAAAAGGAAATATTTCAACGCCTGGAAATGCTGCCGTACAGGGTGACACCTTCCTGGAGCCAGACGCGTTTCCCACGGCCGACTACTGCGGTCACTGTCACAAAGAGGCGTACCACCAATGGCGGCAGTCGCTGCACTCGAACTCATTTCGAACGCCCTTTTATCGCACCAGCGTCAATATCCTCATAAGAACCAAGGGGATTGAGTTCTCACGCCACTGCGACAGCTGTCATAATCCGATCGCTGTGCTGGGCGGAGGACTGACGCAAAACTCGATCGTCGACCGCAAATTTGATCAGGACGGACTGACCTGTACAACGTGCCATTCCGTGCAGAAGCTACAGTCGACGCTTGGCAATGGTGGCTATGTCATGGGAGTACCCGCTGTTCTGGTTGACGAAAAGGGAGTCCGCATTCCGGGACTGGTGCCGGATTCAGAGATATTGGCTCACCTCGACAGGCATTCCAAGGCGGTGATGCAGACCTTCTACCGTACGCCCGAATTTTGCTCCGCCTGTCACAAAGCCAACTTGCCGAACCCGCTGAATGATTACAAATTCATTCGCGCGTTTACCGCATACGATGAGTGGCAAAACTCGAAGTTCTCACAGCGAAATCCTCTAACGTTTTATCAAGCTGATTTCACTACCTGTCAGGGCTGTCACATGAAGCGCGCATCGAATGCTCTGCCCGAGCCCGGAGCGAAAAACGGCACGTTCGCCTCGCACCGCTGGACTGCAGGCAACACCGCCGTTCCTTTCTACTATGGATTTGATGAGCAGTTGGAGAAGACGGTCGAATTCTTGAAGACAGGCAACTATCTAAACGTCGATCTATTTGCAATTCGCAAGGCGAACGACGACAAGCTGATCGCCCCCTTGGGTTCGACCGCGTTCACTCTTGCTCCGGGTGATGCAGTGCAGGTGATGACCGTTATTCAAAATAAAAACATAGGCCATTCCCTGATCCCCGAAGTTCGCGACCTGTATGAGGCGTGGGTGGAGTTTGTAGTCACCGACTCTAACGGGAAGGAGATCTATCACAGCGGCTTCATCAAGCCGGATGGAATGCTCGACGAGCGGGCGCATAGCTTTACCAACCGTCCCGTCAACACGGACGGGGTGTTTGTCGACAACCATAAGGTATGGACCATCCACTCTGTTGCTTATGACAACACCGTTCAGGCAGGCAGATCTTCGCTCATCCGCTACGAGTTCCGCATTCCTCCCGAGGCGAAAGGTGCGGTAACAATAACTGCCAGGGTCAACTATCGACATCTCCGGCAGAGCTATCTCAATAATGTATTCGGGAAGGATCACGTTGCGTATCCAATCGTCGAGCTAGCTTCGCGCACCCGCACACTGAACCTCGGAGAGAATCCTGCAGGCGCACCTGACTCTCACGATAACGCTGATTGGATGCGGTGGAATAACCTCGGCATCGCCTATCTCGATCAGCTGCAGTACAGTGACGCAATCCAGGCCTTCTCCCAAGTGATCAAGTTGCGTCCTGACTATGCGGACGGCTACACCAATATTGGCTTGACGAATATCGAATGGGAAAAATATGCCTCAGCGCGTGGGGGTCTTGAAAAAGCTCTGGAGCTAAGTCCCAACAATGCGCGTGCGCTCTATTATCTTGCACTAGTAGAACGGCGAGCGGGGCATTCCGACGCTGAAGTGGAAGATCTGAAAAAAGTCCTGGCGCAATATCCCCAATCGCGCGATGCTCGTCGCGAGCTCGGGATCTCATACTACCAACAGCGCAGACCTGAGGAAGCGATGGAGCAGTTTGAAGCGTTGCAAGCGATCGATCCTGACGACCTGACTGCGCACTACAACCTTGCACTGCTCTATCGTCGCGCCGGGATGAAGGATAAAGCCAAGGAGCAATCCGCGAAGTTTGTCACGAAGAAGATCGATCCCGGCGCTCCTACCTATTCCCTGGATTTTCTGCGCAAGCATCCAGAGATCTCAATCGAGAGCGTGCCATGGCACGTACATAAGGATGTATCGCATCCCGAAGGTATGAGTGCTGGGGGAGAGCACTAAAGCGCGTGGTGTGTAGCCTTCTCAGTGTTCGGCATACTCGACGACACTCTACGGTGGATACTTCCTCTGCCAGAAAGAATTACGCTAAGGGGAATGGCGTGAACAGAAGATGTTGGATCGCATTTATATTTATGGTGATAGCTGGCACATTCGCGAGCCCCATGCGATGCGGGGCACAAACTCAATGTCCCTGGCTAAATGCAGCGACGGCCGCCGGCGTTCTGGGCGGGGAGGTTCAGGCGAACGCAACCGCTCTCACGCCACAGGGCGATACCACCTGCGACTTCAAGCGCACTCAGCAATCTGTTGTCTTCACGCTAAAGATCGCTGTGCACACAATGGCTCTCCCCTCGAAAGATTTCGCCACGTATCTCGCGCAATGTGCCGGTACTCCAGTCCCTCTGAAGGCAATCGGCAATGAAGCATTTCAGTGTGTCCCGAGTAACAGCTCCGATAACAGTGGAGAGCAGATCATCGGTCGAGTACGGGACCGGGCTTTCGTCATTGACATCAGGAGAGGCTCGACTAGACAGCCAACATCGTCTCAAACCGGCTTGAGTGAAGAAGCGAGGAACGTCGCCGAACAAGTAGCGGGGGCGCTCTTTTAGATATGTCACTTATTGCTCGCTCTCTTCGCAGGAGCCTTGAGTTGATTCCGCTTTGCTTTATTTGCTGCGCGGGATTATCTCTGATCCCTTATGCGGAGGCCCAGCGTGACCTCGGCTCCGGAGCATCTGTTTCAACTGATTCAGCCGAGCATAGTCTGAGTCCAACGGAGGAAGCACAGCGGTTAATCTCCCGTGGACAGTTGAGTGAAGCCGAGGCCCGCTTGAGCTCCTTGGCAACACAGCAGCCGGAGCCAGCGGGAGTAGAGCGTATGCGCGGGATGATTCATTACCAACGCAACGACTTTGCAGGGGCGAATTCAGCCTTCGAAAAAGCCATACTTCAGGATGGCAATGATCTGCTGGCAATACAGATGCGCGGTGTGACGCTATATCGCATGGGGCAATCGGCCGCAGCGATTCCTTTCCTCGAACGAGCGAACAGCCCAATCGCTAGCGTGAACGCCGATGGGACCTATGTTTTGGCGGTATGTTATCTCGAGGTGCGCCGATACGATGATGCGCGCCGCATCTTTGCCCAGCAGTATAAAATTCCGTCTGACTCAGCAGCATCTTATTTATTCCTGGGACGTATGCTGCTCCGCCGCAACTACCCCGCCGAGTCCGAGCAGATGGCACGCAAAGCGCTCCAAATCGAACCAGGACTACCTTTGGCTCATCTGCTCTTGGGGCAGCTTGCCCTGTCACGCTCAAACGCCGCTGGAGCTGTCGTCGAGTTTGAAGCCGAACGGACAATCAACCCAATGGATGGTGAGGTGTATGAGCGTCTGGGCGACGCATACCTGCGAGCTCTGCGATACGAAGATGCGCAGCAGGCGTTGAACTGCGCGCTTCTACTGGAGCCAAATTCAACTGGACCTTATATTCTGCTCGGACAAGTTTTGTTGAAACGTGATGACGCCTTAACGGCGCTTAACTATCTGTTGCGCGCAGAACATATGGATTCCAGCAATCACATCATCCACTTGTTGCTGGGGCAGGCCTTCCATGCCTTAGGCCGCAAGGAAGACGCAACACGTGAATACAAGATCGCTGAGAACATCCAAAACGCTGTCGAAAACCAAAGATAGTGTCAGGCACGTGCAGTAGTCTCTACGTGAATCTCCTCTTGCATGCTGATGTGCCAAGCTCGAATCTCTCCGCAAACAATTGTCTGCGAAGAGTGGGCTTTGGCAGCGTTAGAACACAGTTCGTTATAGGTCGAGCCCTAGGGTGCACTGAAAGTTGGCTATCTGCTTAGTCGAATCGCGAATTGCACTACGCGGGGGTCCGTTGTAGTCGTTGTGATGGTGCCGAACGCAGCGGAACCAAAGCTGCCATTGGGCTGCGAAAACTCCGGCGTGTTCGTGACGTTGAACATCTCGGCGCGGAACTCAAGGTCAGCTTTTTCAACCAGTCGGGTCCGTTTGATGAGAGAGATATCGAGGTCGCGATACGCAGGCCCGCGCACTGGGTTGCGGGATGCCGTGCCAATTTCAAATTGGAGAGCCGTACCGAAGGCCCCCGGATTAGTGGGTGTCGCAGTATTGAAAAATCGAGCTGGCGTTCGTTGGCTGGATGGCAACTTCGGATTCCCAATAATATTGGGGCGCTGAAGAGAAAAGCCAGCGAAAGAGTTGTTATTGGTGGCCTGCGTAACGGTGACCGGCATCCCAGACTGCAGCGACAGGATGGTATTCAAGCTCCAACCTCCGAGCAGTGCATTACCCGCACCAGTCGAGGCGAAGCGGTGGTTGTGACCAGCCGGCAGATCGTAGATGCCGCTGAACGAAGTTACATTGGGCATATCGCCACTCGATGAGTCGCGTTCCAGATAAGGGCGGAAGGTGTCCGCTGCGATAAGAGAGCTTGTGTTGGGTGAGGAGAGAACGGTAGAGGAGAAGACAGAAGACGCATCGTCAATGAGTTTGGAGTGAGTATAGGCGAAGAGGAACGAGATGCCGCCAGAGAAACGCTGTTCGGCCTTGACCTCAATTGCGTTGTAGTTCGTGGTTCCCGAGTTATGGCGATACGTCGCAACGTTTTGGAAGCGAGGATAGGGCTTGATGAGCTGCGCGGCGGCTATGGTCTTCGTATTGAGGGAACTGGATGGGGGGAGTTGGCCGAAGTAAGGATTTGTGACTGGGGTTAACAACGAAGAGCCTTGCGCCAGCTGATCGGCCGTGAGCTGGTTAAGATTCGAATCGGGGATACCGACATGAATAATATTGGATCCGACGTATGCAACTTCAACGGACAAATTGTTGGCCACTGAGCGCTGGACAGCGAGGTTCCACTGTTGGACGTAGCCGGAGCCGGCGGTGCGATCGGCAGTGTACACGCTCTGGCCAAGACCGGCGTTAGGAGTGAGCGGGATGGGGGCAACGGAAGGTCCGTGCGAGAGCGCAAAGGCTGCGTTCACGCTGTCCTGCGTCCTCTGCGATACGCTCTGAATGAAAGGGAACTGGGGAACAGTGAAAGGCGTCGTAATTCCGGACTGGTCAATGAATACGATTCCGAAGCCAGAACGGATGACAGTCTTCTCGGTCGCGAGATAGGTGAATCCCACCCGCGGAGCAACATTACCGTAGTGGAGTTCACGGGCGCTTCGCGAATTGCCATCGACGCCGACATAATCAAGCTGTTGGGTGGCGAGATTGAAGACAGCTCCCTGATTATTCTTTTCGGTAGAAGGATGATGCAGAGTCCAGCGCGCCCCGATGTTGAGAGTCAAGCGGTTGGAAGCTTCCCAGTCGTCTTGTAAAAAATATTCTTCAATATAGTCGCGAGGGCGAATCTTGGCCCGTTGAAGATCAATTTGGAAGGTATCAACTTCGCCAAGCAGAAAGCTGGCAATGGAGTTGCCGCTGTTTGTTACGCCTTGTTGGTTGGTTCCGGTGGTGGTGAAGGCGAAGGAGCCCGTCGGATTGGGCGGCGATACTGTATTGAGCTGATACCAGCGAAAGTCGATGCCGGCTTTGATGGCATGGGCGCCGCGGGTGTAGACAGCCGTGTCGACTATCTGCCAAACCGAGGTCTGGAAGTTCGCAAAGGTGCTCGCTGAAGGACCAAGCTGCTGGAAGCCAGTGAAGGTAAACAGCGGAAGGGCGTTATTGAACGCTGCGTTGGTGGGGATGCCGGGAATGCCGAGCGCGGCAGACGCAGTGTCGCTGAGGTCGGGACCGATGATGTTGTTGCTGCGGCGAGTGTAGCCACCGGCGAGGTTGTTGACCAGCCGAGGCGAAAAGATGTGGGTTTCGTCGGCAACGGCTTGCTGCCCACGCACATTTGAAAGTCCCGGCACACCTCCCGTTCCGAGCGCTGCTCCACTGATCAAACCACTGCCATCGGGCAAAGGGGTAACGGGCTGCTCGACTTCGTTGTAATACGTGTAGCGGCCAAAGGCGTGGTCGCGAGCTCCGTAGGCTCCATCGATGCGGACATCAAACTGGTTCTGATGATCGGCATCATTCGCCGTGCGGCTGTAGTTGTTGGCCGCATTGCCGTTGGTGGGGATTGGGAAGCGTGCAAGGAGGGCTTCGGCAGCGGAGTCGAGCGGTATGTTGATGACGTCTCCGGGAAACTCCTGCCGAACGTTCTTCCCGTTGACGATGGTAGTCGTCGCTGGGTTGTAGATCTTTGAGACGCCAGTGAAGATACCTTTGCGCTCATTGTTGGTAGGAATTGTGGAGGTAAGGGTGCGGCCGATAAGCTGCTTCACTCCCTGGTAATCGCCAAAGAAAAAGAGGCGGTCGTGAAGAATGGGCGCCCCGAGTGTAGCCCCGTAAAGGTTGCGGCGGTACTCAGGCTTGCGCCCTGCCGGTGCGAAATAGTTGCGGGCATTAAGATCCTCGTTGCGAAGATATTCAAAGAGGCTGCCGTGTATGTCGTTGGAGCCCGACCGGGTCGCGACGTTGACCACGCCGCCGTTGAAACGGCCAAACTCCGCAGGCACGTTGTTGGCTTCGATGGTGAACTCCGCAACATCATCGAGGATAGGAAAGAAAGCGACCTGACCCGGCTCGGGTTGCAGCGCGGAGATGCCGTCGTAAATGTATTCATTGGTGCGTGGACGGCCGCCATTAATGCGGGGAAGCAGGGTCCCAGGAGGCAGTTCGACACCCGGAGCCAATGTCGCTAATTGAATGAAATTCCGTGTGTTGAGCGGAATTGCCGCCACAACGGCGCCAGAGATGTTGGTTTGAATATTACTGGTCTCCGCCTGAAGGAGAGGAGCATCGCTGTTGACGGTCACAGTCTGTTGATCGCCTCCAGGACTCAGCGTGAGATCAAGGCTCACGGTCTGTCCGACAATGACGGTGACGCCCTCACGATTCAGACTCTTGAACCCAGGCGCCTTTACCTCCACACGATAAGAGCCCGGATTGAGATGGATGAAAAGATAATCGCCCGAACTGGAGGTGGTCGTAGACTGATGCAGGTTTGTCGAAGACTCGACTAGTTCAATCGGCGCATTTGCGTTTGCGGCGCCAGAGGGATCGAGAACGCGGCCCTTCAGATCCGCTGCGATTTGAGCGGAGGCTACCGCTCCATCTATCAAGACGAGGAGGACGAGGGCGCAAGAAAGGCGATGAAGCTTCATGGAATCCGTTCCTGGAAACGCAGCTTTTGAGGTGCGTCCGGTGTTCATAGGGATTAGCGCGAACAGTCGAGCTGAAGTCTGGCCTCCCCCGCACGTGTTCCACTCGAATATTACGAAGCTAGTCGATTCAAATCGTATAGTCAAACGATTCGTCCAGGCATCGACACGGTGCCCCGTTGGTTTTACGAGGGATCGTCGAGGCGCTCAATCATTACGTCAGTCGACTTAATGAGAGCAGCCGCAAGATCCCCTTTTTTCAACTGAAGCTCGCGAACCGCGCTAGCCGTGATGATTGCAGTCACGTGCGCGTCTCCTATAGAAAGAACAACCTCGGCAAGAAGGCCTTCTATCTGGATGCTCACAACTTTGCCTGCAAGTTGATTTCTACCGCTGACCCGTCGATAGCGCTGACGTGATTCGGCCGCAGGCTTCATCTGGTCTTTAGTCAGAAAAGGCTTCAAAGCCGCCTCTGACAATCGATGGTGCCCACCGGGAGTCTGAACGGTCTTCAACTTCCCGTTCAAGATCCATTGTTTGATCGTCGGGTAGCTGACACCCAGCATGCGAGATGCTTCTCGAGGCGTCAGCAATTGGCGGGTAGTCGGCATGGCCTATAGTTTTAGCATTTTTTCGAAGGCGGAGACACACTAAATGACATTTCACCCAAGCGGTGTCATGGATTGGAGCATCGTAGGAATCAGCTCGGAAACCGTAGGATGAATGTTAACCGCGTGAGAGAGAGTACTGTACGGGGCACCCGCGTACATCGTGCTCAGGATGCAATGAATAGCTTCGTCACCACCAGAGCCCAGGATGGAGGCTCCCAGAATTTTCTTGCTCTCTGCATCCACCAGCACCTTCATGAAACCCTGCGACTCTCCCTTCTCCACGGCACGGCCAACTTTCGTCATTGGGCGAGTTCCAATCAAAGCGGGGCGCCCACTTTCGCGCACCTGCTTTTCGGTAAGACCAACCTGCGCCAGTGGAGGGTCAATGTAAAGGGCACTCACGGGGATGCGGTCACTTACTCGTCGCGAGCCATTCTCGAGAAGATTATCAGCCACGATCTCAAAGTCGTTGTAAGAGGTGTGTGTAAAAGCTCCTCTGCCGTTACAATCTCCGAGCGCCCAGATTCCCGAGACAGAGGTTCGGAGTTCGTCGTCTACCGTGATATAGCCGCGCTCATCGGTCTGCACGCCGGCGGCTGACAGTCCAAGATCGTCCGTGTTTGGCTGCCTTCCAACGGCAAGAAGTATGCGCGTTCCTACGACCTTAGGATGACCCTCGAGGCAGTCAAGCCCAACCGCCACCTCTCCGCCATTGTTTTCAAGTTGGATACAGTTCGCGTCGAGACGAAGCTGAATCCCCTCGGACTGCAGGATCTCCCGAACGCCGGAAGAGATGTCTTCATCCTCGTTGGGCACGAGGCGCGACTTGCGCTCGACTACCGTTACCTCAGCACCGAAGCGGCGATACATCTGCGCAAACTCCAACCCGACGTAGCTACCTCCGATGACGATGAGATGTTGCGGCAGTTCATCAAGATCGAGGATGGTCGTGCTGGTCAGAAAAGGAACATCGCCAACGCCGGGCATATTCGGCACTGCCGGCCTCGCGCCAACGTTCAGAAAAATATTCTTAGCATGAAGCACTTCCTCGCCAACCCGAATCTCATTCGGAGACTCGAAGCGCGCTGTTCCTGTAAAGACGGTGCATCGCTCCATGCCTCGCAGCCAGCTTTCAACGCCAGTCCTGGACTTCATTACGATCGCATTCTTGCGAGCCAGGACTTTTTTCATGTCCACGCTAACCGGCTCATGACGCACAACTCCGAAGTCGTTCCCCCGGCGCGCGATGTGTGCCGCATGGGCACTTGCGACCATAGCCTTCGTGGGAGTGCAACCAACATTAACGCAGGTGCCCCCGAACAACTTACGCTCGACGAAGGCGACCTTCCAGCCGGCCTGCGTGAGTCGACCTGCCAGCGATGGCCCTGCCTGTCCGGCACCGATAATAATTGCGTCGAAGTCTTGTCTCATCCGAGTCTTGTGACAACCACAATAGCAAGTATGATCGCAACGGCGTCCTCAAGCAAAGCAGCAGGGAGATCTTTTCCAAAGACCTCAGCGAGTTTGGTGCGTACAGCGGCACCCCCAAGTGTACCTGCGACCGCACCTACGGCGCCGGCGACAAGGCCGAGCACCAGCGATTGCCGTGCCGCTCCCACTGCCGCTCCAGAGAAAGCTCCGCTGATGACACGGAAGATGAACTGCGGAGGCACCTTACGGCTGGGCGTCTTCGGCAGTTTGTCGTTGATCAACTCACCGATAGCGAGGACCGTGAAGATGTAGGGTGTAGCCGCGTATCCCAAGAAGGCGAGAGGAGTGCCTTGAAGCGGCAGTAAACCAAGACGAGCTGCCCAGCTTACGGCCGCTGGTGCGGTCAGAGCGCGGAGCCCGGAGACGATACCAATCAAAAACGCAAGCACGATGATGAACATGAAAGCTCCTGTCGTGGCCAAGATATCTTACTTGTCGAAGCGATGGCCTTTCGGATGCCGAATGCATCATTGAGCCACGAATGGCTTGTCTGGTTACAGAATGTCGTTGGCCGAGAATATGCCCGGAGCGTGATAAAAGAAAGACCCAAAAGCGTAAATCGCCACGAGCCCCTTTGAGGGGGGCTTCAGTAGCCATACCTGCCGATTAGAGTTCAGCTAATTTTAGAGTCCGAGTTCCGTAAGGCCAGGGTGCTCGTCGGGACGCCGGCCGAGCGGCCAATGAAAGAGTCGCTCGCTCTCATTAATGGGTAGATCGTTGATGCAGGCATAGCGATGATGCATCACCCCGTCTTTGTCGAACTCCCAGTTTTCGTTGCCGTAAGAGCGGTACCACTGTCCAGATGCGTCATGCGACTCGTAGGCAAAGCGGACTGCGATGCGGGAGCCCCCAAAGGCCCATAACTCCTTGATGAGCCGGTAATCCAGTTCTTTTTGCCATTTGCGAGTGAGAAACTGAACGATCTGCTCTCGCCCGTTGACGAACTCGGAGCGATTGCGCCACTTGCTATCGAGCGTATAAGCGAGGCAGACCTTTTCAGGATCGCGCGAGTTCCAGCCGTCCTCGGCCTTGCGAACTTTAAGGATTGCCGTCTCCTGCGTGAACGGCGGGACGAGCGCGACTGTCGATTCACTGCTCATGTTGATGCTCCTTCAGGCCATGCCGATGGTTGGTAATCATAAACTACTTGTGAAACATTACGGTCAGAACAAAGGCAACCAGAGCAACATCCCTGGCCGGCAGGAATGAGACATAGCTGAAACCAGAAAGGAGTTCTCATTGTTCCGTCTTTTGAGCATCGTATTCCTGATCAGCCTAGGCGCAGATCGAGCAATCGCCCAGGCGCCACCAACGCCGCCGGTAGCAAGCCACCCCGTTCGTCCGACTCCACCCACACGCGATCCACACACGTCTGGTTATGTCGCGGCCAGGGAGTTGCCCGACGGTACCAATGCTCCGATGAATGCCGATGGAAACTTTATTCTTGGCCCCACGCATAACCCGGCCCCGGAGATGACTGCGCACGAAGGAGTGCCGCAGGGAACGGTGTATGAGTTCACGATGGATTCCGCTGACAGCAAGATCTATCCCGGCATCGCACGGGAGACGGGTACCTATGGCACTGTCGATCCCACTGACTCCGCCAAACTGGTCGTAAGCACCCACCCCGCTTCCTACACTCGGCGAGTGACGGTTTACGTTCCCAAACAATACGCTCCAGGCAGCGTCGCGCCATTCCTCGTCGGAACAGATGGACCCGACCGTGCGCTGTTCACGGCCCTGGACAATTTGATCGCTGATCGCCGAGTGCCAGTGATGATCGTCATTTCCATAAGCAATGGGGGGAGCGATGCCCAGGGAAGCGAACGCGGCCTGGAATACGACACCATGTCAGGGTTATATGCGGAGTTCGTCGAGAAAGAAGTGCTCCCCCTGGTCGAGAAGAGATTCAACGTGAAATTGACCAAAGACCCCGATGGCCGCGCGACGATGGGCGGTAGCTCCGGCGGTTCGTGCGCACTCATCATGGCCTGGTATCACCCTGAGCTATACCACCGCGTTCTAACCTATTCGGGCACGTACTTGAACCAGCAATGGCCATACGACCCCAAAACTCCTCACGGCGCATGGGAGTTTCATGAACACCTCATTCCGAACTCCCCGGTCAAGCCGCTGCGAATCTGGATGGAGGTGGGTGACAGTGATCTTCTCAATCCAAATGTCATGCGTGACAATATGCACGACTGGGTCGTCGCCAATGAGAACATGGCCAAAGTCTTGGCCGCAAAGGGCTACCATTACCAGTTTGTCTTTGCCCAAAACGCCGGGCACGTCGACCGGGCCGTGAAACAACAGACTCTGCCCGAGGCTCTGGAATATGTATGGCAGGGCTATCCCACCACGATGCAGTGATTCACCTTAGAGTATCCGCCAGTGTTGCGGATAGTTAGCGAATTCCGCGCAACAGGAAAGTCTCGCAAGTGGTCGATTTTATGGAGCACCGAATGGAATTTGAACCCATGAATACTGGTTTTGCAGACCAGCGAAACCAGGTGATACGGGATGAGACGGAGTGATATTGATCATTAAAATCAGTGGTGGTTACCACCAAGGGGCTATGACCAATTAGGTATATGGTTCCCGGCTCGGAAGGGTGCTCTAATTCTGCTGCGAGGAGAGATATGCCGAAGCGGCTGGCTATTACGATTGCGGGTGCGGTGTCGTTGGGGAGTTACGAGGCGGGTGTTCTGTATGAGGTGCTGGATGCAATTCATCAGCATAACTCCGCCGAGGGGGTGACCGATGACGAGAAGATTCTTATCGATGTCATGACGGGTGCTTCGGCCGGTGCGATGACGGCCGTGATTGTGGCGCATAAGATGTTGTACTCGGCCCATGAGTTTCGCGATCCGTACGACAATCCGCTGTACAACGTGTGGGTGAAACGGATCGACCTCGATGGGTTGTTGAAGACGGTAGACGAAACGACCGGCAAAGTGGAGCCGCCGCTGCGTTCGATTTTTTCGTCAAATGTGGTGGAGGGAATAGCAAAGGATACGCTACTGGGACGATATGCGACGGGGGAGTGGCCCGCTCCCATAACGCACATAGCTGCTGCGCGGTCGATCTCCATCGGGATGACGCTGACGAACCTGAACGGCGTGGACTACGGCTATGACATGCAGCCTTGCGGGAAGTTTATCTACACGCGGCATGAAGACCAGATGACACGAGTGGTGAGTGTGGACGGGAGCGATAAACCGGAGGTGTGGCGTGAGTTGGCGGACGCATCGGTGGCAAGCGGGGCATATCCGTTGGCGTTTCGTGCAAAGGAGATGGACCGCCGGCGGGCGGACTACGCAAAAACCGGCTTGGAGCCGTGGACGGATGATCCGTCGAGGTTTACGTATACCGATGGCGGAATCTTGCAGAACGAGCCGCTGGGTATGGCTAAAAACCTGGTGGATGAGATCGACAAGCATTGGTACAACGACAGCCGATTCTATTTGTTTGTGTCGCCGCATGGGAGAACTTCGAGCGCGGATTCGAGCTTTTGTGAGGTGAATGCAGACTACTTTCAGATGATGAAACGGTGGGCGAAGGTACTGCTTGGCCAGTCAGAGTTTCAGGACTGGATTACAGCTGTGGAGATGAATGAGCAGATTGCTCTAATGGACGCTCGTGCCAGCGAACTGGTAGAGAAGCTGCGTTCAGGAGAAATCAAGAGCGGAAGCCTGAAGAGGACCGCGGATGGTTTGCTGAGGGTGTTGTTTTCGCAGCCGACGCGCACGGGGACGAGGCAGGTCGCGAAGATCGGAAGAGAGAGTCTGGCTGAGGCCAGGCGGCGGATTGAACACCAGTACAAGGCGGAGATTGCGAGTCTGGGGGCAGGAAGCTACGCCTCCGATGCGTTTCGCGATACGGTGCTTGCATTTGAAACGGCGGCGAATCTGGGGCAGTGCGACTATATGCGGATCTATGGAATCGCGGTGTCCGAGGAGTTGCTGGCGGGGGCGGACCTAACGGGCTTTCTGGGGTTCTTCGATGAGCGGTATCGCGTGCATGACTATGACCGGGGACGGATGGTGGCGAGGATGGTATTGACCGATCCCGTGATGAGTGAAGCGGGAGAGCTGGGGCCAATACGGTATACGCCGAAGCACACGAACCCTATCGACAGCACCCTGAACGGGCTGCAACTGGCGCAGCTGTCGATCGAGGAGCAAAAAGAATTTCGCGAGGGTGTGAAGAAGCGCGTCAGCGAGATGGTGCGATACCTGATTGGGTTCTGGTCTTATCCGGCGGACGTGGTGGTGATCGAACCGCTGATGAATGCGATTTTGAATCATTTGTTCCGTGAGTAGCGTGGCGTGGGTTACGTGGGGGGTCGCCATTCGAGAGCCACTACAGGCCGCAAGAACTGGGTGTGAGGATGGCTCTCACGATCGCCCGTCCGTTGTTCTTCAAGTCATTGATTTTATGGAGCACCGAATGGGATTTGAACCCATGAATACTGGTTTTGCAGACCAGCGCGTTAGCCACTTCGCCATCGGTGCCCTTGCTCGCTACAAAACAGAAGTGTAGCGGAGACCTTGTCCAACTCTACTCCGGTTGTGCCACCGTGCGGAGGTAAGGCTTCACCGTCTTGTAGCCGGGGAAGATCTTATCGGCATCCTCATTCGACACTGCTCCGGTGATGATGACATCCTCGCCCTGCTTCCAGTTCGCCGGCGTCGCCACCTTATGTTTTGTCGTCAGCTGCATCGAGTCGAGTACGCGAATAATCTCATCGAAGTTGCGGCCCGTCGTCATCGGATAGGCAAGCGTCAGCTTGATCCTTTTGTCGGGTCCAATCACAAACACAGTGCGCACCGGCGCGTTGTTCGCCGGAGTCCGGCCCTCTGAAGTCTCTCCCGCATCTGCAGCAAGCATGTCATAGAGCTTCGCAATCTTCAGCTCCGTGTCGCCGATCAACGGGTAGTTGACCTTCGCGCCTCCGACCTCCTCAATATCCGCGGCCCATCTCTCGTGGTTTACGACTGGGTCCACACTGAGTCCGATCACCTTGGCGCCACGCTTGGCGAAGTCGCCCTCCAGATTCGCCACCGCGCCGAGTTCGGTCGTACACACCGGAGTAAAGTCCTTCGGGTGCGAGAAGAGAACGGCCCAATTGTCACCAATCCATTCATGGAAATGAATCGTGCCCTGGGTAGTTTCGGCAGTGAAATCGGGAGCAATATCGTTGATGCGGAGTGACATGGTCGATTCGCCTTCTTTGGGGTTTACCCAATCCTTCAATTCCTAAATGAACTGCTCGCCAACGTGGTCTGATCTGCTGAGGCTCAACGTAGAAAACCCACCCGGCTTATTCGCTCTGGGGTGGGTCTCTGTGCTCTCGAAGATGATCTGCTTCGATTAGCTCATCCACACACCCACACTGGGCTACAGCAACAGCAGCAGCAGAGTGTGGACATCGTGTTTTGCATCATCTTCATAGCTAAATGTTTTTTGTACCGCAGCCAGCTAAGCTAGCATGAGGCCGGTTCGCCCCATCGCGGTCTTTTCAAAAGATACTTCCGAGGAGCATCCATGTCAAATGACAGCCCCGCTGTTGCGTCGACAGCAGCACACCCTTCGACCTCTCGCACTTACGACTTCTCCCAGGTCGACGTCTTCGCCGAACGCCCTCTCGAGGGCAACGCGCTTGCCATCTTCACCGACGCTCGCGGCCTCACCTCTGGCGAGATGCAGGCCCTGGCCCGCGAGACCAACCTGAATGAAACCACATTCATCCTGCCCCGCGCCCCGGAGATCGAGCACGAACGCGGCATCCAGGTCCGCATCTTCCTCACCACCGAAGAGGTCCCCTTCGCCGGCCACCCAACCCTCGGCACGGCCAGTTGGCTCTATTGGAATCACCCAACCTTTCGCGGCGCAGAGCAGATCACTCTCGATCTAGGAATCGGTCCAATCTCGGTTCGCTTCCAGGCTCCGCAGCCTCAAGAGATCGGAGTCTTCGGTACGATGCGACAGAACGATCCAACCTTTGGCAAAGTTCTCAGCACGCCCGACGACCGCGCAGCCCTGGCCGCTGCACTCAGCCTCTCTTTCGAAGACCTCGATCCGCATCTCCCCGCGCAGGTCATCTCCACCGGCATGGCGTACTGCATCGTACCCTTGCGATCGCTCGAGGTCGCCAGCCGTCTGCACATCTTTGGCTCGCAAAGCGCTCGCCAATTTCTTGACCGCATCGGCGCGAAGTTCTTCCACTGCATTACTCCCGCTAATGAGAACTCAGCAGCACAATGGCACGCGCGCATGCAGTTCGACTCCGGCGAAGATCCTGCGACCGGCTCTGCCTCAGGCTGCACCATCGCCTACATCGTCCGTCATGGCCTCGCCACTAGCGGACAACAAATCATCATCGAGCAGGGAATCGAGATGCTTCGTCCGAGCCGCATTCATGTCAGCGCCGCACTCGAAGACGGCATCGTCACAAAAGTGTTCGTCGGTGGCCGCACCATTCCTGTTGCAACGGGACGCTTTTTCCTGCCGTGATGCACTCGATTTCAACAGGAGCCCATCATGAATCGCCAATGAATACAGACCCTTCCGCGCATCGGTGGATGTGCAAGCTCTAATATTGCGAGTCTTCGCCCAAACTTCGCCGCTTGCCAAGTCACCCACTCATTCGTACTGTTGGAAAGCGTTGACGACGACGTTGCCAGCAAGAGGGAAGCGTCGTTGGAGATGATTTGCTTTCGCCTGTTTTCTGACAATTTGAGTTGAGAGAAGCTCGACTGCCCCGCAGTCGCGACTCCCCAGCGCAATCTTACTGTCTGCACGCGCAGTGAGGTCGATGCCAGCATCTCCGGCATCGACACTCACTGTATCCGCAGCATACGGATCCCTGCGCTCTCGGAGCCGCGTGGCAACCTGCGCCGGCCTACAGCCTCTCTCGCACCCCGCGGTTCGGCAGCTTCGCTCGCTGGACAGATGGCCCTGATCCCTCGTGGAGCAGACAGGAGAGCTTTGCTCATTCTGTCTTCTCTACTTCGGGAGCAGCGGACCCACTACGCGCTGAGAGCCGCATCCGGCCGAACCACGGGGAAGTTTTGAACACCACCAGACCGGCCCGCCTGCAAACCAGCAGACGCGTCAGACTGGCCCATCGGCCGCGAGCCACCAGAAGGTGGTGTCCGGCAGAAGAGAGACTGCATGCGCCCCAAGAAAACGATTCTCTGCGTAGATGACAATGAACAAATTCTCTCCGTCCGCACCTTCCTCCTCGAAACCCGTGGCTATCGCGTCATCGCTGCCCACAGCGCGCAGGAGGCGCTTACCGTTCTCGATCAATATCTCCCCGGCACACTCGACCTCATTCTCTGCGATCTCATCATGCCGCAGATGGATGGCAACGAACTGGTCCGCCGCGCCAAACAACTCCATCCCGGCTTACCCGCGATGATCGTCTCCGGCACAGTCAACGCCTTCGATCGAGCCGTTCACGCCGATGTCTTCCTCCCTAAAGGCGCTTCGTCCCCGGCGGAGATGATCGAACGTATTCGAGTCCTCGTAGCGCGCAAGCGTGGCCCGAAGAAGGCCATCGTTGCATCGACATCGCAATCTCCACAGCTTGGTTCCTTCACTCACGCCACGGCAAGCTAAGGCATCTCGCAACGACGAGCGGTCTCTAATCTGCAGCAGAGGTTCAAAGAAATCAGGCCTCGACCAATCCATACTTCCTCTGCCACTGCATCTTCAACCGCGCCCACACAGCGTCCTTCTCTTCACTCAAAACAGATGGATCAGGTTCCGACGCGAAGCGCGCAGCCTCTGTCTTGGCCAACTCCAGCAGCGCACGGTCGCGTATCAGATTCGCAACCCTGAACTCCGGCATACCAGCCTGACGCGTTCCGAAGAACTCTCCAGGCCCGCGTTGCTGCAGATCAAGCTCAGCTAGTTCAAAACCATTCTGCGTGCGCACCATCGCATCCAGCCTGGCCTCAGCCTGTTCGCTCACCCTTCCGCCTGTCATCAACACGCAGAAGCTCTTCGCCGCTCCACGACCAACCCGTCCGCGCAACTGATGCATCTGCGCCAGCCCAAACCGCTCGGCATGTTCGATCACCATCACCGAAGCGTTCGGAACATCGACGCCCACTTCGATTACAGTCGTCGCAATCAGCACATCGAGGTCCCCCCGCTGAAACCGCCGCATCGTCACGTCCTTGTCATCCGCGCTCAACCGCCCATGCAGCAGCCCAAGCCGAAGTCCACTCAATGGCCCCAGCCGCAGCTCCTCATACATATCTGTCGCTGCTCGAAGCGCCCTCTTCGGCTCAAACAACTTCTCCGTCTTCGCAGGGGCTTTCTTCTTAGTCTTCGTAGTTGTCTTTGCTTTCTGTGCGAGGAAAGACTTGTCATCCCGACCGAACCTTGAGCTTGCCGAAAGGGTAGTGGAGGGACCCGCTGTTTTCTTCCCCGAGGATGCGCTCGCAGGCTCTTCTTCAACGTCCTGCGGAAAATCCAACTCCGGTTGATCATCCTTAGCCCCTTCAATCACCGGATACACGATATAGGCCTGCCGTCCTGCCTCGACCTGCTTGCGCACAAAGGCCCACACGTCCTCTGCACGCTCCTCTGTCGTTCGTCTGGTCACAATCGGAGTTCTTCCGGGCGGCAGCTCATCGATCACACTCGCATCAAGGTCGCCGTACAACGTCAACGCAAGCGTTCGCGGAATCGGCGTCGCCGTCATCACCAGCACATCCGGATCAAGCGCGCCCGGCTTCTTCATCAATCGAAATCGTTGCTGGACGCCGAACCGATGCTGCTCATCGACGATCACGAGACCCAGATTTTCGAAGTCGACTTTATCTTCAATCAGCGCATGAGTTCCAATCGCAAGATCGGTCTCGCCGCGAAAGATTCTCCCGCGCGCCTCCCGTTTCGTCGCCTCATCCAGCGATCCCGTCAGAAGGGTCACCCGATAAGGCTTTCCTGTTCGCGGCGACAGCACATCCCCCAGCAGCTTCCTCGCGGAAAGATAATGCTGCGTCGCCAGAATCTCCGTCGGAGCCATCAAAGCCGTCTGGTAGCCGTTCTCAATCGCGACCAGCGCAGCCTGCATCGCAACAATTGTCTTGCCCGATCCCACATCGCCCTGCAGTAATCGCCGCATCGGCTGCGGCTTGCGCATATCGCTCGCAATCTCGCCCAGCACACGCTTCTGCGCCGCAGTCGGATGGAAGGGAAGCACCTGCTTGATCGCCTCCCGCACCTTCACATTCGTCACAAACGCCGTACCCTCGCGCTCCCTCATGCGCCGTCGCTTCAACTCCAGTCCCAGTTCGAGATAGAAAAACTCTTCGAAGATCAACCGCCGATGTCCCGGCGTAGTCGCCGACATCAACTCCACCATCGGCGTTCCGGCTTCAGGAAAATGTACAGCCTTTAACGCCTTCAGCCGCTCAGGAAACGAGAGCCTTTTCCGCATCGACTCAGGCAGAGTCTCAACCTGACTAGCCGACCCGCTGACTTGCTGACTTGCTGACTCGCTGACCTGCTGCTTCTCCAGTTCTTCGAACAGAGTCCAGATCACCCGTCTGAGCCACTTCGATCCCAGCTTTGCCCCCCACGCCGTAGTCCCTCCCAGCGACTCATACACCGGCACAATCCGCCCAACCTCGAGCATGGACAACTCAGCATCCGCGCCAGCCCCCGAAGGCAGAATCTCAAACTGCGGCTGAATCATCTTGAACTTTCCCGCGCTGCTTCGCGAAGGTTCAAGCTTCCCATACAGCGCAACCATCTGCCCCACATGAAATTTGTCCCTCAAATAGGTCCCGCGAAACCACATGCACTTCACAGTGCTGAGCCCCTGTCCCACCGTCATCTCGAATAACGGCATACTTCGCGTCTGCAGCAATACCGTCCCGCGCACCTCGCCGATCACCGACGCCATGGTCCCCGCCCTCAGCTCACTCATCGGCACCGGGTTCAGGCGATCCTCATAGCGAAAGGGCAGGTGATACAGCAGATCCTCGACCGTCTCGACGCCGCGCTTGGCAAGCTCGACCGCAATCCGCTCCCCCACGAGCTTTACAAACTTGATAGGTGTAGAAAGTTCCAGCACAGACCGATGCTACCAAGAACCAGCCGTGGCCAACTCCCGCACTTCCACAACAGCCTTTCAGTATTGACAGCAGATATGTTGCAATAAAAGAATGCCTGCCTCTGAAGCGAGCTCAGTAACGACCGCCGAGCGCAAAAACATCCTTCTGCACACGCCCCTCATGGCGCTTGCGGTAGCCGCCTTCGGCATCGGCACCTCCGAGTTCATCATCATGGGCCTTCTGCCCAACCTCGCCGACGACTTCCACGTCAGCATCCCCAGGGCCGGCGTCCTCGTCACCGGCTACGCGCTCTCCGTCACCATCGGCGCGCCAATCGTAGCCATCGCCACCGCCCGCCTTGAGCGCAAACTCGCCCTACTTCTCCTCATGGGCGTCTTTACTCTCGGCAACCTGGCCTGCGCCGTAGCCCCCACTTACAATCTCCTCTTCGCCGCCCGCGTCCTCACCGCCCTCTGCCACGGAGCCTTCTTCGGCATCGGCAGTGTAGTCGCTGCAAATCTAGTTCCCCGCAACCAGCGTGCCCAGGCGATTGCGCTCATGTTCTCCGGCCTAACGCTTGCCAACGTCCTGGGCGTCCCAGCCGGAACCGCACTTGGCCAGGCCTACGGCTGGCGATTCGCCTTCTGGGCTATCGTTCCCATAGGCCTCATCGCCGCAATTGCTGTCTTCTTCCTGGTCCCCAAACAAGCAGCAGGCTCCGGCAGCCTACTCCACGAGTTCCGCGTCCTCCGCAAACCTCAAGTCCTGCTAGTCCTCGCCATGAGTATCCTCACCTCCGCCTCGCTCTTCTGCGTCTTCACCTACATTGCCCCAACCCTCGAGGCCGTCACGCTCGTCTCCCCCCACGCCGTCACCCTCACGCTCCTGCTCTTCGGCGTCGGCATCACCGTAGGCAACTTCCTCGGCGGCACTCTCAGCGACTGGCGTCCCATGGCCTTCCTCATCGGCGCCCTCCTCACCCTCCTGGCCTCGCTCCTCGCTCTCTACTACGCCGAACCCCACGTCATCCCAGCAATCGTCATGATCCTCATCTGGGGAGCAATCCAGTTCGCCGCCGGAGCCCCGCTCCAATCCCGCATCGTCGACCAGGCCGCCGCCGCACCCAACCTCGCCTCCACCCTCAACCAGGGAGCCTTCAACTTCGGCAACGCCACCGGAGCCTCTCTCGGCGGCATGATGCTCACCGCCGGCTACACCTACCGCCAGCTCCCTCTAGCCAGCATCATCGTCACCCTCATCACCTTGATCCTCGCGATCCTCTCCGCCCGGCTCGATCGCAAACACCGCGACGCTCGCATCGCCGAGCAGCTATCCGTACTCTGACGCCACGCGAACACCCACGCCACCCCTGATAAACTGGCCCTGACACAACGACACGAGAACCCATGCCCATCGTAGAACTGCAACATGTCCGCAAGGCCTACGACACCAAGATCGCCGTAGCAGACCTCAGCTTCACCATCGAGCCTGGCAGCATGTTCGGCCTTCTCGGCCCCAACGGCTCCGGCAAAACCTCCTCCATCCGCATGATGATCGGCATCACGGTCCCCGACTCCGGTACCGTCAGTCTTTTCGGTAAACCCTTCAACCGCGACCTCCTCAAACGCGTCGGCTATCTCCCCGAAGAGCGCGGCCTCTACAAAAAGATGAAGGTCATGGACCAGCTCATCTTCCTCGGCCAACTCCGCGGCCTCAACGCCACCACTGCATCAAAGCGCGCACACGACTGGTGCGACCGCCTCGGAATCACCCCATCCATCGACAGGAAAACCGAAGAGCTCTCCAAGGGCATGCAGCAAAAGATCCAGTTCATCTCCACGCTCCTCCACGAGCCCGAGCTCATCATCATGGACGAGCCCTTCAGTGGCCTCGACCCCGTCAACGCCGTCCTCCTCATGGACACTCTCGTCGACCTCCGCAAACAAGGCCGCACCATCCTCTTCTCCACCCACCGCATGGATCAGGTCGAAAAGATCTGCGACAACATCTGCCTCATCCACAACAGCCACCTCGTCCTCTCCGGCTCCATGCGCGAAATCAAGTCTCGCTACCCCGTCAACCGCGTCCTCATCAACTTCACCGGCGACGACTCCTTCCTCAACCACCCCACCATCCACTCTGCAAAGAACTACGGCGGCCACGCCGAGATCCGCCTCAACGAAGGAGCCGACGCTCAGGCCCTCCTCGCCGACGCCATCCGCACCGGCGCCCGCATCACCCGCTTCGAAGTCATGGAGCCGACACTCGAAGAGATCTTCATCGAAAAGGTCACCGAAGAATCTACCGGCGTCCCGGCTGGAGAAAAAGTTCATGCATAACGTCTGGCTCATCGCAAAACGCGAGTACCTCGAGCGTATTCGCACCAAGGCCTTCCTCATCGCCACCATTCTTATTCCGCTCTTCATGGGAGCCTTCGTCTTCGGCAGCGGCTATCTCGCCTCTCGCACCAGATCCTCAGCCCATCTCGCCATCCTCTCCTCCGACACCTCCTTCTCCGCCGACCTCAAGCACGAACTCCAGACCGGAAAGAACAGTGGCATGACCGTCGAAGTTCTCGCATCAAACTCGCCATCTAACAGCGACGAGATCCGCGCCAACCTCGACCACAATCTCCAGAGCAAATCAGGAGATCTCACCGGCTATCTCGTCGTTACGCCTGCTGCACAGACGAACGTACGTCCCACCTTTACCTACGTTCCGCGCTCAGCCGGCGACATCAGCACCGAAGACACACTCTCCGCTGCCATCCAAAACGTTCTCACGCGCGAAGGTCTCACGCATCAGGGCATGGGTCCGTCTGACATCGCAGCCCTCATGGCACCAGTCGCCATCGACACCAGCAAAACCGGCGACAGCCGCGCCGCCTTCGGTGCCGCCTATCTCCTCTTCTTCCTCATGTACATGGTCATCATGCTCTACGGCATGAACACCGCACGCTCCATCATTGAAGAAAAAAGCAGCCGCGTCTTCGAGGTCATGCTCTCAACCATCAAGCCCGACGAGATGCTCGCCGGCAAGATCCTTGGCGTCGGCGCCGTCGGCATCACGCAAGTAGGCGTCTGGATGCTGGCCGCCGCTGCCCTCGGTTCGACCTCACTCGCAACCGGCCTCACCGGAAGCGGCCACGCGCTCATCAGTGCCACGCAGATCGTCTTCTTCGTCGCCTACTTCATCTTCGGTTTTCTGGTCTACTCCAGCATCGCCGCCGCTCTCGGCGCCATGACGAACTCTGAGCAGGAGCTCCAGCAACTCAACATGTTCCTCGTCATCCCGCTCGCCTTCTGCTTCCTCATGATCTTCGTCATCGTGCGCGCGCCAAACTCCACCCTCGCGCAGATCGTCTCCCTCATCCCCTTCTGCAGCCCCCTGCTGATGAACTTCCGCATCTCCCTAACCACGGTTCCACCCTGGCAGATCGGTCTCTCTTTCGTGCTAATGAGCCTGACGATCCTCGCCATCCTCTGGGTCGCGAGCCGCATCTATCGCGTCGGCATTCTCATGTACGGCAAAAAACCCAACCTCCCCGAGATCCTACGCTGGCTAAAGTACAGCTAGCCAACCAGCTATCGGCTTGACAAAACAAACTGATTTCCATCGGCATCTGCAAAAATTGCCGACGTGCCCCAGTCTTCTTTTCGCGGAGCCTGTACAAACGTCACACCACGCGACTCCAGGCTCTTGGCCGTTGCGAAGACGTCATCGCACCAGAAGCTGATGGACTGAAACGTCCCGATGCGGTCTTCGTGCCCCTTCGGCGTAAATAACGCAATACCGGTCTCCGTTCCAGGGAAGGCAAGCTCAATCCATCGCTGCCCCGGACCCATCTCCTGGTCCGTCGTAATCTTGCATCCCGCCTTCTCTGTCCAGAACCGTAACGCCTCATCCTGATTGCGAACTGGAACTCCAACAAATTTAATACCTCGAATCATCGTCGTTCTCCTTTCTCCTTGCCCTGCAGACTAAAGCGACCGAAAGTGCCAGTGCAATTGCCTCTGTAAAGCTATAGTATTGGCTGATATAGCTATGATCGAGATCGATCCATACCTCATCGACGTCCTCATGCGCGACCTCGCCGGACACGATCGCCGCCCAGCCAGCTTCCTTGTCTACCTCTGGCTCGCTGCCGAATCTGAAAAGCGAGGCTCCGAGGTACAGATCGGGTATCGAGAGTTGGCGGAAAACATCGGCATCAGCAAAAGTGCGGCACAGAGCGCAGTTCGCTGGCTGATCAAGCGCCGTCTTCTCTCCGCAAAAAAGTCCAACGCAACGGCTCTACCCAGTTACAAGACACTCTCTCCGTGGAAGGGGCGAGCCCAACGCTGATCCGCTATGCGCCGAACGATCGCAGCTACCAGGCCCCCGTCTTCCCCCCAACCCACCAGACCATCCCCACAGTCAGCGTAGGCTGATCCGAAGACAACACCCCAGGCTTGTTCGTCAAAAAGAAGGGAACATTGCTCCAGTCTCTGCGATACTCCACACGAGTCAAAAATCCCTCGCCAAACTTGTACTCATAGGTCCCCGTAAACTCCTTCAGCGCCTGCGTAGTCCCGCTGAAGAGCCCTCCACGATCGGACAAGTACTCGGTCCGTCCCCCCAGCGCCATCTTCGGCGTCAGCTGATACCGTGCATAAGCCGCCCCGCCATCCACATGCGAAGGCGCGGAAGACTCCCCAGGCGCCGCATTGGCCCACTCCCGCGAGATCAAATAATCCCCCTCAAGCGACAACGTTAGCTTCGGCGTCGCGTTCCACGTCACGTAGCTGTCGAAGATATGTTGCTTGCCATCTGGAGCAGGAGTAATCGCCTGCAGGCACAGCCCAGGCTGCACCGGGGCCGTGCAGTTCGTAGCCGGCGCGGCATCCGGATGGTCTTGTCCAAGGTAGTAGTTGAAGTTCCAAACAACACTCTTCGCGGGTTGCGCCGTAAATCCAAACAACTCGTCCTTAAACGAGTTCGTAGGCTCCGACTGATCGGTTCCATTCACTAGCCAGTAGTTCACCGCCAGCTTGTCGTTCACCTTGTAGCTGGTCCGGACACCAGCGTGATAGAACGGCAGATAGTTGAAGAAGAAGGACCGCGAGTAGTTCACCTGGTCCTTCGTATAGTTGCCTTCGATTCCCAGTGAACTAGCCCACTTGCCCACATCCACTGTCAGTCCCTTACCCAGCGGCACGACATACGTTCCATACACCTGAAAGATATTCCGGTAGATATCCGGTCGAGGCTCGTTCTGCGGACTCCCCTGCAGTGTCTCCGTCGCCTGCCCAAACTGCAGATCCAACCGAACTCCGTAGCGTCTACCAGCCGCAACATCTGGGTCGAGCGCAAACACGACGTCAGCCTGGTTGATGCTGAATGCATTGCTCAGCACATCGTAGGCCCGCAGATACTGCACCCGCCCAATCGGATGATTGAAGTCGTAGTCGTAGTACCCGTCAAAGGTATAGTTCAGCGTGGCCCCACCGGGAAGCTGTGTCGGCAAAACTGAAGCCACAGGAGAAGTTGGTGTTGAAGTGGTCTGCTGACTCACTGCTGCTGACGCCGGGACAGACGCGACGCTGCTGCTCGACACACCTTCCACGCTGCTCCGAACATCCGCAGCCGGGCCAACTAGCACCGCCGGCCTCAGTGTTGCCACCTCCGTCGTCACAACAGGACGTTCTTTGTGCAGCTCTGCCTCCAACACGCTTACCCGCAGCGCCAGATCGCGCACCGTCTGTCGTAGCTCCTCAACGTCGGCGTTGGTTGGAGTAGCCGCCGCACTCTGCGCGCTGGCTTCAAACCCTGACGACAAAACAAGAAAAAGAGAAAAAAGGAGGAGTCGATTGAAGCAACGCATAGGCAGCCCTCTCACCAGCGCATTAAGCAAATCACGTTTACGGTAAATTGATCGTAAAGGGCAGAACGTTCTTCTCGAGTCTTTTTCTGAGGATCCGTCCGGCAGGACACATAGGTAAACTGAACGAAGTGGCCTCCACCTACACCCTCAAGCAACGCCTCGCCCTCGCCATCGTCCCCCGCCTCGCGAGTGCGACCATCCGCCTCCTCGGCATGACCCTTCGCTTCGAAGACGTCCGCGACCCCGGAGCCTCGCTGGCCTTCGACTCCCCACCCCCAGCCGTCTACGCCTTCTGGCACCGCTCCCTGCTCCTCAGCGCCTGGCACTTCCGCAACCACGACATTGCCATCCTCATCAGCGCCAGCTTCGACGGCGAACTCATCGCCCGCACCGTCGAGCGTCTGGGCTTCCTGGCCATAAGAGGCTCCAGCTCACGCTCAGGCACCCTCGGCCTGCGCAACATGTACCGAGCCTATCGGGACGGCCACTACTGCGCCATCACCGCCGACGGCCCCCGCGGCCCCGCCATGGTCGCCAAACCCGGCGTCACCCAGCTCGCCCAACTCGCCGGCAGCTCCGTCGGAACCTTCTACGTCCTCCCCGAACGAGCCTGGCAGCTTCGCTCCTGGGACCGCTTCCTCATCCCCAAGCCCTTCTCAAGAGTCTTCATAGGCTGGCCCCTCCTGACCGCCGCCAACGAGGAAGCAGTTCAGGCCGCCCTCGATCGCGCCGTCGAACTGGCCGAATCCCGAATCAGCAATCTCCGAAAATAAAGTTGAAAAAGTTGGCGTATTTTTCGTCGTCAAAATCAACCACGCAAAACACCACGTTGTCACCACGTTTCACCACACAACTCACCACGATTTCACCACTAAAATTGACATAGATTGCTCGTATCCGACTTCAATTTCGACCTCCCCGAAGAGCTGATAGCCCAGTCCCCACCGGCGATTCGCGGCTCCAGCCGCATGCTCCTCTTCGACCGCGCCACCGGCCAGTACCGTGACAATTTTTTTCGCAACTTACCCCGAATCCTAAAGCCCGGCGACCTCCTTATCCTCAATGACAGCCGTGTTTTACCCGCGCGCCTCTACGCCACTCGTGCCCGCAGCCCCCAAACCCAACACAGCTCACCCGACCCCACCGGCCGCATAGAAGTCCTGCTCACACAACAGCTTGCCCCAAATGATTGGACAGCACTCGTCCGCCCTAGCCGCAAGATTCAGCCAGGAGAACGCCTCCTCTTCCACGCCCCCAACGAAGCAAGACCCTTGCTGGAAGCGGAAATTATCTCCGCCTCCGAGTTCGGCGAACGCACTCTCCGCTTCTCCCCCACACCAGATTTCAACGCCATCCTCAACAAAATAGGCCACATGCCTCTCCCTCCCTACATCCACCGTGAGGATAGCGAAGCCGACCGCGACCGCTACCAGACAGTCTTCTCACAAGAATCCGGCAGCGCCGCCGCCCCCACAGCCGGTCTCCACTTCACTCCCGAGATTCTGACCCAACTCAAGCAAAACGGCATCCAAATCGAAACCATCACCCTCCACGTTGGCCTCGGCACCTTCCAGCCAGTCCGAGCGGAAAAGCTTGAAGATATTCGCCTCCACGCCGAGCACTACACCCTTCCTGCGACGACCGCAGAGGCCATCAACACCGCTCTTCGTGAAGGCGGCCGCATCATCGCGGCTGGCACAACCACGACCCGTACACTTGAACACTGTGCCCAGATATCTGCGGGGAGTTTTCTTGAACCTCACTCTGGCCAGACGACCATCTTCATCAGTCCTGGCTATAAGTTCAAGATCGTGAGCGGCCTCCTGACAAACTTTCATCTTCCACAATCCACGTTGCTTATGATGGTCAGCGCCTTTGCGTGTCCTGAAAATGGAAAAGAATTGGTACTTTCCGCTTACACACACGCCATTCTAAAAAAATACCGATTCTTCAGCTACGGTGACTGCATGCTCCTTCTCTAGAAACCAGAGATCTGCAATCACCACATCCCTCTGACCGAAGTCTTATCACTCGCCACGCGCTACCATCTAACAAGCCATGTCGAACTCAGCAAATCAAGCAAAAGCAGCCGTCGCGCCCGAAAACAAGCCTCCTATCTACTTGCTCGACAGCATGGCGTTCATCTTCCGCGCATACCACGCGATGCAGCGTCAACGCCCGATGTCAACGCGGACCGGCATTCCTACTGCAGCTACCTATGTCTTCGTGAACATGATCAACAAGCTTCGCAAGGACTTTTCCCCTCACTATCTTGCTGCGATCTACGACCTCTCCGGCCCTGTCTTCCGCGACGAGCGTGCTCGCGAAATGAAGTCGGTTAAGAAGTTCAACATTAAGACCCAGCAGTTTGAAGAGATCGATTATCTCGGCTATAAAGCCAACCGAACTGAAATGCCCGCCGACCTTGCCCAACAGCTTCCTTTTATTCGCCGCGCACTTGAAGCCTTTCGTATCCCGATTCTTAGTTACGAGGGATTCGAGGCGGACGACGTAATAGGAACACTCTCTTGGAAGCTCTCCGGTCTAGGCCACAAGGTCTACGTTGTCTCCTCCGATAAGGATATGATGCAGCTCGTCAACGAAGACGTGTTCATTCTCAATCCCACGAAAGACAACCTCATTCTTGACAGTGCTGGTGTTGAGGCTGCGCTTGGTGTCCCGCCCGAACGCGTCATTGATGTAATGGCCCTCCGTGGCGATTCAATCGATAACATTCCCGGTGCCCCAGGCATTGGTGATAAAGGATCCATCGAACTCATTCAACAGTTCGGCAGCGTTGAGGCCGCACTCGATCGCGCGGATGAAGTAAAGCGAAAGACGTATCGCGAATCGCTGCAAAACAATCGCGACAATATTCTTCTTTCAAAAGAGCTCGTCACGATTCACACTGCTGTGCCTATCGACTACGAACTAGACGATATGCTTACCCAGCCCCCTGACAATGCTGCGTGTCGTGAACTTTTCTCGGAGCTCGAATTCACAACTTTGCTAAAGGAGCTTGCTCCTTCCGCGTCCAATACTCCCATCAGATACAATCTGCAACCGACTGCGGAGCAAATAAATGAATTACTGATCGATGCTCGTTCAACTGATCCTTCCGGAAGGGTCAATGGACTAACTCTGGCCGTTTTTGAAGATGCCCGGGCCCTCGCAGAAGAGGTCTCGGCGGATCTATCCACAGAACAGGAGACTGAGCCCGAGCCACTGCCATCCAAATCCATGTCGCTCTTTGAAATCCCGGAGCCGGAGATCCAGGGGCCGAGGGTGCCGACTGTTTTATCAGCTCTCCAGATTGGTCTCACGACATCTGCTAACTCCGCGATGATCGTCTCTCTTCACGCGCCCGGTTTGAGAGAGGCGCTTGAAGACCCAACCCTTCCCAAGCATGCCCATGACCTCAAAGCAGTCCTTAGGGCACTCGAGCCTCACAAGATCAACTTGACCGGGGTTCGCGACGATGTCATGCTCTATAGCTATCTCATCAACCCAACGCATGGCTCTCACACTCTTCCCGATGTTACGGCGCGATTTACTGACCGCGCCCTACCCCACACCTCAAAGACGCCTAGCGAAAGAGAAATTGCTAATCTCCTGCCCGAAGCAGCCAATGCTATCCACCGCCTCTCTGGCACGCTTCGCAGTCAGATTGAATCCGCTCACCTGACGCATATTTACGAGACGATGGATCTTCCGCTGATTCCTGTTCTGTTGCGCATGGAGCAGGCCGGTGTGCGGATTAACTCCGCGGTTCTCGGTGAGATGTCCACTCGGCTTGCTGTTGATATAGATAATCTCGCCGAGCGCATTTATACGGATTCGGGCCAACGTTTCAATATCAACTCGCCCAAGCAGCTCGGCGAAGTTCTCTTCAACAAGATGCTTCTTCCCAAGCCGATGAAGTATGGCAAGGGCAAAGTTGTCTCTACTGCTCAGGATGTTCTGGAGGAGCTTGCAGAACATCATGCCGTTCCAGCGCTCGTGCTCGAATATCGTCAACTCGCGAAGCTTAAATCAACCTATCTCGACTCGCTTCCGCAGCTTACCGATGCGATGGGCCGTGTTCATACAACCTTCAATCAAGTCGGTACGGCGACTGGGCGCCTCTCCAGTACTAATCCGAACCTGCAGAACATTCCTGTTCGTACTGCTCTAGGTCGTGAGATTCGCGCTGCATTTATTCCTGCTCCGGGGAATGTGCTAATGTCGGCAGACTATTCGCAGATCGAACTGCGCCTGATGGCCCACTTCTCGCAAGACCCTTTGTTACTCGATGCCTATCGAACCGGCAAGGATATTCACACTCTGACCGCGAGCGAGGTGTTTGGCGTTGACGCTGCCACTATGGACAAAGAGACACGCGCTCGCGCGAAGGCTGTTAATTTTGGCATCGTATATGGCATTAGTCCGTTTGGACTTGCAGCGCAGCTGAACATTGATCAAAAGACCGCCAAAACCTATATCGAGACCTACTTTGAACGCTACAAAGGGGTCCAGCGTTTCATTGAGGAGACACTCGAGACAGTGCGTCGAGATCAATCCGTGAAAACGTACTTTGGCCGAATTCGACCAATCCCTGATATTCAATCCCGCAACCCCAACATGCGCGGTTTTGCGGAGCGGACTGCGATCAATACGCCGCTCCAGGGTACGGCTGCCGATCTCATCAAACTGGCGATGCTTAGGATCGACCAGCTTATTCGAGATCGAAGGCTGAAGTCGCAGATGACGCTCCAGGTACATGACGAGCTGCTCTTTGACGTAGTGCCTGAAGAGGTTCAAGAACTTCAAGAACTTGTCAAGCACGAGATGGAGCACGTTGCCGAGTTCTCCATTCCGATCGTTGCAGAGGTGGGGGTTGGACCGAACTGGCGAGATATGAAGTAGCACTCTCCTCGATCTTTCGATCTGCTGACGAATCGTTCTACGTGCGCATGATGCTGCGTTGAGCGTGTCGCCTGGGTAAGTGACAGCAGGGCGAGTTTTCCTAGCCAGTTGGCAGTAGCATTGAGACAAGCTATGACTGACGTAAGCGTTCTCTCTCCTCAGATTTTGCTGCATATTGCCCAAACTCTCAACCTCCCGATGCATGGTCTGGTAGCGGTAATTACGCTTCTGGATGAGGGAGGGACGGTGCCTTTTATTGCGAGGTATCGCAAGGAGGCTACTGGCAATCTCGATGAGGTGCAGATTCGCGATATCGAGGAGAAGCTCGCTTACTTTCGAGATCTGGCTGCGCGGCGAGCTACGATTCTGGCTTCGATTGCGGAGCAGGGCAAGCTGAGCGATGAGTTGAAGGCGCGGATCGAAGCGACTCTTGATAAGAGCGAGTTGGAGGATCTGTATCTTCCGTATCGGCCGAAGCGAAGGACGAAGGCGACGATCGCTCGAGAGAAGGGGTTGGAGCCGCTTGCGCTTTATCTGTGGGAGCAGAGGATTGCGGATGAGCCGCTGAGTTTGAAGGCTCCGCGGTTCGTCGATGTGGCTAAGGGCGTTGCTTCGGTCGAGGAGGCCCTTGAGGGCGCGAGACATATCGTTGCTGAGATGATCAGCGAGAGCGCAGATTTGCGAAAGGCTGCTCGCGCGCTGATGTTCGATGAAGGCGTAGTTGTGAGCCGTAAAGCGATGGACGCGGTGGATGAGCAAGAGAAGTTCAAGATGTACTACGAGTATCGCGAGCCGGTGAAGACGATTCCGTCGCATCGGATGCTCGCGATTCGTCGCGGTGAGAGCGAGAACGTTCTTTATTTTTTGATTGAGTTGGAGTCGGCACGGGCGGTGAATGTGTTGCGGCGTGGAGTGCTGCGAGAGCAGGGGGATTGGACGCCTCAGCTGGAGTTGGCGATTGAGGATTGCTGGTCGCGGCTGCTGAACTCGTCGATTCAGGGTGAACTGCGGCTGGAGTTGAAGAAGCGCTCGGATCTGGATGCGATTCAGGTGTTCCGGGAGAACCTGCATCATCTGTTGCTGGCGCCGCCGGCGGGGCCTATCTCGGTGCTGGGGATTGATCCGGGGCAGAGGACCGGGTGCAAGGTTGCGGTGGTGGATGAGACGGGGAAGTTCCTCGCCAATGATGTGTTGTATCTGCATACGTCGAAGGGCGCTGCGGAGGCCGCTGGCAAGACGCTTGAGGCTCTGGTGGTGAAGCACCAGGTGAGGGCGATTGCTATCGGGAATGGGACGGCTTCGCGGGAGACGGATGCGTTTGTGCGGGAGTTTCTGCGCGAGCGCGGGCTGGAGAACATCTTCTCGGTGACGGTGAGCGAGTCGGGGGCGAGTATCTATTCGGCTTCGGATGTGGCGCGGCAGGAGTTTCCGGACCTCGACCTGACGGTGCGTGGGGCGATCTCCATCGCGCGTCGATTGCAGGATCCTCTTTCGGAACTGGTGAAGGTGGAGCCGAAGTCGATTGGCGTTGGGCAGTATCAGCATGATGTGGATCAGAGGCAGTTGCAGCAGTCGCTGGAGACAGTGATTGAGAGCTGCGTGAATCGGGTTGGTGTTGACCTGAATACTTCGTCGTGGACTTTGCTGCGTTATGTTTCGGGCGTGACGGAGCGGACGGCGCTGAACATCGTGAGCTATCGGAACGAGCATGGACGGTTCCGTTCGCGGACGCAGTTGATGAAGGTCCCTGGAATCGGGGCGAAGACGTTCGAGCAGGCTGCGGGATTTCTGCGGATTCGGGATGGAGAGAATCCGCTGGATATGACTGCGGTTCATCCGGAGTCTTATCCGGTTGTGGAGCAGATTGCGGCTTCGTTGAAGGCTCCGGTGGAGGAACTGATCAAGAGTCCGCAGTTGCTGGAGAAGGTGGACAAGAGCGCGGTTTCGGCGGGGAGTTTTACGCTGAATGACATTCTGGAGGAGTTGAAGAAGCCGGGGCGTGATCCGCGGGATAAGTTTGTTGCGCCGAGCTTCAACGAGAGTGTACGGGAGCTGTCAGATGTGATGCCGGATATGGTGCTGGAAGGTGTGGTGACGAATGTGACCAAGTTTGGTGCGTTCGTCGATATCGGGGTGCACCAGGATGGGCTGGTGCATATCAGTGAGCTGTCGGTGAAGTTCATCAAGGATCCCTCTGAGGCGGTGAAGGCTGGGCAGATTGTGAAGGTGAAGGTGCTGTCCGTCGATGCGAAGACGAAGCGGATTGCGCTTTCGATCAAGGCGCTGCATGAGACGGGGCCGAGAGGTGTTCGTCCGGCGGACGGTGGTGCTCGGGGTGGGGCGTCTCCGAAGGAACAGGGGCCGAAAGAGCAGGGAAGGCCGGCGGGGAAGACTCAGGTTCAGGTGAAGGCTCATGCTGTTACTCCGGTGAAGGCTCCGATCTCTTTCGACGACAAGCTGGCGATGCTGTCTTCCAAGTGGAAGGGGCGGTAGTGCCGTTTCCTTATCGGCCTTGAGGGTACCCCCCTCCCCCCCCTCCTATTACACGCGTGTAAGCTGTTTGTAATCAACTATTTGCAGGACATGGGGGTCTGCAAATAAGTCTTAACAAAGGGGTTACTTACAGAATCGTCATTCCAAAAGACTTAGGTTCGTTTGTGGTTACAAAAGGAGATGCCCCGCTTTCGCGGGGCATTTTTCTGCTCATTTATTCAAGTGTACAGGACTGTGTAGAACTAATGCGCAACGTGAATTCCCTTGAATGGCGCTGGTTTTAGAAGCTTGAGGGCTTGACATGTGATTTTGCTGGGAATTTTGAAGTAGAGGTACGGGATTTTTTTGCTTGGATTGGGAGGCAAAGTCGAAGATATGGGCGAAGGACGAGAACAAAGTAAAGGCAAGGCAAAGGCGAAATACGGGGATCCTTCGACTGCGTGACTCACAAAGTGCCGTGAGTCACTTCGCTCAGGATGACGGTGTCTTGGGAGGGTGGTGTTGCGGAAAGGTGAAGACAACTGCAACAGCATATGCAAGATTTCGCGGCGGATCAGGGTTGCGTGGTGATTTGGGCGGTGCGGGTGTGCCAGATGTCGAGCAGGGTGGAGGCGATGGTGAAGATGACGGGGCCGAGGATGATGCCGAGGGGACCGAAGACTGCGATGCCTCCGAGGATGGTGATGAGGATGATGGCGGTGTGGGAGCGCAGGTGTCCGCCGATGAGGATGGGATAGAGGATGTTGTCGATGGTGCTGACGATGAGTCCGCCCCAGATGGCGAGCAGGGCGGCCTTGCCCCAGTGGCCGTTGAGGCCGAGGTAGATGGCGATGGGCCCCCAGACGAGGAAGGCTCCGAAGGCCGGGATCATGGCGAAGGCGGTAAGGGTGATGGACCAGAGGACGACGCCGGGAACGCCGAGAGTCCAGAAGGCGAGGCCGGCGAGGACTCCCTGTACGAGGGCGATGGCGAGGCGGCCTAGGAAGGTGGCGTAGATGGTGTCGTCGATGCGTTCGAGCAGTTCGCTGGTCTCGTCTTCGCGGAGGGGGAGGAGGGAGCGGAGGGCTGCGAGGGCAAGCTGGCGGTCGCGAAAGAGGAAGAAGAGAAGGAAAAGCATGACGACGATCTCGGTGATGAGATGGACGGAGTTGCCGAGGATCATGGCCGCCTTGCTGCCGACGTAGGCTGCGGTGGTGCGGGCTGCGTTGTTGACGTCGATGGAGGCGGAGAAGGCTTCGATGCGGTTGGCGAGTGCGGGATGGTTGGCGATGTAGTCGGTGAGGACGTTCTGGGTGCTGGGGTTGCGGAGGGAGGCGATGGCGCGGAGGGCCTGTTCGCCTAGCTCCTGCGCGAGAAAGAAGCCGGGGACGATGACGGCGAGGATGACGAGGATGAGGGCGATGGTGGCGCAGACGGTGCGGTTGGGGATGCGGGTGGAGAGCCAATTGTAGGGGATCTCGGTGACGACTGCGAGCACGATGGCTCCGACGATGGCGGAGAAGAAGGGCTGGAGGATGAAGGCGCAGAGAATGAGAGTGGCGAAGGTGAGAAGGTAGAGGGTGATCTGTCTCCAGGGTGGGGATTCTCTGCCTTCTTGCATGAGGTAAGCGCTCCAGTGAATGGGTTAGATGCGAATGTAACTGGTATGGGCTGAGATTAGAATACGTGGTCTATTGACGAATCGAGTAATGTTCGAGGAGGTTGGCTGATGGCGCATCTTGAACCCTGGCTTGCGGTGGGTGTGTTGCTGTCGACGGCGGCGACCGACGCTGTGTACGTGATGTTCAACGCGGCGGTTTCGTCGCAGCGACGATTGCCGGCGGCTACGTGGAGCAGCGTGTGGTATTTGTTGTCGGCGTTTGCGGTGATCAGTTATACGAAGAACTGGGTTTATGTCTGCTTTGCGGCGGTGGGGTCGTGGATTGGGGCTTATGTGTCGATGACGGTGTTGCGGCGGGCGAAGGGGCCGCGGGGGCCGGAGGCGGTTTCCTCGTGAGAGTGCAAAGCAGAACGCAGATCCCCTTCGGGGATGACAACAAGAGAGGCAACGGCGAAGACGCTTCCACTGGCTGCGGATCAGCGTTTTTTGAGGGCTTCGAGCTCGTCGAGGGTTCGGGGCCAGTCTTTGCCGAGGAGGCGGGAGAGGCTTCGGTCGGCGAGGACTTTGCCTCCGGTCTGGCATTGGGCGCAGTAGTTGGTCTCGTTGTCGGCGTAGCGGATGCGCTGGATGGGCTGGCCGCAGGTGGGGCAGGGTTGGCCGAAGCGTCCGTGGACGGCCATGTCTTTGCGGAAGGCTGTGACTTTTTCGGGGAAGGCCTGGGCGGCTTCGGTGGTGAGGCGAGCTATCCAGAGCTGCATGGTGTCGCGGGTGGCGTTGTAGAGGCGCTGCCACTGCTCTGGACTTAGCTTCGCGGTTTGGAGGATGGGGGAGAGCTGGGCTGCGTGGAGGATCTCGTCGGAGTAGGCGTTGCCGATGCCGGAGAGGATGCGCGGGTCGGTGAGGGCTCGCTTGAGGGTGCGGTTTTCGGTGGTGAGGGCGGCGCGGAAGTCTTCGAGGTTGGCGATGAAGGTGTTGCGTTCGAAGAGTTCGAGGCCGCCGGGGTCGATCTGTTGGGCGGCGGCTTGGTTGGCGAAGAGGTGGAGGGAGGCTCGGCGCTTGGAGCCGGCTTCGGTGAGGACGAGCGAGCCGTTGGGGAGGTCGAAGGCGGCGAGGTTGTTGCGGCCGCCGAGTTTGGCTCCGAGGGGACGCCAGTGGAGACGGCCGGCGATCATGAGGTGAAGGACTAGCCAGATGCCGTTGTCGAACTCGAAGACGATGCGTTTGCCGATGCGGTGGAGAGCGGTGATGGTGTGGCCTTCGATCTCCTTGAGGGATGGGCGGACGGTGCGGAGGAGGAAGGGGCTGGCCAGGCGGAGGTGGGTGAGGGGCTGGCCGAGAATGCGTGGCTCGAGTGCGGAGAGGTAGGCCGTGATGTCGGGTAGCTCTGGCATGGGCGTCAGCCTCGGATGAATTGTAGCGGAGGAGAGCGGTTGTCCCGTGGACGAGGCCTACAGATCGGAATCGATGTGAGAGGTACTCGGCGTGGCGTGCGGTTTCCCTGTGGTGGTTGTTGAGGGCTAGTCTTTTTCAATGATGGCGTCGGGTTGTTGGGCGTACTCGGCCCAGGAGCCGTCGTAGAGGCTTACCTCCTTTGCGCCGGCGAGTTCGAGGCCGAGGGCGATGACGGCAGCGGTGACTCCGGAGCCGCAGGTGGTGGTGATGGGTTGGTGCAGGTCGATCTTTTTTGCGGCGAAGAGTTCGCGGAGTTTGTCTGTGGGTTTTAGGCGGCCGTCTTCTACGAGTTCGGTGAAGGGGATGCTGGTGGCTCCGGGCATGTGGCCGGAGGAGAGGTTGGGGCGTGGCTCGGGTGCTGTGCCGTTGAAGCGGGCGGCGGAGCGGGCGTCGAGAATTTGTTTTTGGTTGGTGCTGAGTTTGACTTTGAGTTGGGCGAGGTTCTTTACGGCTTCGTGGTTGAGCTTGGCGTGGAAGCTGGCGGGTGCGCGGTGGGCGGGGCCGGATTCTGTTGGGAGGCCGGCTTCGGTCCAGGCGCGGAGGCCGCCGTCGAGGATGTGAACGTTTTCTGCGCCCATGGTGCGGAGCATCCACCAGGCTCGCGGGGCGGAGAAGACGCTTTCTTGCTCGTAGATGACGATGGTGGCGGTGTCGGCGACGCCGAGGGTGGACATGCTGCGGGAGAAGGCTTCGGCTGTGGGTAGCATATGGGGGAGCGGGGTGGAGTGGTCGGAGAGGTCTTCGATGTCGAAGAAGAGGGCGCCGGGGATGTGGTTAGCGAGATAGCGGGCGCGGGTGTCGATGGGGGGCGTCACTCCTACGGGCGGGAGGGTGGCGTCGAGGATGATGGTGTTGGGATCCTGGAGGCGAGTGGACAGCCATTCGGGGGTGACTAGGGGATTCATGAGACTAGATTACTGTGTGGGTGGCTGAGGAAGAGGGTGGAGGACAAGTGTGGTCGTCCTTTGGACGATGTCCACATCTGGAGAATCGAGATGGCACCCGGCGGAGGTCGGACGCCGACGGATAGTAAGCTTGGGTTCAGCGATGTGCGTTTTTGTGCGCCTGATGGGATAGGCCCAGGGGTGCTTCCATGAAGAGATGGGTCATTGCAATCTGTTTCGTTGCGCTGCCTGCGCTGAGCCAGGTAAATAACGGCGAATTGCATGTGGCGATCACGGATCCGTCGGGCCATCCTGTGAAGACATCGTTTGCTGTGACGAGCACGGGGAATCAGTATGCGAATACGCTGAGCACTGACGCTTCGGGGCGGGTGGCGGTGAAGACGCTGCCTTACGGGCTGTATGTGATTCGCGTGCAGGAGCCGGGATTCAACCCGGTGGTGCGGGCAGTTGAAGTGCGGTCGTCGATTCCGGCGGAGTGCGATATTCACCTCGCGATTGCTCAATTGGCAACGATGGTGAATGTGGAGGACTCGGGTACGCTGATCGATCCTCATAGCTCGTCTTCGACTATGCAGATTGGTTCGAAGCAGATTGAGGAGCGATTGATTTCGCTGCCGGGCAGGTCCGTGCAGGATCTGGTGAACTCGCAGCCTGGCTGGCTGTATGAGGGGAATGCGGTGTTGCATCCTCGTGGGTCGGAGTACCAGACACAGTTTGTGATTGATGGAATTCCACTGACGGATAATCGCTCGCCCAGCTTTGGCCCTGAGGTTGAAGCGGATGATGTGAATTCGATGAGTATCTATACGGCGGGTTTTCCGGCGGAGTATGGGCGGAAGATGGGTGGCGTCGTCGAGATCAATACGAAGAGAGAGACAAACGCTGGACTGCATGGGCAATTTGTTCTCTCTGGTGGCAGCTATGACGCGGCGGCTGGGTTTGGTCATGTGCAGGATGTCTGGGGTAAGAACACGTTAGGTGGAACGGCATCGGGTAGTATGACCAGCCGCTACCTGAATCCGGTGGTTCCGGAGAACTTTACGAATAAGGGAACGACGGGGGACTTTTCTGTCAGGTACGAGCGTGATTTTACGGAGAAGGATCGGCTGAGTGCGACTGTGCGGCACGAACTTTCGCGCTTTCTGATTCCGAACGAGTTGCTGCAGCAGGATGCGGGACAGATGCAGAACGGTGATAACTTCGAGACCCTGGGGGCGATGAGTTATCAACATATTTTTTCGCCGGTGGTGCTGGGGACTCTTGCCGGCATGGTGCGGGATAACGCGAATAACCTCTATTCCAATGAGGATTCGACACCGATTCTTGCTTTTCAACATAACTATTTCCGCGAGGGATACTTCAAGGGAACTTTGTCTGTCCACCACGACAATCAGGAGTGGAAGGGTGGGGTAGAGTCGGACGCGACGTTTCTTCACGAACAGTTCAATTACAGGATTACTGATCCTGATCAGTCTGATGACGGGGCGCCGAATCGACTCTCGTTTGCGGAGCAGCGGCCTGACCTGGAGCAATCTGCTTTTGTTGAGGACCTGGTCCGGTTGGGAGAGTGGACTGTCAGTGCGGGCTTGCGGTGGGATCATTATCAATTGTTATTGAATGAGAGTGCCTTCAGTCCGCGGCTGTCGGTAGGGCGGTATCTGCCTAAGGCGAACATGGTTCTTCATGCAGCTTATGACCGTGTCTTTCAGACGCCTTCATTTGAAAATATTCTGCTGTCCAGCTCTCCGCAGGTAGCTTCGCTGAACCCTCGTTTTTTGAGATTGCCGGTGCAGCCTTCGAAAGGGAACTACTACGAGGGCGGTCTTATCAAGGGTTTCTCTGAAAAGCTGCGGGTTAGTGTGAACTTCTATCGCCGCGATGTCAGGAACTTTGCCGATGATGATCAGCTTTTGAATACGGGAGTTAGTTATCCCATCGCGTTTGATAAGGCTGTTATCTATGGCGCCGAGGGGAAGCTGGACGTTGTTCAGTGGGGCAAGCTTACCGGTTTTGTCAGCTATTCCTATATGGTAGCGAACGCGTGGTTTCCGGTTACCGGGGGTCTATTTCTTGGCGACGATGCGGGTAACGCAGAGACTGAGCTGGCGGGGCATTTTCCGGTTTCGCAGGATCAGCGCAATACGTTGCGGATGCGATTCAAGTATGAGTTGATGCCGCGGTTGTGGGTTGCCGGCGGGCTGACCTTCGGATCAGGTTTACCGTTTGAGTATGGAGGGACGGAGGAGATGGCGCTGTCTCAATATGGGCCGCAGGTGGTCGGTCGGCTTAACTTCGAGCGCGGTAGGGTTGATCCGGCGTTGGCTGTCAGTGCTTCGTTGGGTGCGGACCTGATCAAGTCGGAGAAGTGTGTGACGCGGATTCAGGTGGATGGGGACAACTTGAATAGTCGGCTGAATGTGCTTGACTTTGGAGGGCTGTTTTCGGGGAATGCGATTGCGCCGGGGCGTAGTGTCTATGCGCGGCTGTCGGTTAGTTTTTAGTTGGAGAACGGTCGTTCTTTGGACGATGCCCACATCTCAAAATCGAGATATATGGGCACCCGGCGGATGCTGTCGACGAGGGGTAGGTATAAGATTCTCCGTCAAAGGAGAAACTCATGGTGCGTCGACTCTTCCTGTCACGATTTGCGCAATTGGCGGCTCTTCCTTTCGCTTTTGGTGGTCGTTCTCTTGTGGGGCAAGCTCCGCGCAAGACGCTGAAGATCATGATGAAGAGCGCGTGGGGTTCCGACGATCCGACCAAGGCGGCGTTCCCCTTTCTGCATGGGATGGCACTTGCGGAGGCTGGACACGAGGTGCAGATTTTTCTGCTGGGGGAGGCGGTTGGGCTGATGCGAAAGACGCTTGCCAACGCGGTTACTCCGGTTGGATGGCCGCCTGTTGGTGAGACGCTGGATAAGCTCGCTGCGAAGCATATTCAGATCTACGCTTGTGGGGCGTGCTCTCGTGCCAGAGGGGTGACTGAGGTGGATCTGAATAACTATGGGGCGAAGTTTGGGAACCCGACGATATTTGTGTCGCTGGTGGAGTGGGCGGATCGGGTGATCACGGAGTAGTGTGTGGAGTTGGAGTGCGGTCGTCCTTCGGACGATGCCCACACATCAAAATCGATGTATGGGGCACCCGGTGGTGTAATCGTCTTGCGGTGACTCTACGCGGGGTGGCCCCGATAGACCTAATTATTTAAGAGTTTGGACGAAGGCCCAGAAATCTTTGTTGTTTTTGAGTTTTAGGATGGAGTCGTCCTTGGTTGGGTCGGGGAGATGCTCACCGGGGATTGTGTTAGCTTTGTGGTCGAAGGCTTGCTGGAGGTGGAGCTTTGCGTCGGCGGCTTTGCCTTCTTCGGCGTCGGCGCAGGCGAGGTTGTAGTAATTAAGGGGATAGTCGGGGTCGGACTTGACAGCTTCCTGAAGGACCTTACGAGCGCCGCCTACATCACCAGAGATGCCTAGAGCCATTCCCATCTCGTCCGTTGCGATGCGGCGCTGTGTTTGGTGGGCCTTATCGTTTGGGATGGACTGCAAATAGTCAGCGTAAATCGGAGCTGAAGCTTTGTACTGCTGATTCCGGTACAGGATTTCTGCGTATATGAATTTATCGCTGCTAGTTGGGACATAGGCCGCGTCGTATTTTTGACGCGTTAGAAAAGAGGATGCCTTGTCCAAATTGAGCTTTGTTTCCGGATCGGAGTACAGCTCAATAGAAAGGCATTGATCGGTACTACCGTAGAAACCGTAGAGGTACTGTCCGTTTTTTCCTGAGACCAGCATTGTGGCAATCGTCCGATCGTCCTTGCCGTCAGGATTCAACTTGACGTCTTTGAAGTTCGGCCCCATGCTCTTCTGAACTTGATCAAGTTCGCCTTGCCGACATGCCGCGGCATTTCCGCGCGGCTCCTTTGGCGCAAGGAAGAGAAACAACAGGGCCACAGTGTTCCCTTTGTCATGAACTCTAAGTCCGAGTTCGGCGCCGCCAGGCTTGGCTGAGCTCTGGATTACTTTGAAACCGTTGAGATCGAGAACCATGGCTCCCGGATGGGAGGGCAATGCAAAGGTCTGTGTTTGAGAGTGAGCTACGAGAGGAAGCAGAACCATACTAGAGAGTGCAGTTCGAAGATGTTTGAGGCTCAAGTGTGGCTCCGAAGATTGTCGTTACAGTTCCATGGCGAATTGGTGGGTGGGGTCGTAGGGGGTGGGTTTGGGTTCGGTGGAGAGGTCGAGGATGAGGCGCTCGAGGACGAGGAGTTTGTTGGCGGGGGAGCTGCGGAGTTCGAGGTCGGCGCGGGCTACTAGGCGAATGGCGCGGGTTAGCTCGCGGCGGGATTTGTAGCGGCGGGCCTGCTTGATGAGGTCTTCGGCGGCGAAGGGGGGCATGCGGAAGCCCTGCCATAAGACCTGCCAGATGGCGCGGGGGTCGCGCACGTTTTTTTCCGAGATGATGAGCATCTGGCGGAAGGTGCGGGCGAGCATGTAGAGATGGCCGATGGCGGCGTCTTCGCCACCGTCGGAGGCGTTGAGGAGGCCGTGGAGGAGGAGGAGTGCGCGGGGGCGGTCCTTGGCGGAGATGGCGTCGGTGAGCTCGTAGAGGGAGCGCTGTTTGGCGGCGAGGACCATGGTTTCGACATCGCCGAGGGTGACGCGGTTTTTGGTGAGGGGGGTTGTGTTTGTTTCCGGTGAGGTTCGTGGCGCTTCGGACGAAATGCGGGGGTCCCTCCACTGCGCGCTGCGCGCTTCGGTCGGGATGACGCCTTCTATTGGCTGGGCGGCGGGGCCGGAGACGTAGAGGAGGAGCTTTTCGAACTCGCTGGCGATGAGCATCATGTCGGCGCCGAGGGAGTCGACCAGCTCGCGGGCGGCGTCGGGGTCGAACTTTATGTTGCGGGATTCGGCGGTGGTGGTGACCCACTTGATGGCGTCGTTCTCGTCGACGCGGGCGAGTTCTACGGTGCCGCACCAGTCGCCGAGGGTCTCGCGGATCTTTTCGAAGCGCTCCTTGTCCTGGTAGTCCATCTTGCGGAGGTCGGTGGGGATGCGGAGGTGGTCGGCGACGAAGAGGAGGAGGGCTTGAGGATTGGGCGCGCGGAAGTAGGCGTCGATGGCTGCGAACTCTTCTTTTTTGCTGCCGCGGCCGTAGAGGGTTTTGAGGTTGCGGACGAAGAGGACCTGGAAGGGCGCCATGAGGGAGGGGGTCTGGGCGCGGTCGAGGACCTCGAAGATGCTGGTCTCGGCGAGGTCGAGGTCGTGGAGGCAGAAGTCGCGGGTGTCTTCGGGGGCGAGCGTGGCGAGGACGGCTTTGCGGCAGCGGTCGTAGAGGAAGACCTCGTCGCCGAGGAGGATGTAGGCGGGGCGGAGGGTAGCTGGGGAGGCGATCTCTGTGACGAAGCGATCGACGCTGGCGAAGGACTTGAGAGAAGCCATTGCTAGGCAGTCTCCGTTCTACGAATCCGTTTTAGGGTAAACAGGAGTACAGGAAAGAGGAGCAGGGTATAGACGGCGACGTTTAACCAAATGACGGTCGTGATCATATCGCCCTCTATGTCGCCCGTGAATTGGCTTCCAAAAAATCTGCGACACAGAAGCGAGCCCGGCTCCATGATGTGTATAAGGGGGCTAAAAGAACCAAGGACGCCTGCCGCAGTGAGCAGACACGCCAGCAAGAGCGCAAGCACAACGGAAAGAGTGATCCTCTTGATCATCAGAACGACTCCAGCATATCGCTTACGACGGCCTGGGCGAAGTCTTTTGCGACACGGTTGACGGCGTGGTTATCTTCCTGGATGAAGCCGGAGAGGTCCTGGGTGGATTGGTACTGCTCGCGGTAGACGAAGGCGTCGTTGCGGTAGAGGGTGTGGCCGTCGTGGGCAGTGAGGAGGACTTTGGCGGTGATGGTGATGAGGTAGCTGGAGGATTGGCCGGTGGCGCCGTCGTAGGTGAGGGGGGCGACGGTCTGGGTGAGGATGGTGCCGTGGAGGGTGGCGTCGGCGGAGTCTGAGTCGGAGGTGAGGATGTGGTAGCGGGTGCGGGTGTTGAGCTCGCGGATGGTGGCCTGGGTGAAGGCCATCTCGGTGTGGAAGGCCTGGGCGTTGGTGGCGAAGACGGGGACGGCGAGGGTGCGGACGCTGGCGGGGATGTGGGTCGCGGAGCCGGTCTGGTGGTAGCCGCAGCCGGTGAGCGTGAGGAGGAGGATCGGGGTGAGGAGGCGCATGCGTCTGTCTTCTATTGTCGCATTGGTGCGGTAGCGGGGTTTTTGTGGGGATTTTTTTTGAGGGTGGTGGTGGGGGTGGAGAAAGGGCGTTTTTGCTGGGGGTTTTTGAAAATAGTGGTGTTTGGACGTGGTGTTTTGGTGGTGAGAACGTGGTGGATTGCGTGGTGAATGTGGTGTTTTGGATGGCGAGTTTTGAGGGGCGAAAGATGTGACACGATTTTGAACTTTATTTTTAGGGGATGTGCTGGAGGTGGGTGTCCTTGAAGAAGGTGGGGTATTTGAGGCCGAAGCCGAGGAGGCGGTCGAGGGCGATGTGGGCGATCCAGATGAGGACTATGGCAGGGGCCGCGTGCCAGTGCAGGAGATAACCTGCGAGGAGAAGGGTGATGGGGAGCCAGAGGGTGTGGACAAGGTTGTAAGTCGCTGCGCCTGCGCGGGGGTTGAGGAGGTAGCCGAACATGAAGAGGTCGGGAGCGAGAAAGAGGAGGGCGAAGAGGAGCCAGCTGTAGTGGAGGTGGTGGTAGGCGAAGAGGACGGCGGCGAGGAGGAAGGCTTCTTCGATGCGGATGAGGAGGGATGGGCGGGTGAGCATGTGATGTTTATATCGTGGTCTTTGAGGGAGGGTTCGGGGATTTGACGTCGGGCGGAATGAAAGAAGTAAACGCAGATCCCCTTCGGGGATGACAGCAAGAAAAGCAACGGCTGAAGCATTGGTTGAAAGATCCGCAAGGTTGTTGTTGGCGGGCTTCTTCGGGATCCTTCACTGCGTTCAGGATGACAGCAAGAACAACAGCAACAGCAAGAGCAACGGCAACGGCGTGCTGCGCGCACGGCGCGATCTGCCATCGAGGCTGACGCGCCTTCGGCGCCATTTTTTTTCTGGGGTTGGGGGAAAGGAAATGGCAGCCTTTGCGGCTGCCATTCTTTGCTTCGCTTGTTGTTTCGCTGACTTGCTGACTCGCTGGCTTGCTTGTTTTCCAGCTTGCTATGCGGGGCTTGGTTGGCCTTCGCCGAAGCCGGGTTTGCGTCCGCCCTCGGGCTTGAGGATCTTCTGGGTTTCTCCGCCGGGGCCTGGGTCTACGCCGGAGAGCGCGGACTTGGCGGCGGGGAGTTCCTTGCCTTCGATGATCAGCTTGATCTCGGCGGCGTCCAGGGTCTCGCGCTCCAACAGGGCGGCTGCCATGCGGTGCATGATGTCCTGGTTGGACTCGAGGATGGTGTAGGCAGACTTATAGCCGGCATCCACGAAGAAGCGGACTTCGGCGTCGATCTGCTTGGCGGTGTCGTCGGAGAAGTCGCGGTGCTGGGCGATCTCGCGGCCGAGGAAGATCTGCTCTTCCTTCTTGCCGAAGGTCATGGGACCCATCTTCGACATACCGAACTCGCAGACCATCTTGCGGGCCAGCTCTGTGGCGCGCTCGATGTCGTTGCCTGCACCGGTGGTCATCTGCTTGAGGAAGATCTCTTCGGCGCAGCGTCCGCCCATGAGGGTGGCCATGCGGGTTTCGAGATAGTCCTTGGTGACGGTGTGCTGGTCTTCCTCGGGGAGGTAGACGGTGACGCCGAGCGCCATGCCGCGGGGGATGATGGTGACCTTGTGGAGCGGGTCAGAGTGCTCGCGGAGGGCAGAGACGAGGGTGTGACCGGCCTCGTGATAGGCGGTGACGCGCTTCTCTTCATCGGTGAGGAGCATGGATTTGCGCTCGGCACCCATCATCACCTTGTCCTTGGCTACTTCGAAGTCATACATGTGGACTGACTTTCTGTTGTAGCGGGCGGCGGTGAGGGCGGCCTCGTTGACCATGTTGGCGAGGTCGGCTCCCGAGAAGCCCGGGGTTCCACGAGCGAGGATGTTGAGGTTCACATCTTCGGCCATGGGGACCTTCTTCGAGTGAACCTTGAGGACCTCTTCGCGGCCACGGATGTCGGGACGATCGACGATCACGCGACGATCAAAGCGGCCGGGGCGGAGGAGAGCGGGGTCGAGAACGTCGGGGCGGTTGGTCGCGGCGACGAGGATGACTCCGTCGTTGGACTCGAAGCCGTCCATCTCGACGAGAAGCTGGTTGAGGGTCTGCTCACGCTCATCGTGTCCGCCGCCGAGGCCTGCGCCGCGGTGACGGCCGACTGCGTCGATCTCGTCGATGAAGATGATGCAGGGAGCGTTCTTTTTGCCCTGCTCGAAGAGGTCGCGGACGCGGGATGCGCCGACGCCGACGAACATTTCAACGAAGTCAGAGCCGGAGATGGAGAAGAAGGGAACGTTCGCTTCGCCAGCTACTGCACGGGCGAGGAGGGTTTTGCCGGTGCCCGGAGGTCCGACGAGGAGAACGCCCTTGGGAATGCGGCCACCGAGGCGCTGGAACTTCTGCGCTTCGCGGAGGAACTCGATGATCTCCTTGAGCTCTTCCTTGGCTTCATCGACGCCAGCGACATCCTTGAAGGTGATCTTCTTCTGTTGCATGGAGAGCAGGCGGGCGCGCGACTTGCCGAAGCTCATGGCCTTGTTTCCGCCGGACTGCATCTGGCGGAGGAGGAAGAACCAGAGGCCGAGGAGCAGGGCGAAGGGCGCGATCGAGATCAACAGGCTGAGCCACTGGTTGGGGCTCTGGTCTTTGATGGTGATGTTGACGCCGTGATCGCGGAGCGTCTTGTACATGTCGGGGTAGTTGCCCGGGATGGTGGTGTGGAACTGGTTCTTGTCGTCACGGTAGTGGCCGGTGACTTCAGCGCCGTTGACCACGACGTCCTGGATCTTGCCCTGGTCGGCGTCGTTGAGTAACTGGGTCAGGCTGATGTTCTTCTCCTGGGTGCCGCCAGTTGTTTTGACGACAACCTGCCAGAGGAAGACCAAGCAGGTGATCATGAAGACCCAGATCAGAATTTGTTTGACGGTCGAGTTCAATCGAATTTCCTCATTTTTCTAGTCTGCAGCGGCCTCAAAATCGACTGGCGCTTGTCAGACCCAGTCTTCGCAAGCGAAGACATACTACGGTTAGACGACGACGGTGAGGGAAGGTTCTGTGCTGTTGGGATGACCCTGATTGTCAGCAAAAAGCCCTGCCTCGGTCAAGTAGTTAGATTCTACTCTTGGTCTCGGGGATTCGTGGGTTTAGAGCTGGAAATAATGATGTGACTTTAGGGTGATGGGGGATGGGGTGGTTTGGGGGTGTTCGTGCCTTGGTGAGCCTGCGGGCTGGTGCTCGAGGGTGAGAGTTCGAGAGCTGAGGAGGGTGAGGAAGAGATTCCCTCCGAAACGAAAGGCAGACCTCAGCGGCTAAAGCCGCAGTGCAATCAAAGCACTTGCGGCACGGCTTAAGCCGTGCCCTTAAGCAAAGCAGACTTTTTCAGCAGCCTCTAGACCCTCTGTTTTGCCGTCGCGTTGTGGTTATTGCTGGAGGGTTATTGTTGGCGGTAGAGGCGGAGTTCGCGGGGGGAGCGGTCGGCACGGAGGCCGCTGGGCAGGTGGAGGGAGGAGCCGGTGCGGGCGGCTACGGTGGGGTCGGCGCGAAAGCCGCAGAGGGCGAGGAGGCGTGCGGTCTCGTCGAAGGTGAGGCGGGCTCCCAGTTGGCGGGCGGCGGCGCGGAGGACTCGGCGGCGGAGGGCTGGGTCGAGGGGGCGGAGGCGGTCTAGTTCGATGGAGACTTCGGAATGGGATCGGCCGGGGGTGGTGCTGACGGCGCGGCCTCCTCCGCGAACGGGTTTGCCGGGGAGGAGGAGTTGGGGGAGGAGGCGGTTTAGTTCTGTTTGCCAGCGGGACTCTTCTTCGCGGGCCAGCTCGGCCATGTTGGCCAGGGTCTGGTCGAGGTTTGGGTTGTAGGCGCGGAGTTGGGGGAGGAGCTCGTGGCGGATTTTGTTGCGAGTGTAGGCGGTGTCGGTGTTGGTGGAGTCTTCGCGCCAGGGCTGGTTGATGGATTTCAGGAAGGACTCGATTTCGGCGCGGCGGGTTTGCAGGAAGGGGCGGAGGATCTTTCCTTTTGGCTGGGTGATGGTCGGATGGATGGCGCTTAGGCCTTCGGTCCAGGCTCCGCGGAGGATCTTCAAGAGGACTGTTTCGGATTGGTCGTCGAGGGTGTGGGCGGTGAGGATGGTGTCGGCGTGGCCTGAGGTTAGGAGAGTGGTGAAGATTTCGTAGCGGAGGTTGCGGGCGGCCTCTTCGATGGTCTCGTGTGTTTGAGCGACACGGTTGGGGACGCTGGCTTGGTGGAGATGCAGGGGGATGTCGTGGGCGATGCAGAGGTCTTCGACGAAGCGTTGGTCGGCGTCGGCCTCTTCGCCGCGGAGGCCGTGATGGACGTGGACGGCGGAGAGGCCGATGCCGAGGGACTCGCGTGCGGCGTGGAGGGTCAGGAGGAGGGCTACGGAGTCTGCTCCGCCGGAGAGGGCTGCGCAGAGACGGTCACCGGGTTGGATTTGGGAGCGGTCGAAGGGGAGGGTGGGGGGCATTGTGTCTATGTTAGTTGCCTGGAAGGATCATGTCCTGCCGGATGGGCCCACTACGCGTGGGGCGGCCACTTCGTGGCGTGTATACCTTGTCTTGGTGAAGGATAGATAGCGGTCCTTCCGTTGGTCGGAGGAATGATCTTTTTATACTGGATGCATGTTCGAGACGAGGTTGGCTACGGTTGAGGATGCGGAGTTGATTGCTCGGCAGCGGCGACAGATGTTTGTGGATGCGGGGCAGGCGGAGGACGCAGGGCTGCAGGCGATGATGGAGAACTTTGTGGCCTGGGTTCGGCCTCGGTTGAGGGATGGCAGCTACGTTGGGTGGATGGTGGAGGATGCGGGCCGCGTGGTGGCGGGGGCGGGGATGTGGATGATGGAGTTTCCTCCGCACTGGATGGATGCGCAGCCGATGCGGGCGTATCTGCTGAACTTTTATGTGGAGCCGGAGGCGCGCGGGAAGGGGTTGGCTTATCGGCTGCTGAAGACTTCGGTGGAGGCGGCGCGGGGGCGGGGAGTGAAGGTGGTCTCGCTGCATGCTTCGAAGTTCGGCAGGCCGATCTATGAGCGGAATGGGTTTGAAGAGTCGACTGAGATGATGCTGCGGCTGGAGTAGTGCGCGCATCTTGTATACTTCGCAGGTTATGCGAGTCTTTGTGATTCTTCCAGCAGCAGGTATCGGGACGCGGATGGCCGCGGGGGGTGCGTCGACGCCGGCGCCGAAACAGTTTCTTGCCATTGGCGGAGTGCCGGTGCTGGTGCGGTCGGTGCGGGCATTTCTTGCGGTGCCGCGCGTGGATGCGGTTTGTCTCGCCGTACGGGCGCATGAGCGGGAGCGAGTGGAGGCGCAGATGGTGGAGTACAAGCTGGGGCCGCGCGTGCATATGGTGGAGGGCGGGGATGATCGGCAGCATTCGGTGGGGAATGCGCTGGCTGCGCTGGAGTGCGACGTCGACGATGTGGTGCTGGTGCATGATGCGGTGAGGCCGCTGATCGATCCGGCGACGATTGAGCGGACGATCGATGCGGTGGTGAGGCATGGGGCGGCGATTGTGGGGCTGCCGGCGGTGGATACGATCAAACAGGTGGAGCGGACGGCGGATGGGGCGATTGTGACGGCGACGATTCCGAGAGAGCGGATTGTGCAGGCGCAGACGCCGCAGGGCGCTCGATTTGGGCTGCTGAGGGCGGCGTTTGTGGAGGCTGAGGCCGATGGGTTTTCGGGGACGGACGAGGCTAGTCTGCTGGAGCGGGCCGGGGTGGAGGTGGCTGTGGTGCAGGGATCGGCGAGGAACTTCAAAATTACGCAGCCGGGGGATATTGAACTGGCGGAGTTTTATTTGGGGCAGGGGAAGGCTTGACGGATCTGCGTTGCGTTTGTCGTCACTCCGCGATTTTGGGAAGCATGGGAAGATAGCTTATGGGTATGAGGATTGGTTACGGGTTTGACTCGCATGCGTTCACGGCGGGTGTGCCGCTGGTGATTGGCGGACTTGCGATTGAGCATCCTGAGGGGCTGGCTGGGCACTCGGATGGCGATGTGCTGCTGCATGCGATTACGGATGCGCTGCTGGGCGCGGTGAGCGCGGGGGATATCGGCACGTTCTTTCCGCCGAGCGATCCGCGGTGGAAGGGTGCGGCTTCGAGTGTATTTCTGCAGACCGCGCTCGAAGAGGTGGCGACGGCTGGGTACAAGATCGTGAACATCGATACGGTGCTGGTGATGGCTAAGCCGAAGATTGTGCCGATTGCGGGGGAGTTGCGGGAGAGCGTTGCGGCGCTGCTGGGCGTGAAGCCGGGTGAGGTGGGGATCAAGGCGAAGACGCCGGAGGGTTTGAACCAGGATAACGTTGCGGTGGCGCATGTGACGGTGCTGCTGGAGAGTCTGGGGATTCCGGAGCCGGTGGGGGCTATGGCTGCTTCGGCTGAGAGTGAGATCGATGTGGTGGTGAAGACGCTGGTGGGGGAGTCGCGGGGTGTTTCGGCGCTGGGCCGGAAGGTGACTCCGTTTGATACGGATGATCTGACGTAGCAAACGAGGCGTTGAAGAAAGCTCAGGTGATGCAATGAAGGGTGAGAAGAAAGATCCGAACAGTTCGATGATCGAAGGCCGAGTGGCGAAGGCGAAGGGGGAAACTCGACTGGAGGTACTGGCGTCGATTTGTACTATGGTTGCCGTCTGGATGTTCGGGATTACCTACGGGTTTCAAAACTTCGTGATTCCATCGTCGTCGATGGCGAGTACTTTGCTTGTTGGGGACCATGTTCTGGTCGATCGCATCAATGTGGCACCGTCGTCGAAGTGGGCGCCATTTGTCTCGCACGATTCGGTCCATCGCGGGGACGTGGTTGTGTTCTACAGACCGGCTGCGGCAGCAAATGGCGAACATGAGATTCTGGTGAAGCGGGTGATTGGCGTACCTGGAGACAGGGTCCATCTTCGGCGCGGGATCGTTTTTTTGAACGGAGTTGCGCAGAGTGAGCCGTGGGCGGCAAAACCGACGTTGGAGAACTACGACGGCTATCGGGATGACTTTCCGCTGGTGCCGCCCCCTGAGAATGTGCGTGTGACTGCGGAGTGGTCTGTCGAGCTCCCCGGCCATATCGAAGGCAATGACCTGGTGGTGCCTGAAGGTCGATATTTTGTGATGGGCGACAACAGGACGAACAGCCTGGATGGCCGTTACTGGGGACTTGTGCCGAGAGCCAATATCCTGGGACGGCCGCTATTCGTCTACTGGTCTTTTCCTACGCCGGAGGATCAGATGTATAAGACAAAGATGTCGGAGCAAGCCAGCTTCGCGCTTCGCGAGGCCATTCACTTCTTTGATGAGACGCGATGGAGTCGGACCTTTCACGTTGTGAAGTAACAACTTTCGAATCCTGGATTTTTGAGTCCTGGATGTTATGAGGTGACTATGGCTATGGCGAATCCGTCGTAGCCCTTGCTGCCTACGGTCTGGAGCGCGGTGGCGTCGAGACGGGGATTGTCTCCGAAGCGCTCGAGAAAGGTGCGGGTGCCTGAGACTGCGGGGTCGGTACTCTTTGGATCGAGGATGGCGCCGTCGCGGATTACGTTGTCTCCTATGATGACGGTGCCGGGGCGTGAGAGCTTGACCGCCCACTCCAGGTAGGAGGGGTTGTTGGGTTTGTCCGCGTCGAGGAAGATGAGATCGAAGGGTGCGGCTTTTTGGGAGTGCAGGGTGGCCAGAGATTCGAGCGCATTGCCGACTCTGAGGTCGACTAGTGAGGACAGCCCTGCGCGTTTGATGTTTGCCGCAGCTACGCTGGCGTGGGTGGGATTGAGCTCGAGCGTGATGAGGGTGCCGTCTGGCGGTAGAGCGCGCGCCAGCCAGATAGTGCTGTATCCGCCGAGGGTTCCTACTTCCAGAATGCGGTTGGCTTTATGGATGCGGGCGAGCAGATGAAGAAACTTGCCCTGGTTGGGAGCTACGTCGATGGCGGGAAGCCCGGCGTCTGCGTTTGCGCGCACGGCTTCGTTGAGTGGTTGATCGGGATGAACGAGAGTGTCTGTGAGGAAGTGGTCGACTGAGGTCCAGAGGTCCTGATTCATATGGTGATGAGGATAACGGTGTGTGGCTGGAGAGGCAAATTGGTGCTGAGTTTGGTTGCGTTCGAGGGAGTGTTAGCGTGTTCGTAGAGAGTTGATCGTGCGAGGAGTTTGAGATGCGAGTTGGTTCCAGCGTTGGTCTGGTTTTTGTGGCGGCTTTGGTTTGGGGTGCAGTGGCGCGGGGGCAGACCGTGGCCGATGTAAGTTTGCAGCCGCACGCTGTGGGTAGCGTGCCTTGTGCTCCAAGCGGTGATGCGACTTGGATGACGCCGGCGGAGAAGAGTTGCTATGCAACTACTCCTGACTATGCGGAGACGATGGCTTATTTGAATCGCGTGCAGAGTGCGGCGCCGGGGCAGGTGAAGATTGAGGCGTTTGGGAAGACGGGTGAGGGCAGGGAGTTGGATGTGGTGGTGGTTTCGCGGGATGGGGTATTTGATCCTTCTGAGTTACATAAAGCGAAACGCCCGATTGTGCTGGTGCAGAACTCAATTCATGCCGGGGAGATGGATGGGAAGGATGCTTGCCTTGCGCTGCTGCGGGATATGGTGATCTCGAAGACGAAGGCGAGCCTGCTGGAGCGGGCGGTGTTTGTGTTTATCCCGATCTATAACGCGGATGGGCATGAGCGGAGGAGCGCTTATAACCGAATCAACCAGGCTGGGCCGGCGGAGATGGGCTGGCGGGGCAATGGGACGAACCTGAATTTGAATCGCGATTATCTGAAGTTGGATACGCCGGAGGCTCGAGCGTTCAACTCGATGTTTCATCGCTGGCTGCCGGATTTTTTTGTGGATGACCATGTAACAGATGGTGCGGACTATCAATATGACGTGACGTTCACGATTGATGATGGGCCGAATGTGCCGAGGGGAACGGCGAAGTGGGTGGATGAGGTCGCGACGCCGACGCTTGAGAAGTATGTGGACTCGCATGGGCATCTGGCTTCGCCGACTTATATCAATTTTGTGAATGACAACGATCCGGGGGAGGGGTTGGGTTTCAACGATGATCCGCCGCGGTTCTCGACAGGCTATGTGATTCTTGAGGGCCGGCCGGGGATGCTGGTTGAGCTGCATATGCTGAAGGACTATAAGACGCGCGTGACGGGGAACTACGAGATTCTTGCGGGACTGATGGAGCTGATGAATCGCGATGCGGATAAGGTGATTGCGCTGAATGCGGCGGCGGATAAGGAGGCAGAGGCGCTGGGCGCGCATCCGCTGGGGAATGTGATGTATCCGCTGGCGTTGGGATGGAGCGGGGATACGACGCCGTTTTTGTTTCGCGGATACAAGTACACGCGGGAGTTGAGTGCGGTTTCGGGGGCGATGCGGGTGGAGTATTCGCATGAGCCGTGGAATGTCTCGCTGCCGTTTCAGACTGGGTTCAAGGTGAAGGCGGAGACGAGGGTGCCGGCTGCTTACATTATTCCGGCGCAGTGGGTGAAGGTGATTGATGTGCTGGCGGCGCATCAAGTGGAGATGGAGCGGACGACGGCGGTGTGGACGGGTGATGTGGAGACGTATCAGTGTGCTGGGATGGCGTGGCAGGAGCCTCCGTTTGAAGGACGGCATCCGACGTTCAATGGCGAGGCGATGCATGATCCGGGGAAGTATGGGAGCTGCGTGCTGGTGCGGGAGAAGAGGACGTTTCCGGCGGGGTCGGCGGTGGTGCGGCTGAATCAGCGGCTGTCGAAGGTGGCGTTGGAGTGGCTGGAGCCGGCGGGGCCTGACTCGGCGCTGCAGTGGGGGTTCTTCGATTCGATCTTCGAGCAGAGGGAGTATGGCGAAGCGTATGTGCTGGAGTCGCTGGCGCGGGAGATGATGGCGAAGGATCCGAAGCTGAAGACGGAGTTTGAGAAGAAGGTGGCGAGCGATCCGGTGTTTGCGGGGAACGCGTATGCGCGGCTGGAGTTTTTCTATGAGCGGACGCCGTGGTTTGCGGCGAATCGGGTGGGACAGTATCCGGTGGGGCGTTTGCTGAGCGTTGATGGGGTACCGGTGGCGCGATAGTTGCTGGTCGATGTTCGCAGGTCGATGGGCTATGATGGGGACCTTCCGAAGAGAGGTGAGCTATGCATGATCTTGTCGTCGATCTTGTGGCTGTTGCGGTGTGCGGAGCTGTGGGCGGCTTCGTCAATGTGTTTATTGGGGATTCTGGACTTCACCTCCCGACGATAGAAGAAGGGGTCTTTCGTCCGGGATACATCGGTGTGGTGCTGGTGGGGATCGTTGCGGCGGTTGGGGCGTGGCTTGCAACGCAGGGTTCGGCGCTGACGAGCGGCTTCGTGCCATCGCCTCCGGTTACGTTGAGGCTGTCTGAGTTGAGCACCGCGATTCTGGTAGGTTTTGGCGGGGCGCGATGGTTCAAGTCGGAGGGAGAGACGACGATCTTTCGCAGGACGGCGGCGGTTGCAGCGAGCAAGTCGGCCGATAGTGAGGCCGCGGCCACGATCGCTGCAGGGACGCCGATTCAGGCGCTGACGGCTGCGATCAGGATGCGGTGAGTGCTGGTGCTTCATGGGATTCGGGAGAAGCTGCGTATGTTTGCGGGAATGTGAGATATCGTATGTCAGTGGCCGGTTGCCGCGATAGACTTCCTCTATCCTGTTTCTCCTTCGAGGGTTTTGATGAAAAGAACGATCGCGCTTGTGGTGTGTTTTCTGACAGTGGTTAGTGGCGGAGTGCTGGCGCAGGCTCCGGGGGCGAGCCAGGAAGAGTTCATCAAGTCGCACTATGCGAAGTTTGAATATCGCATTCCGATGCGGGATGGGGTGAAGCTGTTTGTGTCGGTGTATACGCCGCAGGCAGGGGCGTTCAAGGATGCGGGGCCGTATCCGTTTTTGATGACGCGGACGCCTTATAGCTGCGGGCCGTATGGCGAGGACAAGATGCCGACGCGGCTGGGAGTGAGCCAGGAGCTGCTGGAGTCGGGCTACATCTTTGTGTGCGGGGATGCTCGTGGGCGGTATGAGAGCGAGGGTGTGTTTCAGGAGATGAGTCCACATATCGAGGACAAGAAGTCGAATAAAGATGTGGATGAGTCGACGGATATGTACGACACGGTGGAGTTTCTGCTGAAGCATGTGGAGAACAATAACGGCAAGGTGGGGATTACCGGGATTTCTTATCCTGGGTTTTATACGTCGGCGAGCATTATTGATTCGCATCCGGCGATCAAGGCGGCCAGTCCGCAGGCTCCGATGACGAATCTGTTCTTCAACGATGATGGGTACCATGGCGGGGCGTTTATGCTGTCGGCCAACCATGGGTTTTATGTTTTCTTCAAACCGCAGAAGAATCCGACGCTGCCGGATAAGCGGGAGTACTCCGAGCCAGGTACCCCGGATAGTTACAAATTTTATTTGAAGGCCGGGCCAACGGGGAATCTGGATAAGGCGTTCGATGGGTCGAACTTCTTATTCCACGACCAACTGGTTCATACGACCTATGACGATTACTGGAAGAAGCGTGATCTGTCGCTGCATATGAAGAATGTTCATGCGGCGGTGATGACGGTTGGCGGGTGGTTTGATGCGGAGGATCTGTCGGGGCCGTTCAAGACGTTTCATGCGATCGATGAGTTCAATCCCGGTGCGGTGAATACGCTGGTGGTGGGGCCGTGGACGCACGGTGGCTGGTCGAGGTCAGATGGAGACAGGCTGGGGGATGTTAGTTTCGGTTCGAAGACGGGAGTGTTCTTTCTGTCGCAGATTCAGTTTCCATTTTTCGAGCACTATTTGAAGGGACATGATGGCGGAGTGTTGCCAAAGGCCTATGTGTTCGAGACGGGCAGCAATGTTTGGAGGAAGTATGATGCGTGGCCTCCGAAGTCGGCGGCTGCGAAGACGCTTTACTTTCGCGAGGGTGGGAAGTTGAGCTTTGATGCGCCTGCGGAGAAGGCTGGGGTGGATGAGTATGTGAGCGATCCGGCGCATCCTGTGCCGTTTGTGAATTACACGACGGACACGGTGCCGCAACGGTATATGGACGACGATCAGCGGTTTGCTTCGCGGCGGCCGGATGTGCTGACGTATGAGACCGAACCGCTGACCGAGGATGTGACGATTGCGGGGCCGGTGCGGCCGAAGCTGAAGGTGGCGTCGTCGGGGACGGATGCGGACTTTGTGGTGAAGTTGATTGATGTCTATCCGAATGATTTTCCGGATCCTCCGAATGACGCTGTGGGCAAGCGGGTGCTTGGGGCGGCGCCGGTTTTGATGGGTGGATATGAGCAGCTGGTTCGGGGTGAGCCGATGCGGGCGAAGTTTCGGGATAGCTGGGAGAAGCCGACGGCGCTGACGCCAGGAAAGATGGTTGAGGTGAATGCGGAGATGCCGGATGTGAACCACACGTTCCGCGCGGGACATCGGATTATGGTGCAGGTGCAGAGCTCATGGTTCCCGCTGGTGGATCGGAATCCGCAGACGTTTGTAGATATTCCGTTTGCAAAGCCGGAGCAGTTTGTGAAGGCTACGGAGAGTGTGTATCGGAGTGCAGGCGCAGCGAGTGGGGTTGAGGTTCTGGTTGTGCCGCAGAAGTAGGCTGAGTGTCCTGCCGGACGGGCGCCCTGCGCGGGCGGCGGTCACTTCGTGACGCGTGTACCCCTTCGGTTGGCGCTCCCGTTGGTCGCGAGCCATCTTTCTTTCCGACCAGCGGGAGGACCTACGCACCTCACCTACCAAGACCGGTATACACGTCACGAAGTGACCGCGGCGAACCGGGGTCCCCGCAAACAGGTCTTCGTTTGCGGGGTGGCCACGCGCATGGCGCACTTCGCGATCGCCCGGTTTTTTAGCCGCGGAAGGCTGGTCCGCCGAAGGGTGTGCCTACTGCTCCGCCGTCGACGAAGAACTCGACTGCGTTGACGTAGGAGGAGTCGTCGGAGGCGAGGAAGAGGACTGCCTTTGCAAGCTCGTCTGCTTCGCCTAAGCGGCCTAGCGGAATCGTCGAGGCGATGCGCTTTGAGAGTGCATCGTTCTCTTCGCTGGTGCGGGTGTTGCGGGTCCAGATGGGTGTCTTGATTGGTCCGGGAGCGACGACATTGACGCGAATGCCGCGTGGAGCGAGATCGGCGGCCATGGAGCGGGAGAGGCCACGGAGGCCGGCTTTGCTTGCGGCGTATGCGGCGTAGCCTGGTTGACCCAGCGATCCGATGATGGAGCCGTTGAAGATGACGGACGAACCGTCTTTGAGAATGGGAAGAGCCTCCTCGACTGTGAAGAAGGCGCCAGTGAGGTTGATGCGGATGATGTTTTCGAAGATCGCCTCGTCCGTCTTGCCGGTGGTTGTTTGTCCGGCGATGCCGGCGTTGGCGAAGACGATGTCGAGATGGCCGAAGTCTTGTTTGATCTTGGCGAAGAGATCTTTGCGTGCGGCCGAGTCGGCTACATCGGCGCGGTAGGCGGTGGCCTTCGGGCCAAGGAGTTTGGCGGCCTCATCAAGGGTCTTCTGGTCGCGGCCGGTGATGGCCACTTGTGCGCCTTCCTGAATGAAGAGCTGGGCTGTGGCGAGGCCGATGCCGCTGTTGCCGCCGGTGATGAGTGCCTTTTTGCCTTCGAGTTTCATGGTGTTTTCCTCTTGTCCTGTCGCTGTCTTTGATTGCGGACTGCATGGGTTTGGTGCAGTCATAATTTTCAAAAGTCCTAAGCATGATGATTGTCATGCTCTACTGTGTTTTAAGCATGACGTGTATCATGTATAAAGTCAAGCGAGGAGGTTGGGATGAGATATCCGGCAGCAGAGACAGCGGAGAAACATGCGCGGATTCTGGAAGAGGCGTCTCGTTTATTTCGCGAGAGGGGATTTTCCGGTGTGAGCGTCAGCGAGATTATGAAGGCGACTGGATTGACGCATGGCCCTTTTTATAATCACTTCGACTCGAAGGAAGAGTTGATGGCCGAAAGCGTGCTGCATGGTTTCAAGAACACGCTGGATGGATTGAATGCGACGAATGAGACCGCGAAGGGTAGAGCGGAGTATGTGAAGAGGTATCTGAGTGCGGCGCATCGGGATGCTCCCGGTATGGGATGCACGATGGCGAGCCTTTCGGCGGAGACTCGGCATGAGCCGCAGGTAAGGGGTGTGTTCACGGACCGGCTGAAGGCTGTGATTGAGGCCGTGGCGACTCACTTTCCCTGGCCTTCCAGAAGGTCGGCGCGGGGAGATGCGATTCGGATGATGGCTTCGATGGTGGGGGCGATGATTCTGGCGCGGGCGGTGGAGGATGAGAGGTTCTCTGACGAGATTCTGAGTGAGGTGCGGAAGGGTTTGGTGTAGAGCCTTCCCCTCAGGGGCAACTTCAGATTTAGATGAGGCAACTTCAGATTTTTCCGAAGGGGTGTTCGAGCGAGGGGCTTTGCGGGGTGAACATCTTGCCGCCGTCTTCGGTGACGTGCCAGTCGTCTTCGAGACGGACGCCGAACTCGCCGGGGAGGTAGATGCCGGGTTCGTCGGAGAAGCACATGCTTGCGGCGAGTGGCGTGGTGTTGCCGCGGACGAGGTAGGGCCACTCGTGTCCGTCCATGCCGATGCCGTGGCCGAGGCGGTGGGTGAAGTACTTGTAGTCGGGACCGTAGCCGGCGGCGGCGATGAGGTCGCGTGCGGCGGCGTCAATGGTGTGGCAGGGTGCTCCGGGATGAGCGGCGGCGAGGGCTGCGGATTGCGCCTTCAAGACGATGTCGAAGACCTTGCGGGCTTTGTCGAGTTTGGGGATGGTGGGGTCGCCGAGGACGAAGGTGCGGGAGATGTCGGACTGATAGCCTTCGACGGTGCAGCCGTCGTCGATGAGGATGATCTCACCTTCTTGGATTACTTGAGGTTGTAACGATCCGTGGGGGAGCGCGGAGTACTCGCCGACCTGACAGCTGGCGTCGCCGGTGACGCCGCAACGGGTGTAGGCGAGGTCGACCATCTGGCTGAACTGGCGGTTGGTCATGCCGGGTTGTGCGGATTGATAGCAGGCTTTGTAGACAGCGAGGGTGATGTTGTTGGCGAGTTGCATGAGGGCCAGCTCGGCGGGGGATTTGATGCTGCGGCAGCCAGAGGTGACGGGGGTGGCGCTGGTGATGGTGAGGGCGGCGCTGGCGTGAGCGATGCCGTCGGCGAAGACGAACTGGGTGCGCTCCTCGATGCCGATCTTGCAGGTGGCGAGGCCGGATTCGTTGAGCGCTTTGGCGAGGAGTTGGTAGGGATCTTCGTCTTCGTTCCAGGTGTAGACGCGGGTGGTGGAGGCGGAGGGGAGGGTTGCGGGTTTGGACTCCATGCGCTCGCGAACGCGGCCCTCTTCGAAGACGGGGCAGACGATGAAGGGCGCGCCGGTGGCCGGGAGGGTCCAGGCGAAGAAGCGCTCGGACTGGCCCCAGCGGAGGCCGGTGAAGTACGTGAGAGAGGTGCCGGTGGTGATGACGATGGCGTCGATGTTGTTCTGGTGCATGAGGGCTCGGGCGCGTTCGAGGCGCTGCTCGCGTTCGGCGAGGGTGATGGGGACGGCTTCGGCGTGGCGGTTGGTGAGGGCGGCGATGGCGGGTGGGAGTTTTTCGGGTTGTGAGGATTGGGCCGCGAGTGCGAGGGTGGGGGCGGCAGCTGCTGCGGCGGCTGAGGATAGGAGGAAGTTGCGGCGGGTTGGCATGGGTGGGAATAGTGTACGGGGAATCGTTCCTGGTGAGGGTGATCTGGGTCGTGAACTAAGATTGGTGTGAGGAATTCGGACGATGGCGATGATTACGACGGTGCAGCAGCATATTTTGCAGCAGCAGCAGGCTGCCTTGAAGGCTACGGGGCGTGAGCCTACGGGGACGTTCAGCTGGTTGCTGAGTGGGATTACGCTGGCCGCGAAGATGATTGAGGCAAAGATTCGCTCGGCTGGGTTGAGTGATGTGTATGGTTCTTTTGGTGCTGAGAATGTGCAGGGGGAGCAGCAACAGAAGCTCGATGTGTATGCGAATCAAGCGCTGCTGCATTGCCTGGGGCTGCGGGATAGCGTGGCGGCGCTGGTGAGCGAAGAGGATGAGGAGCCGGTGACGTTTAACCGGGATGCGGAGACGGGGAAGTACATTATTGTGTTCGATCCGCTGGATGGGTCGTCGAACATTGATGTGAATGTGAATGTGGGGACGATCTTCAGCGTGCTGCGGAGAATGCCGGCAGAGCTGGGGACGCTGGAGGAGTCGATTCTGCAGCCGGGGTTTCGGCAGGTGGCGGCGGGGTATGTGGTGTATGGGCCGTCGACGGTGCTGGTGTATACGACGGGAAATGGGGTGCATGGGTTTACGCTCGATCCGACGATTGGGGCGTTTGTGCTGAGCAACGAGAGGATGATGATGCCGGAGCAGGGAAGCTACTACTCGGTGAATGAGGCGAATGCGGCGGGGTGGCCGGAGGAGTATCGCGGGTATGTGGAGATGCTGCGGACGGGTGGGTTGAAGAAGGAGTATAGCTCGCGGTATATCGGGAGTCTGGTGGCGGACTTTCATCGGACGCTGCTGAAGGGTGGGGTGTTTTTGTATCCGCCTACGTTGAAGCAGCCGAAGGGGAAGCTGCGGCTGCTGTATGAGGCGAATCCGCTGGCGTTTATTGCGGAGCAGGCGGGTGGGATGGCCACCGGGGGTGCGGGGCGGATTCTGGATATCAAGCCGGAGGGGATTCATCAGCGGACGCCGTTTTGTGTGGGGAGCAAGCGGGAGATGGAGGCGCTGGTGGCGGCGGTGAGTCCGGCGGCTTCGGTGAGTGCGCGATGAGTTCGTTTGCTGCTGAGGTGATTGATATTCGCGAGGAGTCGCGCGTGGCGGGGCGGCAGCGATGGCAGATGGCGCTGGATCGGACGGAGTTTGTTGCGGGCGATGTGGGGGTGCTGGAGGCGGTGGCTCGGAGTGGAGCTCGGCTGGTGGTTCCGGTGCTTGGGGTGGTGATGGATGCTGGGGAGGTGTGGCATGTGGTGGAGAAGCCGCTGGCTGCGGGGACGGCGGTGATGGGGCGGGTGGGTGTGTCGGTGGAGTGATGCGGATTGGAGGCTCGTGGTTGAGCCGGAGTGTGGTTGCTGATACACTCGGAGATGTTGTTTCGGCTGCGTTGGGCCTGCGAAAGCGGTGCGCGATGCGGGTTTGGTGGGGGGCTGTAGCTCAGTTGGGAGAGCGCCTCGTTCGCAACGAGGAGGTCAGCGGTTCGATCCCGCTCAGCTCCACCATAGAAACACTTTCATCATAAAATTGATGAGTTTGCATCGGGTTCTGGCAAGATGGCCAATTCCGCTGGCTCCTCCAAACTGTATGGGAGTAGACTTCGTTTCAATTCCGATGTGTTCGGAGAGTGATGAGTCCAAAGAGAAAAAGAAAACGAATCAGGGCGATGACTCTTGGTCTCATCATCGGAATGACGATTGGAATCGTCGGCGGGTTATGGCAGCGAAATCTCGCCCTTGGCGTGATGATTGGATTAGGCCTTGGCGCGGTACTCGGGAAGGTGATTTCGAAGTATCACCTGAGGTCATCGCTCAGAGCGGCGCTGCAGGGTGGTTCACGTCCGGAGTTCGACGGCCGACGAGAGTAGTGAATCAGGTCGCTTTTGGCTATGACTTGCGGGTCTTTTCTTGTTGCAGCAAGCGGAAGGTTACGAAGACTGCTGGGACGAGGAAGATGAGCGAGCCTAGAACCCACATGATGACGGCTCCTGCGCGCTGGTCGGCGATGGGGTCGATGTGGAAGGGGTTGGGGCGCTCGAGGTAGTAGGTGTAGACGGGACGGTCGCAGAAGGCCAGGAAAGCGGAGAGTGCCGTGTTGACGATGTCCGCTAAGACGAGATAGGGCAGCATGATCCAGCCGGGGTAGCGAGCGGTAGTGGGCCAGGGGCGGATGAGCGGCCACCAGAAGAGGATGGAGGAGGCGAGGAAGCAGATGTGCTCGAACTCGTGCCAGTGCTCGTGCTCGAGGGCGAAGTCGTAGGCGGCGGGGATGTGCCAGAGGAGGAAGGTGAGGTTCATCGCGAGCCACGCTACGACGGGGCGGGTGAGAAAGTGGCCGAGGGTGCGGAGCCACTTCATGCGCAGGAAGGGGGAGAGCAGATGGACAGTTACGCCGTGGGGGAGACCTCGGAGGAGTGGGACTTGCGGGTAGCCGAGGAGGAGGAGTGGGGGGACAAAGGACATGAGGAGGAGGTGTTCGACCATGTGGGCGCTGAGGAGCGCGTCGGCGAAGCCGTCCATGGGGGAGGCGATGGAGAGCCAGATGGTCGCGATGCCGAGGTTGAAGCAGACGAGGCGCCAGGTGGGGAAGAGTGCGGGCCTGGTCTTGCGGATGGCGTACCAGCCGCGTGTGTAGAGGATGACGCTGAGGAGCAGCGCTGTGGTGAGGAAGAGCGGAGGGGACCATTCGTCGAAGATGGCCCTATATTCAGGTGGCATTTGAGTAGGGTATGGAGTTGATTCTTGTTTGGCGAATTGTTGCGGTGCTGAACGGATCTTTGGCTGGGATAGGAAGGCATACCCCAGGGGCTGAAGCCCCCACGTCAATGGCTGATTGAGAGACCCAAGGCGAAAGCCTTGGGGTACCTAGATCCAAGATACTGGCTACCCGGATGCGAAGCCACGGCTTACTGGATCAAAATCCTGGCTTACTCAATGCAAAGCCTCTGTGTGTACCTGGATGCGAAGCCTCGGCGTACCTCGATGCGAGGCCTTGGCTTACTGGATCAAAACCTTGACGTACCAGGATCAAAGCCTCGGCGTAGTGGATGCAAAGCTCTTTTTTCTCGTGCGGTCTATGGGACGCTGGATGGCAGTGTGTGCTCCGTGGTGAGAGCCAGGTGCCGTGAGGCGTCGATGGCGGGTTGGAGATCGTTGCCGCGGAGGGTGGTTAGGAATTTGACGAGTGCGGTGGTCTCGGAGGGGTTGAGGGCGTTGCCGTAGGCTGGCATGTTGCCGCCGCCCTGCAGGACCTGGCGGATAATCTGGTCTTCGGTCATGTGTCCCGCTACGGCGTCGAGCGCGGGGCCGCGGAGACCGCCTTCGCCGCCGATGGAGTGGCAGTTGCGGCATTGCTTGTTCTGGAGGACGAGGGCGCCTTCGCGTTCGAGCGGGGTGCGGTTGCGGAGGTAGGAGACGGGGATGGGATCGCTGGTCCAGGCGTTCATGATGGGGCTCCACGGCGTGTAGGTGCCAAGGTGCGTGAAGACGCCGAGCGAGACGGCGATGACGGTGACGATGAGGACGGCTGCGGGGCGGCGGGAGACATGTTTTTCGCCTTCGCCGGAGAGCAGCGGGAGGAGGATCATCGCGGCGATGCCGAGGACCGGCATGATGAAGAGGACTGGGGTTTCGAGGGCTGGCGGGAGATAGGCGAGGACGGCGTAGAGCCAGAGGAAGAAGTAGTCGGGCTTGGGCGCGGTCTCGATGATGGTGGGGTCGGGCTGGCCGGAGGGGCCGAAGGGGCCGAACCAGAGGGCGCAGGCGATGACGGCGAGCATGATGGCTGCGGCGAAGGCGGCGTCCTTCCAGGCGGCGTCGGGGACGAAGGGGATGCCGGTTTTTTTCTCTAGCTCGTGGTACTCGCGCTGGTAGGTGGATTTTTTGACGAGGCGGCCGGGCATGGGCCAGTCGTTGATGCCGAGACGGAGGACCATCCAGACGTGCATGCCGACTAGGGCGAGCAGGATGCCGGGGATGACGAAGACGTGGAGGGCGAAGAAGCGGGAGAGGGTGTTGCCGGCGATGATGGGGCCGCCGAGCATGAGGCCGACGAGTGGGCCCCCGATGAGCGGGACGCGGCTGAGGATGGAGGCGCCGATGCCGAGCCCCCAGTAGGCGTCCTGGTCGAAGCGCAGGACCTGGCCGGTGAAGGCCATGCCGAGGGTGAGCAGGAGGAGGAAGACGCCGATGATCCAGGTGAGTTCGCGGGGGAACTTGTAGGCTCCGAAGAGAAAGACCTGCACCATGTGGATGAGGACGATGGCGACCATGAAGTCTGAGCCCCAGCCGTGCATGGCCCGGAGGAACCAACCGAGTTTAACGTTGTGGTCGAGGAACTGGAGGCTGTTCCACGCGTTGCTGGCGGTGGGGGCGTAGACGAGCGCGAGCAGGACGCCGGTCATGATCTGCAAGACGAGGATGACGGTGGCAGCGCTGCCGAAGACGTACCACCAGCTGGCAGTGTTGGCGGGGACTTCATGCTCGGCTACTTCGATGAGGGGTGTGCCGAGGCCGAGACGGGATTCGAACCAGTTATAGACCTCGAGGCTGCGTTGTTTTAGGTCTGGCATGAGCTGCACCTCGGCTGGGGTTGGTCGATTGCGTTGAGGCGGGCGGCGGGGCTGCCTTCGATTTGGGTTAAGGGAGTGACGGTCTTTGCTTCGTTGGCGAGAGTTGGCATTCTGCCGGCGCTGATCATGAGGGTGCCGTTGCTGACTTTGTGTTGGTACTCGAAGAGGCCGCGCTCTGGTGGGCCGGAGGCGCGGGAGCCGTCGGCGTAGTAGGCGCCGCCGTGGCAGGGGCAGAGGAAGAGCTTGGACTGGGCGAACCAGCGAACGGGGCAGCCGAGGTGGGCGCAGTTGATGGCGAAGACCTGGAAGGTGTCGCCGGAGACGCGGCGGACCCAGCAGGGAATGTCGCCGGTCTGGCCGTCCCACTCGTTGGTGATGGGGTTGCGGTAGTTGACGAGGCGGGTCTCGCCTTCGGGGAAGTCGGCGAGCGGGCCGAGGTTGATCCAGGAGTTGTCGTCGGAGGTCTTCTTGAGCGTGGGGCCGAGGAGATAGCCGACGATGGGGATGGCGAGAACGACGCCGACTAGTCCGTTGACCGCAAGGGCGAGCTTGAAGAGGAAGACGCGGCGGGAGTGGCCTGCGGCGATGCTCGGGTCTTTGGCCGAGTCGGGGTGCGGCTCGGTTAAGGGTTGATCGGTTGTTGGGAGCTGCTCACTCGGTGTCATTGCTTCCTGCTCCTGGGTTGCACTTCGTTTTTCACTGCGTCTTGTCTTCTGTGGTGAGAGCGCTGTTTAGTGGGAGTGATAGGGCTGGCCGGGTTCGGCGATGCGTTTGGAGGCCAGCCAGGCGATGATGTCGGTGATCTGCTGATCGGTGAGGGGCTGGGCGGAGTCAGAGCGCCAGTCGGGCATGCCCTCGTCGGGACGGCCTGCGATGACTATGCTGCGCAGGTCCTGATTGCTGATGAGTGCGAGATAGGACGGGTTGACGATGGAGCCGAGCTTGCCGGCGCCGGTCTTTGGATCGCCGGGGGTGCCTTCGCCGTCTGCTCCGTGGCATCGTGCGCAGGCTGCGGCGTAGGCTTGCTGGCCGCGGTTGGCATCGCCCTGCGAGGTGGCCGCGTAGGGTGGAGGAGTTACTCCTGCGAGTTGATCGGGGGCGCTCCACTGCTGCAGGATGCCCTGTGACAAGATGGTGACCTGCTTGTCGGTGAGTGATCCGCCGGAGGATCTTGCGAAGGCAGGCATCAGGCCGCCGGGTACGCCTTTGGTGATGGTCTGGTGGATGGTCTGCTCTCCGGCTACTGCGACGTAGACGGGGTTGGCGAGCGCGATGGCTGCGCCGTTTTTGCCGTTAGCTCCATGGCAGGCTGCGCAGTTCTGTTTGTAGAGGGTGGGGAAGTCGAGGACTTCATCGGGTCGTAGGACCTCGGGGCCTGGTCCGGGGCGGCCGTGGATGCTGCTGCATCCGATGGTCGCGAGGCAGGCAGTCAACAGCATGAGGGTGCCAAACACTTTAAGCCTGTGAGGGACTACGCTCATAGTTCGTCGTCTTTCGTAAGAGGTACATCGCTGTGAATACCGGCGCGAACGGCGAAGGGCAGAGATCGAAACTGCGGAGTGCGCACCTTGACCTGGAGGTTGACGATGAAGCCGCAGACAAGACCGAAGGCGATCTGCGAGATGACGAACCATAGCCAGTTGATGCGGGCGTTGAGGACGGGGCTGATGACGCCTAGCGCGGAGTAGAGAAGGCCGGTCCAGAGCAGGGGAGCGACAAAGCCTGCGGTGAGGATCGGTTTCCGGGGGAACATCGGCAGCATGGCTCCGTAGAGAAGGCCGATGAGGACGGAGGTGAAGGCGTGGATGCCGGTGGCGGCTAAGAGGCCCTCGAGGTGAAACTGGCAGAGGAAGGCCGTGCTCTCGCTCGCCCAACGGACGAAGCCACCTGCGGCCAGAAGATTTACGGCATACCAGATGCTGTGAAATTTGATGAGGCCGAAGAGAGCTGCGGGGATGATCATCGCGATGCCGCCTACAATGCCACCCTTGATCCCGGAGGTGACGCTGAAGGTTTCGACCGGCAGCAGCGTGCGATGGCTTGCGCTGACGGGAAGCTGTTCGCGTGTGGTGCGGGTGCTGGCGATCTTCATGACGCCGGTTTGTACAGGGACGGCGACGTGAAGCTCGTGCGGGAAGATGTCGAAGAACCAGCCGAAGATGGCGCGCAGAGTCAGGATGAGTCCCAGGAGGCTGATGACCCAATGGGTGACCATGCCGGTGATCATGAGCGAGAGGCCGAGCGCGAGGACCATGGGCCAGGGCGTCGGCGCGGGAAGGATGACGGTGTCGGACCGGTGCTCGTGCTGATGACCTTGTGCGGATTGCGTGATCTGTTCTTCCTGCATGGTGCTCCTCCTCTCCGGAAGTTATCTGCCTATGACGTAGACGACGAGAAATACGACGACCCAGACTGCGTCGACGAAGTGCCAGTAGAGGGAGAGGACTTCGAGCTTCTCGGAGTGCTCTTCTTTTACGTGGCCGGTTAGCGAGAGCCCGAGGGTGAGAGAGAGCATGATGAGGCCAACGACTACGTGGGTCGCGTGCAGGCCGACCAGAGAGTAGTAGGTGGTGCCGAAGAGGTTGGTCTTGATGGTGAGGCCCTCGTCGTGGATGAGGTGATACCACTCTTGCGCTGTAGTGGCGAGAAAGATAGTGCCGAGAAGGACGGTGGCGGCGAGGTTGAGGGTGCAGCCTCGGAGGTTATCTTTGCGCAGATTGTTGACGGCGAAGTGAACGAAGATGCTGCTGGAGAGCAGACAGATGGTGCCGAAGATGGGAAGCTCGAGCACCTGCGCGGGGGTTGGGCCGCTGAGGCTCTTGCCGATGTAGTAGATGTACGCGACGACGAAGATGATGAAGATCGCGGACTCGGCGATGATGAGGCATGCCATGCCGACGTTGCCGCGATAGGGCAGCTTCCATGGGGTTTCTACCGGGCCGTCGATTGGGATTCTGCTTGCAGTCGTTATGGTTGTCATTATTCGTAGTCCGCGTCTGGATCTTCAGGGTGCTTGATATCCCATAGGGGGCGGCGACTGCTCACAGTGGGCTCAATGGCGAAGTTGTAGGACGGAGGCGGCGACGGGACCGACCACTCGAGGGTCCATGCGTCCCAGGGATCGTGGCCGGCCTCTTTGCCTTTGTAGTAGGAGTGGATCATGTTGTAGACCAGAACCAGCGTGCCTGCGGCCTGGAAGATGGCTCCGACGCCGACGATGAAGTTCAGAGTGTCCCAGCCGCGGCCCGCTTCATAGGTGTAGATACGTCGCGGCATGCCGAGGATGCCGGGGACGTGCATGAAGTCGAAGGTAAGGTGGAAGCCGATGAGGAAGAGCCAGAAGTGCCACTTGCCGAGGGTCTCGCTCATCATCCTGCCGGTGACCTTGGGGTACCAGAAGTAGAAGGCGCTGAAGAGCGAGAAGACAATCGCTCCGACGAGCACGTAGTGGAAGTGAGCGACGACAAAGTAAGAGGCGCTGAGCTGCCAGTTGAATGGCGCGGCGGAGAGCATGATGCCGGTAAGGCCGGCGATGAGGAACTGGAAGAGAAAGGCGATCATGAACATCATGGGGACAGCAAAGATGATCTTGCCGCCCCAGATGGTTGCGAGCCAGTTGAAGATCTTGATGCCGGTCGGCACCGAGATGACCATGGTGGCGAAGACGAAGAAGGTGTTGCCCGCGGGGCCGAGGCCAGCGGTAAACATGTGGTGCGCCCAGACGCTGAGGCTGATGAAGCCGATGGAGACCGAGGCCGCGACCATCGCGGGGTAACCGAACATGGCCTTGCGGGAGAAGACGGGGATGATCTCGTTGGCGAAGGCGAAGGCTGGGAGGACGAGGACGTAGACCTCGGGGTGGCCGAAGATCCAGAAGAAGTGCATCCAGAGGATGGCGGAGCCGCCGGCTTGCGTGTCGAAGAAGTGAGCGCCGAGGTAGCGATCGAGGGTGAGCATGATCTGCGCTGCGGTGAGCGGGCTGACGGCGACGAAGACGAGGCCGGACATGACGAGGTAGAGCCAGGGAAGCAGCGGCATACGGCTCATCTTCATGCCCTTGCAACGCATGCAGAGGATGGTGGTGACGATGTTGAGGGCGGTTCCGATGCTGCCTACGCCGCTGAGGAAGACGGCGAGGGTCCAGTAGTCGGTGCTATGGCCGGGGGAGAAGACCTTGGAGGTGAGTGGTGCGTAGGCGAACCATCCGACGTCGGGCGCAGAGCCTGCGGCGTAGAGGCCGCTGCCGCCGATGTAGCTGAAGTAGAGCAGGAGGCCGGCGAAGGCGGAGATCCAGAAGCTGAAGGCGTTCAGCCGCGGGAAGGCCATGTCGCGCGCGCCGATCATGAGGGGGACCAGATAGTTTCCCATACCGAAGAGGATGGGCATTCCCATGAAGAAGACCATGGTGGTGCCGTGCATGGTGAAGAGCTGGTTGAAGACCTGGGGTGAGACGAAGTGGTTATTGGGAATGGCGAGCTGAATGCGCATCAGGATCGCTTCGAAGCCAGCGATGACCAGAAAGATGAGGGCGTAGACGATGTACATCAGCCCGATCTTTTTATGATCGACGGTGGTCAGCCACTCGTAGATGACGTTGAGCGGCGGGCGACCCTGCGTCTCCAGTGTCTCGTCGATTGCTTCCAATACAGGAGTTGTGGTCATGCTTCGCTTCTTTCCGGTAGAGGGTTAGTGAAGCTGAGAGAGATAAGCGGTGATGACGTCGAGATCGTGATCGTTCAAGTGCATCGCCGGCATCAGCGAGCCGGGCTTCATGGTGTTTGGATCTTCGACCCACTTCCTTAGATTCTCGGGCGTGTTTTGAATCGGGCCGGAAGCTATGGTGTCGCGGCTGGCGAGGTGGGTCAGGTCGGGGCCGAAGCGGCCGGTGGCGACGGTTCCTTTGACGGTGTGGCAGTTGATGCAGGCGTTCTTCATGAAGACGGCCTGGCCTTCGGTGGCGGCGGCGTTGCCGGGAAACTCCTGCTGTGCGGGCTTGTTCTGTTGCTCGATCCATGCGGCGAAGTCCTGCGGGGATTGCGCGTAGACGCGGAGGAGCATCTTTGCGTGCTGGGTTCCACAGTATTGGGCGCACTGACCGAGGTAGAGGCCCGTCGCTTCAGGGTCGATCCACATGGTGTTGACGCGGTTTGGAATCAGGTCCATCTTGCCGGCGAGACGAGGCACCCAGAAGCTGTGGGAGACGTCGGCGGAGGACATGGTGAGATAGGTTGGGGTCGGCGATGCAGGATCGCTGATGGGGACGTGGAGCTCGTTGGCGGTGACGACGCCGGACTTGGGATAGCGATACTCCCACCAGAACTGATGGCCGATGATGGTTACGTCCATAGCGCTTGCGGGCTTGGGGATAGCCTCGGTTCCGAGGATGACGCGCGTGGTGGTGAGGAAGAGGGTGACGACAATCAGAATGGGGATGACGGTCCAGGAGAGCTCGATCTGGTTGCTGCCGTAGATCTGGGCGGGCTCGCGATTGGAGTCTGTGGAGCGGTGGCGGAAGCGGATCAGCGCATAGAGCAAGAGGCCGGCGACGATGAGAAAGATGGCAAGCGTGATGGACAGGACCAGCATCGACAGGCCAAAGGCAGAGCGCGCCGGGGTTCCCGCGGGATCGAAGATGTTGGTGGGGGATTGCGCGAAGGCCGTGCCGGCGATCAAAGACACGCTGCACACCACTCCCCGCAAGATCCATGCAGGCACGCTTCTGATTTGCGGGGCGCCTGTCGGCGAATGTCTGGTGAAAGGAGACAAGGCGGTATGACCTCGATACGCAACAGGTTGAAAGAGCATCACTAAAGCCAAGGATCTGAAAAGATGTTAAACCAATCCAGCACGGTTGATTGAACTTGCGAAACATTTTGTTTCGTTTATGACATTCACCGCGTTAGATGGGGATCATATGCAAATGGCGGCAGCTTTATAAAAAAAAATTGGAGATGCAAGGCTGCTGGTTGCGAGGTGGTTTATAGCGGCTAACTCAAGCCAGGTTGAGAGAACGCTGCTGGACGCAGCCATGCTGCCGGGCTTGAGGTGGATCTAGTCGAACAGAGGCGATTGCAGGCCTTCGGCGTCTCGAAAGTTGCTTAGGCCGACGCCCACCAAACGAAAACGCTGAGTGGATTTGAGATGGATACGCTCTCGGAGGAGTAGAGCGATCGCGAGGAGTTCTTCGCACGATTCGGGAGGGGTGGAAGGGGTGTGGCTGCGGGTGAGGATGTTGAAGTCGCTCGTCTTTAGTTTTAGAACGACGGTGCGAGCCACGCGGCCGTCTTTGCGGGAGGCGGTCCAGACTTTTTCTGCGAGACGACGGATTAGCTCCTCGGTTTCGGAGAGGGGGATGTCGCGTTCGAAGGTGTCTTCGGCGGAGATGGATTTGGTTGGCCTGTCTGGGACGACCTTGCTGTGATCGATCCCTCGGGCTAACTCGTGGAGGCGTGCTCCGTAGCGACCGAACTGTGCTTCGAGCGCGCTTGATTCCAGGGCTAGCAGGTCCGCGATGGTGAGGACGCCGATCTGCTTCAGCCGGTTCTCGGTGACTTTTCCGACGCCGGGGATGCGAGCGACGGGCAGAGGCGGGAGGAAGGTTTGAACATCTTCGGGTTGAATGACGAAGAGACCGTTTGGTTTGCGCCAGTCGGAGGCGATCTTGGCGAGGAACTTATTCTGCGCCACGCCGGCGGATGCGGTCAGATGCAACTCGTCGTGAATCTGCTGCCGGATGGTGATGGCTACTCGCGTTGCGGTGGGCAGGCCGGTCTTGTTTTCGGTGACGTCGAGATATGCCTCGTCGAGGGAGAGGGGCTCGATCAGATCGGCGTGGCGCTGGAAGATCTCGCGCACGGCACGGGAGACGGCGCGGTAGCGAGTGAAGTCGGGCGGAACGAAGATCGCCTCTGGACACAGCCGTTCGGCATGGATTGCAGGCATTGCGGAGTGGACACCGAAGCGTCGTGCCTCGTAGGAGGCCGCACAGACCACGGATCGCTTGCCGCGCCAGGCGACGACGACGGGTCTTCCGCGCAGCGCCGGATCATCACGTTGCTCGACCGAGGCATAGAACGCGTCCATATCAACGTGAACGATCTTGCGAACCATGATTCAGCTCCATGATAGGCCTCGGGGTTGAGATTGAAGAGGAAATGTCGGCGGCGATCTTTTGATGCGGGCGCGATGTGTGCGATTACTGTGGCTTGCGCATTCTGTTTGAGTAAAGCTGCAGTGAAGCGGGGGAGGCGTTCGAGTCTCACCTGAATCTTTGCGTATAATGGACTCGATGCGGGAGTAGTTCAGTGGCAGAACGTCAGCTTCCCAAGCTGAATGTCGCCGGTTCGATCCCGGTCTCCCGCTCCAGAGTTTTGAAGCATGGGAAAAGGCGTTCAAGCTTGTGCTTGAACGCCTTTTCTATCGACGGTGAGTTGAAGTTCAGCGGCTGGCGGTGTTGGTCTTCTGGGCCAGCCTGGAGTGATCTTCGAGGGTCTGGGCTTCGGGCAGGAAGGTGACCGCCTTGGCGATCTGGGGGTCCCACTCGGCGCGGACCTTGAGACCTTCGAGTTGACCGAACTGCGAGGTGAAGAGCTCGCTCTTGATGCTCTCCTTTACCCATTCGCTAACTCCTGCGATGTCGGAGTCGGTGTAGTCGACCTGATTGTCCTTGAGGAAGGCTTTGAACTGCTGAAGGACTGCGTCGTCGACCGCGAAGTCTTTGGTGACGGTGTGGGTGGCGAGGTAGTGCTTGCTGAAGTTGAAGAAGGCGTAGTGGATGAGGAGACTGTCCTGGAAGTGATTGAGCTTCTGGTTGTCGATCTTCTCGTCGGGGGTGATGCCGCCGCCGCCGTAGACGGTGCGTCCCGAGTCGGTGAGTTTGACTTCGAGGTTGCTCTTGTCCTTCGCCTTGTCGGAGTCGTCGCGGACGTAATAGTAGTCGTAGAGGGAGACGTGGTCGTAGTTGCGCTGGATGAGGCGGCCCGACGGCGTGTAGTAGTGATAGGTGGTGAGGGCGAGGCCGGTGTTCTCGGTGATCTGGAAGACGGTCTGGACGAGGCCCTTGCCGAAGGTGGTCTCGCCGACGATGAGGGCGCGGTCGTGATCCTGCAGGGCGCCGGAGACGATCTCGGCGGCTGAGGCGGTGTTGCGGTTAACCAGGACGACGATGGGGAACTTGGGACCCTCTTCGCCGCGGGTAGCGCGGTAGACCTGGTCGGGGAAGGCGCGACCGCGCTGGGAGACTACGATCTGTCCCTTTTGCAGGAACTTGTCGGACATATTGACGGCTTCGTTGAGCAGGCCGCCGGGGTTGCCGCGCAGGTCGAGGACGAGGCCGTGGATGTCGCCGAACTTGTCGAGTGCGTCGCCGACCTCGTGGCTGGTGGTTTCGATGAAGCTGGAGACGTGGATGTAGCCGACGCCGGGGCTGAGCAGGAAGGCCAGGTCAACCGAGGGGCGTGGGATTTCGTCGCGTACGAGATCGAAGACCAGAGGACGGGCAGCGCCTTCGCGAACCATCGTGACGGAGACGTGGGTGCCACGGGCGCCTTTGAGCAAGGTGGCGACTGCGGTGGAGTCCATGCCTTCGGTGGACTTGCCGTCGACGTTGAGGATCTCGTCGCCGGGGCGTATGCCGGCTTTATAGGAGGGAGTTCCTTCGAAGGGATAGAGGACGACGATCTTGGTCTTGCCGCTGGCGGTGGGCTGGGGCTGGATGGTCATGCCGACGCCGTAATACTTGCCGTGCTGGTCTTCGCGCATTTGGGCGAAGGCTTTGGGGTCGTAGAAGTTCGAGTGGGGATCGAGGACGTGGAGCATGCCTGGGATCGCGCCGTCGTAGATGGCCTTGTCGGTCTTGTCGGTGTTGAGGGGTTCGGCGTAGTTCTGCTCGACCAGGGAGTAGACGTTGGTGAAGGAGTGGAGGGAGTCGCGCAGGGTGGACTCATCGCTGGCGGACTGGGCGGCGACCTTCTGGTTGATGAAGGAGCCGATGACGGCGCAGGTTGCCAGAAAGACGGTAGCGGAGAAGAGTGCGCGGCGGGTGCGGGGAGCCATGGGCTTGGGTTACCTCAGAGGTGGAGACGGCGCTTGAAATATGCGCTGGGACAGACGTCCTATCTTGGACGGAGTATAGCATCTTGAGGTGAGCCAGGGCTGCGCGCGAAAGAGGGATTCGCTTGTTCGGGGCGGGGCAGTTAGAATTGGGTACGGATACCGTCCAATCCTTGGTTGAGTCTAAAAATCAGGGCGGACGTGTTGGGCGATAAGGGTTCGGACCCGGGCAGTGGCTGGGATTTTGATGTTGGGATGTTGATAAAGATACGAGTGACGATGACCTTGAGAATTTCGCAGTTTGCGGTGGTGTGTGGGCTGGGTTTGCTGACACTGCCGGGAGTGGTGCAAGCACAAGCGCCGCGGTACCAGAGCCCTTTGAGCGTTCCGAACGCGCCGCAACCTGTGTTGACGCTGCCAGTGACTCAGCCGATTACGCCGAATGGGACCGTGGTGGAGGATGTGGTCGTGCATGTGAACGACCAGATCATCAGCCGGAGCGATGTGGAGCGGGCGGATCAACAGCTTGCCGAAGAGGCCCGGCAGACCGGGGTAAGCGCTGCTGACGTTGCCGACAGGCAGAAGAATCTGTTGCGCGACATGATCGATAAGCAGTTGCTGCTCTCGCGCGGCAAGGAGCTGGGGATCAACGCGGACGCTGATGTGATTCGGCGGCTGGACGAGATTCGCAAGCAGAACCATATGGACACGTTGGAGGACCTTGAGAAGGCGGCGCGGCAGCAGGGCGTCTCTTTTGAGGACTTCAAGGCAGGGATTCGCGATAACGTGATTACCCAGCAGGTGGTGCGGGATGAGGTAGGCCGGCGTCTGCAGATCACGCAGGGTCAGGAACAGGCTTACTACGACGCGCATAAGCAGGAGTTTGTTCAGCCGGAGCAGATCAAGCTGAGCGAGATCTTGATTCCTACGGCTGCCGATGCGGATGATGCCGCAGTCGCCCAGGCGAAGGCGAAAGCGGACGGTATTGAGGCGAAGCTGAAGGATGGAGGGAACTTCGAGGAGTTGGCGAAGGCGAACTCTGGTGGGCCGACTGCTGATAAGGGCGGGGATCTGGGACTTTACAAGCGTGGGGCGCTGGCGAAGGTTCTGGAGGACCAGACGTTCGATCTGAAGGCAGGGGAGTGGACGGCACCGATTCGGACGCGGCAGGGATTTGTGATTTTGAAGGTTACCGACCATGTGGCTTCCGGTGTGCCGCCGCTGAAGGACGTTGAACAGCAGATTCAGGAGGCGATGTATTCCGAGCAGATGCAACCTGCGCTGCGCGCGTACCTGACGAAGCTGCGGGAAGAGGCTTATATCGACATCCGCGCTGGATATGTGGACTCGGGCGCGAGTGCGAAGCAGACCAAGCCGGTGTTTACGGCGTATGCTCCGCCGGTCGTGAAGAAGAAGACGGTTCAGCAGAAGAAGAGATTTGATCGTGGCACGAAGTTCTCTACCGTTGCGAAGGCGACGGCTGCGCCTGTGGCTAAGCCGGTTGCTGCGGTGGCAACTCCGACTCCGACTACGACGAAGAACGGGAAGCCTGCGAAACCGAAGAAGCTGAAGCGGGAGAAGGTTCGATTTGGACAGGCTCCGCGGAACTCCTTGCCGGCAGGGCCTGAGGAGACGGCTTCGGGGAGTGATATAGGCGCTGGTGCGGCTTCGGCTTCGTCTGCTCCCGCTCAGACGGCTGCTCCGGGAACGGCGATTGCACCGCTGGAGACGGCGCAGGAGTCGAGCTCCGATACGGGCCCGAATCCCCTGGCAGCGACGGCGCCTGTGGTTGGAAAGACCCGCTTCAGTGATCGCGCGAAGGTTGATGCTGCGGCGAAGAAGACGGCAAAGGTGAAGAAGGTGAAGGAGAAGGCGGCCGCTGCTCCTGCTCCTGCGAGTGCCGAAGAGAAGGCGACTCAGCAGACTCAGGCTGCACCGCTGGGGCTGAACGGCGATACGGCCAAGAAGAAGAAAAAGAAGAAAGTGAAGGGCGCGAAGAAGGAGCGGTTGCAGAATCAGCCGCCGGCTCCTCCGAAGGCTCCGCTGGAGGAGACGCCGTCGAAGGCTCCTGACCGGGGAACTCCGTTGGAAGGAGTTCATGGAACGGGAACTCCTGCACCGAAGGCTAGCGATAAGACGACGGTCCCTCCGGCGACTGCGCCCCCTGCCAGTAATCCTCCGGCTGCGGGGCAGCCTCCCGCTACACCGGGTTCGCCGATACCGACTCCTCCTCCGCAGTAGGCGTGGGGTTTTCTTTATGGCGCGAGGGCTTCGGCTCTCGCGCTGTTGTTTGTGGTGATGGCAGGTGGTGCGGGGTATTCTGGTTGAGATGAAAGATTTCTTTGTTGAAGATGCGGCGCGATTTGATAACGCGACAGTGACGACTTATTTTGTTTTGACGTCGATGCAGGTGAGAGACAAGAAGCAGGGTGGGCAGTTTCTTGCGTTGACGGTGAGTGATAAGACGGGGTCGCTTGAAGCGCGTATGTGGGATGAAGTGGCGGAGGCGATTGCGACCTGTGACGAAGGTTGCTATGTGAAGGTGCAGGGGGATATCTCCAAGTATCAGGGGAAGTTTCAGATCACGTTGAAGAAGCTGCGGTTGGCGGCGGAGTCGGAGATCGATCCGAAGGACTTTCAGCCTTCGACGAAGTTCGATGTGGAGCAGATGTGGGGGGAGTTGCGCGGATATGTCTCTGCTTTCAGGAACGTAGAGCTGCGGCGGCTGGTGTTTGCGTTTCTTGATGATGAGCAGATTGGGCCTGCGTTCAAGGCGGCTCCTGCGGCGAAGCGGTTGCATCATGCGTGGCTTGGGGGGTTGCTGGAGCATGTGTTGACGCTGGTGCGGGTGTGTTTGGGGACGGCTCCGTTTTATCCGGAGGTGGATGCGGATCTGCTGGTTACGGGGGCGATTTTGCATGATATCGGGAAGATTCGCGAGTTGGAGTGGAGGTCGAGCTTCAGCTATACGCTGGAGGGCCAGATGATTGGCCACATCAGCATTGCGCAGGGGATGTTGCGGGAGAAGGTGCAGCAGCTGGCGCCGTTTCCGGAGAAGCTGCGGGTGCTGGTGGAGCATATGATTCTGAGCCACCACGGGAAGTATGAGTTTGGTTCGCCGAAGCTGCCGATGACGCCGGAGGCTATTCTTTTGAGTGCTTTGGACGATCTGGAGGCGAAGATGCAGGCGATGCGGAATGAGTTTGCGGCTGCGGTGGCGAGTGGGAAGAGCAGCGGCGAGGTGACCGATTGGGTGAGGAGTATGGATCGGCCGCTGCTGAATACCCAGGGGTATTTGAAGGACGAGTAGGTGGTTTTTTTCGATTTGAGTCGGGAAAAAATTGGGAACGTGGTGGAGTGGCGTTTTTGCTGGGGTTTTTGCGAAAAATGGGTGTTTTGATGGTGGTAAATCGTGGTGTGGTTGTGGTGGATTGGTGGTGAGAGCGTGGTGTTTCGCCGTCAATTTTCTGGCTGCTGAAAACGTGCCACGGTTTTGAAGTTTATTTTTGACCCGGCTGGCTGAGGGTGAGCCGGCACCAGCGACCTTGCTTGCCCGGCAAGGTTCGGCGGGGCGACAGGGGCAGTGGGCCTCGGTGCAGATCTGGCTCATGACTCCGGCCTGGTTCCTGCCGATTCTCCGGTTGGGGCCGGCCAAAAGACGAGGGCAGGGCCGGAAGAGAGTTCTGAGTTTTTGGGAGGCTGCTCTTAGGCGATCGGGCGGTCAGCGGTCCTGCAAATAAACAGTTCGGCAGATCAGGGGTCCAGCTATTAAGCGATCCGGCAAATGGGCTAAGTGATGGGGCCATAGACGATCCGCAGACTTTTTTGTTTACACCGGACTTTGACTGCGGTAGCATCACCGGCACTACCTACATCGTCATCTTTTTGGGTCCACGGACCTAAGGAGAACCCCTTTTCCCGACTACGGCTTAATTTGAGCCGGCGTTTGCTTTTCTTTATCCGGAGGAAGATGCATATCAGATATCAGCGCCTCGTCGTTTTTCTAGTCATGATGTTCGCGACCGCAGCGGTCTTTGGTCAGGCGACCAGTACCGGAAACATTATAGGAATTGTTACCGATGCGACTGGAGCCGCTGTGTCTGGCGCTTCGATCACCGCGATCAATAAGGGGACGAACTCTCAACGTACGGTCACCACTAATCGCGCAGGCGAGTATCGGTTCGACCTGTTGGCGGTTGGCACGTACTCGGTGAAGGTTGAGGCACAGGGATTCAGTTCTGGGCTGGCTGCCAATCTTGAGCTGATTGTGGGGACGACGCTGAATGCGAATTTTCCGCTGATTGCCGGCCAGGTGGCGACCTCAATCGAGGTATCGACCGTGAACCAGCTGGTGAATGCGGAGAAGACGGACAGCTCGACGGCTGTGACTCCCCAGGAGATCAACAATCTGCCTTTGAACGGGCGCGACTTTGCGAACCTTGCGATTCTGGCGCCGGGGGTGAAGCAGGTCGACAGCTACGATCCGACGAAGAATCGGTATGCGGTGTATGCCGTGAACGGGTCGAGCGGCCGGAATACGAATACGACGGTCAACGGGGTGGATAACAAGGACAACACGGTGGGCGGAGCGGTGATGCAGCTTCCGCTCGAGGCGGTCGAGGAGTTCAACATCAGCACGAGCCGGTTTTCCGCCGAGAATGGACGGAGCGAAGGTGCTGCGGTGAACGTTGTGACCAAGTCGGGGACCAACCAGTTTCACGGTGCGCTCTACGGCTTCTTCCGCAGCCAGGCGATTCAAACCAACAACGCGATCAGCGAACAGGCTGGGCAGCCGAAGCCGGACTACAGCCGTCAGCAGTATGGCGGGGCGATCGACGGTCCGATTCGCAAGGACAAGGACTTCGGTTTTTTTGCGTACGAGGGATTGCGGGAGCGTTCGAGCCTTGCGGTGACCGACCTTTCGTACAGCGAGCTGGTGCTTGCGGAGCCGCTGGGTGCAAAGCCGACGCATACGATTGCGACTCCCTTCGATGAGAAGAGGTATAACGGCCGGCTGGACCACTACTTCAGCGACCGGGAGAAGTTTTACGTCAGCTACACGGCGCAGGACAACAAGAGCAATAACGATCAGTCGACGGGACAGGTGGACACTACCGAAGGCAACTTCACGATCAACGATCTGATTATCGCCAATGCGACGCTGACCTCGATTCTGTCTTCGAGGTCGATCAATAACTTTACGCTGGGGTTCCAGTACTGGAATAACCTGATCGATTCGACGACCCGGACGCCGTACTTTCTGTTTCCCGACGGGACGAGCTTTGGGACGAATATCAACGTGCCGCAGAAGTCGAGCCAGCACAAGTTTCAGTTCCGCGATGATTTTTCGCAGACGGTTGGCAAACACACTTTGAAGATGGGCTTCGACTTTCTGTATGAGCCGCAGGTTGGCGGATTCTTTGAGAACAATCCGACTCCGGAGTTCGATTTCTTCGACTCGGCGGCGAATCTTCTGGACCCGAGCAAGTATCCGAACGGGTTCTCCTCTCCGGGGGCGATTCAGGCTTCGACCGGCACCTCGGGCGATCCGAGCTTCAATCTCTCTCCGAAGATGCTTGGCCTCTACTTCGAGGATGATTGGCGAGCGACGCCGCGGCTGTTTCTGAATCTTGGGATTCGGTACGATCGCGACATCGATACGTATGGACTGGACAAGCAGGCGAACAGCCGCACGCACCAGGAGCTGGTGGCTGCGGCTGCGACGCCGGTGCCAACGCTTCCGACGACTCCTCCTGTAACCCAGGCAGGCGTTGGCTATACGCCGAGCCTGGATTTCCTTGGAGGGATCTACACGGGCCTGCCAAAGAACGACAATCTGGATATTAGTCCTCGCATTGGGTTTTCCTACGATGTCTGGGGCAATGGGCGGTTTGTGCTTCGCGGGGGTTACGGCTTGTACTTTGGTCAGACCTTCGAGAATATTCCTCTGTTCATGATTCAGCAGGCGAACAGCACGGTGTTTGCGAATACGTACAGCATCAGCTGCGCGGGCCCAACGGATACGACCTGCGGGTCGGCCAACAATGTTCCGGGGACGAACATACCGCTGAGCCAGTACCGTTATGGTGTCGATCCGGCGCCGGTGATTCCACCTGCGAGCTTCAATCTTGCGGCGGGATCGACGGGACGCCTGATGGATCCTGGCTACCGCAATCCTTACACGCAGCAGATCAACCTGGGGATTCAGTATGCGTTGACGACGCACTCGGTGTTTGAGGTGGAGTACAACCAGTCGCGCGGCATTCACGAAGACAAGACGGTGAATATCAATCCGACGGAGTACTTCAACGGCGGGATTCGTCCGTTCTCTGCAGCGTTCAAGGCAGCCGGGGTACCGGTGCTTGGCCGGTTCGGCGCGGAGAAGTCGCTGGGGCGTTCGTACTACGATGGGCTGAATCTGAGCTATCGTCAGTCGTTGAATCGTCACTTCAGCGCGATTGTGAACTACACATACGCGAAGGCGCTGGCGTTCGAGGGCAATCCTGCGGCGTTCCGCAACACTGCGACGAATCCGTTTCTCGGGCAGTTCCGGAAGCCGGACTATGGGACGGCGCCAAACGACGAGCGGCATCACATCACGGCGGCTGGAACGATTTCGTTGCCGTGGCGGATTGATATCTCGCCGATTCTGTCGGTGGGCTCTGCGCGGCCGCTGGATGTTGTCGAGTCGAGCAGCGATCTATGGGGGGTAGGCAGCGGCCGCAGCAACCCTCATGCGCTGATCTTAAGCGGAGCGAAGGAGAGTCCGCAGGCTTATGCTGACTATCTGAATGCAGCGAAGGCGGCGGTGGCGGCAGATTCCTCAGGGAAGACGACGCGGGCGAGCTTCTACAAGAACTGCCTGGTGTCGGGTCAGTGCCGCGAGGTCTCGTATGACTCGTATCACGGTCAGACGTTTGCACAGCTGGATGCGCGGTTCAGCAAGACGATCTCGATCAAGGATCGTTACAACGTGGCGCTGTTCTTCCAGGGGTTCAACCTGACGAATCGTGCCAACTACGGCAACAACTACGATGGCATCGTATCGGACGGGTCGAGTTTCCTGACGCCGAAGGGTTTCATCAATCCGAGCAGCACGGTGATCCCGCGATCGTTTACTGGGGAGTTCGGCGGGAGGTTTTCCTTCTAACGTCGATAGAGGCCATGATCACGGTAGTTTGAGGAGTGGACGTCTTGCGTCGCTCCTCAGACCGTGAGTGGTAATCTTTGGGATTGCAAAAAAAAGAGACATCTCGCCTGATGCGGGAGATGTCTCTTTTCTTTTGCTGGGAGGGCTGATTCGATTTTAGTGGTGACCGCCGCCGTGATCTCCGCCGCCGTGATCTCCGCCGCCGTGGTTGCCTCCGCCGCCGCCGGGATGGCCGCCGCCCTGGTAGCCGGCGCTGTGTTCGTTGGTTGGCTCGTGGCCGGCGTTGCCTACGTGGCCTTGTGGGTCGCGGGCTTCGTTACCGTGGAAGTGGTTGAAGGCCTGCTCGTTTCGCTCTGGCATTGGTCCGGCGTAGCCGTGACGCGGGTCGTAGCGGTTGTCAACGTGGCCGTAGAAGTTACCTCGGCCGTGGTACCAGGGGCCGGCGCCGATGAAGATTCCACCGGTGAACCAGTCTGGTCCGTAGTAGCCATAGGGAGCGCAGGGGTACGGGGCGTAGTCAAAGTATCCGTAGGGGCAGTAGGGAGCCGCTCCAATGCTGACGGAGACCTGAGCGGGGGCCGGGGATACGGTGCTAACCAGCGCGACGGCGAGAGCAGAGAGGGCGAACGACTTGCTGAGGGACATAACTTCTCCTGAATCACTTCGGTTTGATTCTTCAGGAGCGAGGCAGGTTGTTTTGCGGTATGGATTTCGTAATGAATGAGAGATCTTTCGTGTGGGATGTGAGATTGTGCCGTGATGGGTTACTCATAGAGCGGATAGTCGGTGTAGCCGAGGGCGTCGAAGGTGTAGAAGGTGTCGCGCTGGTAGGGGTTGAGGGGGAGGGACTGCTGGATGCGCTTTGGCAGGTCGGGGTTGGCGATGAAGTGACGCCCGAAGGCTACGAGGTCGGCGTCGCCGGATTCGACGATCTGTTCGGCGGAGTCGGGTTCGAAGCCACCTGCGGCGATGATTTTGTTGTTGAAGATCTTTCTGATTTGCGCGGCTGCGATGGGTTTTTGACCTTCGTTGATGACGATGTTTCCTTTGACCCTGGGCTCGAGAACGTGGAGGTAGGCGAGGTCGAAGCGGTTGAGCTGCTGGGCGACGTAGGTGAAGAGGGCTTCGGTGTCGGAGTTGGACATGCCGTTGAAGGAGCCGCCGGGGCCGATGCGGACGCCGGTGCGGTCGCCTCCCCAGACCGAGGTGATGGCTTCGACGACTTCGAGGAGGAAGCGGGAGCGATTTTCGATGGAGCCGCCGTATTGGTCGGTGCGGTGGTTGCTGCCGTCCTGGAGGAACTGGTCGACGAGGTAACCGTTGGCGGCGTGGAGCTCGACGCCATCGAAGCCTGCGGCTTTGGCTCGTTGGGCGGCGTGGCGGTAGTCTTCGACGATGAGGGGGATCTCGTCGAGGTTGAGGGCGCGGGGAGGTGTGGTGGGGAGCCAGCCGGTGGGGGTGGAGGCGACGCCCTCGAAGGGAATGGCGGAGGGTGCGACGGGAGCGCCGCCGCCGTTGACGCTGGAGTGCGAAGCGCGGCCGGTGTGCCAGAGCTGGAGGAAGAGGAGGCCGCCTTTGGCGTGGACGGCGTCGACGATCTTCTTCCAGCCTTCGACCTGCTGGTCGGTGAAGATGCCGGGAGCGCCGTACCAGCCGCGGGCGTTGAGGGAGATGCTGGTGGCTTCGGTGATGATGAGGCCGCCGTCGGAGGCGCGCTGGGAGTAGTACTCGGCCATGAGGTCGTTGGGGATTTGGCCGGGCTCGGTGGAGCGGGAGCGGGTGAGGGGGGCCATGACGATGCGGTGTTTGAGAGAGAAGGGGCCTAGTTGCAGGGGGGAGAAGAGAGCTTGGGTGGTTGCGGTGGTCATGTGTCTCCTGTGTCGGGTGGGCGTGTGGATCCCGAGGGTGCTGCCGATGTGTGAACTGCGGAGCGCTTGAGAATTAGAGTGGGCGAAGTGCCTCGGGGATTCATTGTAGGGCGATAAGGCGATAAATCGGTGGGAGTGCGGGATGGGGCGGCGGGTTTGCGTGGAGAGGGTGCGGCTCGCGCGCGCGGAGAAGGGTCGGGCTCGGTTGTTACAATTTAGGTTTGCGGCGTTGTTTTCGAAGGGATTGATACGGGATGTTGCGATTTTCTACGGCGGGAGAGAGCCACGGGGAGAGCCTGGTAGCGATGGTGAGTGGGATGCCTGCGGGTGTGGCTGTGGATCAGGAGTTTGTTGATCGTGAGCTGTGGCGGCGGCAGAAGGGATATGGACGCGGTGGGAGGATGCGGATTGAAAAAGATACCGCGCATATTCTGAGCGGGGTGCGGCATGGGAAGACGATCGGGTCGCCGATTGCGATGGTGCTGGCGAATAACGATTGGAAGAACTGGACTGAGATTCTGCCTGTGGAGGCGGGAGATGCTACGAAGCATAAGGCTGTTGCTTCGCCGCGGCCTGGGCATGCGGATCTGGCGGGGAGTTTGAAGTATGACTTTCCGGATGCGCGGTATGTGCTGGAGCGGGCGAGTGCGCGGGAGAGTGCGGCTAGGGTGGCGGCGGGTGCGATTGCGAAGTTGTTGCTGAGGGCTTTGGGGGTTGAGGTTGCGAGCCATGTGATTCGCGTGGGGAAGGCGGAGCTTGGGCGGGCGGCGACTTGGGAGGAGATTGCGGCGCTGCAGTTGAAGGAGGAGGTTTTGTTGAACTGCGTGGATGCTGAAGCTGAAGCTGCGATGAAGGCTGAGGTGGATGCGGTGTTGCGGACGGGAGATACGGTGGGTGGGGTTTTTGAGGTGGTGGTGCATGGGCTGCCGCCGGGGGTGGGGACGCATGCGAACTGGGATGAGCGGATGGATGGGCTGCTGGCGCAGGCGGTGATGAGTCTGCAGGCGGTGAAGGCGGTGGAGCTGGGGCGGGGAGTGACGGCGGCGGAGTCGGTGGGGTCGGCGGTGCATGATGCGATTGGGTATGAGAAGGAGCAGGGTGTAGGGGGTAGGGAGCAGGGTGTAGGAAAGGCGGTGCGGTTTACTGGGTTTACTCGGGAGCAGAATAATGCTGGGGGGATTGAAGGCGGGATCTCGAATGGCGAGGATGTGGTGGTGCGGGGGTATTTGAAGCCGATTTCGACGTTGAGGCGGCCGCTGGGGTCGGTGAGTTTTGAGACGCGGGAGCCGGTGAAGGCTGCGTATGAGCGGAGCGATGTTTGTGTGGTTCCGGCGGCTGGTGTTGCGGCGGAGGCGATGGTTGCGCTGACGGTGGCGCGGCTGGTGGTGGAGAAGTTTGGTGGGGACTCGCTGCGTGAGATGCAGCGAAATTTCAATGGCTATTGTGAGCAGATTCGAGCGTATTGAGTGACGACAAAGGCGAGCGAGAAGAAGACGAAGATTCATGAGGTGGTGAAGTGGCCGGATCCGGTGTTGGCGAAGCCGGGTGAGACGGTGACGGTGTTTGACGCGAAGCTGAAGAAGCTGACTGAGGAGATGTTCGAGAGCATGTATGCGGCGCAGGGGATTGGGCTGGCGGCGCCGCAGATTGCGATCTCGCAGCGGATTACGGTGATCGATGTGAGCTTCAAGAAGAATCCGGAGGAGAAGATTGTGCTGATTAATCCGGAGATTATTGAGCGTGAGGGCAAGCAGGTGGAGGAGGAGGGGTGCCTGAGTCTGCCGGAGATTCGGGAGAAGGTTTCGCGGGCGGAGTGGGTGAAGGTGAAGGCGCAGGATGTGACGGGGAAGTGGTTTGAGATTGAGGGGACGGAGTTGCTGGCACGTGCGATGCAGCATGAGATTGATCATCTGGATGGTGTGCTGTTTATTGATCGGCTGAGTCGGCTGAAGCGGGATCTGGTGATTCGGAAGATTAAGAAGCTGATTAAAAACGGTGAGTGGTAATGGTGTCCTGCCGGACGGTCCCGCTGCGCGCGGGGCGCCCACTTCGTGGGGCGTATACCTTGTCTGGGTGGGATGAGCTGCTTGGGTCCTCGCGATGCTCGGGCCGACCAGCGGGAGGACTTACGCGGATCACGGTGCCTTGACCGGTATACGCGTCACGAAGTGACCGCCCTCCGCGCAGGAGGCTCGTCCGGCAGGACAGAGGGTTATCAAAATGAGATTAGTTTTTTGTGGCACGCCGGAGTTCGCAGTACCTACGCTCGAGGCCGTGATTGCGGCTGGGCATGAGATTGCGCTGGTGGTGACGCAGCCGGACCGTGCGGCGGGGCGCGGGCTGGAGGTGCATGTGCCTCCCGTAAAGCAGGCGGCGTTGCAGCATGGCTTATCGGTGGTGCAGCCGGAGAAGATCAAGAACAACCTTGAGTTGCGCGGGCGGCTGGAAGAGATTAAGCCTGATGCGATTCTTGTTGTCGCGTATGGAAGGATCATTCCGCAGTGGATGCTGGAGCTGCCGCGGTTTGGGAATATCAATCTGCACGGATCGTTACTTCCTAAATACCGAGGTGCTGCTCCCATTCAGTGGGCAGTGGCTTGCGGCGAGTTGGTGACGGGCGTTACGACGATGCGGTTGGATGCGGGGCTCGATACGGGCGATATGCTGCTGGCGGCGGTGTGCCCGGTGGGGTTGGAGGAGACGGCGGTGGATGTGTACGGGTGTCTCGCCCCGTTGGGCGCGGAGTTGATGGTGGAGACGCTGAAGAGGCTGGAGGCAGGAACGATCTGTCCCGAGGTGCAGAACCACTCGCTGGCTACGCTGGCTCCGATTTTGAAGCGTGAGGATGGGCTGGTGGATTTTTCTCGCTCGGCGAAGCAGATTTACGACCGTTGGCGAGGGTTTCAACCTTGGCCGGGGGCGCACACGACGCTGCGGGGGAAGAAGCTGATTGTGTCGAAGATGAGGATTGGCGGAGCGCGTTCGGTTGCTGTGGGGGAGTTGCTGGTGGATGGGGAACAGATGTTAGTTGGGTGCGCGGGTGGGACGGTGGCGGAGTTGCTGGAGGTGCAGATGGAAGGGAAGAAGCGGATGAGTGCGGCGGAGTTTTTGCGGGGGTATCAGGTGAAGAGTGGCGAACGGTTGGGGATATGAAGAAGCAGGGTGTAGGGCCCAGGGGGCAGGGAGTAGAAGGGGCGGCGAAGGCGGTGGTTGCGCGGAAGAGGCCGGTGTCGGCTGGGCCTACGGCCTCGGTGGAGGCTGCGGTTGCGAAGATAACGCCCGCTCGGCTGGCTGCGTTTGAGATCTTGAAGCTGGTGGGGGAGAACAAGGGGCATAGCGATGAGTTGTTGCATTCGGCGCGGGTGGATGGGTTGTCGCCTGAGGATCGGAATCTGACGACGGCTCTGGTGATGGGTGTGCTGCGATGGCAGATTGCTCTGGATGCGCGGGTACGCGGGTTGTTGCAGAGGCCGGAGCAGAGGCTGGCGGAGCCGGTGGCGATTGCGCTGCGGATGGGGGCGTTTCAGTTGTTGCATCTGGAGCGGATTCCGGCGCATGCGGCGCTGAGTGAGAGTGTGGAGCTGTGCAGGGCGGCGGGGGAGCCACATGCGACGGGGATGGTGAATGCCGTGCTGCGGAAGTTGGCGGCGGCGCAAAAGCCGGGAGTGAGAATACATGAGTCGGTTGCGGCGTTTGCGGAGAGGCTGGGGCATCCGCGATGGCTGGTGGAGCGATGGGTGGCGGCGTATGGGCGGGATGCGGCGTTGAAGATCTGTGAGGCGGATCAGCAGGAGCCGGTTGAGGGTGGGATGTTCGTGGAGCGGGGTGGGGATTGGCCGGTGATGGATGATGGGTCGCGGCTGGTGGGGGAGATTGCTGCGGCGGCTGTGCCGGGGGCGAAGAGAGTTTGGGATTGTTGTGCTGCTCCGGGTGGGAAGACGCTGGTTCTGGCGAAGCGGTTGGGCGGGGCGGAGGGCGGACCTGAGATCCTGGCGAGCGATGTGAGTGCGAAGCGGCTGGCACAGACGGAGGCGAGGCTGCGGCGGTATGCGTATGCGGAGCGGGTTGGGTTTGCGGTTGCCGATGCAGCGGAGGCTAAGGGTGTTGCGGGGGAGTTTGATTTGATTTTGTGCGATGTGCCTTGCTCGGGGACCGGGACGATGGCGGGGAATCCGGAGATTCGGCATCGGTTGAAGGTGGAGGAGTTTGCTCGGCAGGCGGAGAGGCAGAGAGCGATTTTGAAGGGGGCGCTGAAGCGGTTGGGGCCGGGTGGGAGGTTGGTTTATTCGACTTGCTCGCTGGAGGCGGAGGAGTGTGAGGTGGTGGTGGATGCGGTTGTTGGTGCGGGTGGAGTGGTGCGGGTGCCGGTGGATGGGGTGATGGCGGAGCTTGCTGAGCGTGGGGTTTTGAGTGGGGAGATGGGTTCGGCTGTGCGGGATGGGGCGCTGCGGACGCTGCCTGGAGTGCATGGGGGCGATGGGTTTTATGCGGTGATTCTGGAGCGGGCTTAGGACAACAGCAACGACATCAGCAACCGCAACGACAACCGCAACGACAAAGGCTTGCTGGGGAGAGGAGTACGTTCCCACCCATCGCGATGAGGCTGCGATGGATGGGGCACCCGATGGCTTTGGGCTGGTTGGGATTTCAAGAACAGGCAACAGGAGGATTAGTCGGTGAGGGTGATGTGGACTGGGTCGCCTTTGACTACGCGGTGGCCGGCGGGTGGGGTTTGCGCGATGACGGTGCCGATGGAGGAGACGGTGTGGGCGATGGGCTCGGTGAAGGCTGGGGTGGTGGCGCTGGGTGGGGATTGCGGCGTGAGTGGGGCGGCTTCTGTTGAGGCTGAGTTGAGGTTTAGGTCTTCGGCGCTGGCGATGTGGAGGCCGGCGGATGCTGCTCTTGCTGCGGCGGCGGCGAGGGTGAGGCCGGCGAGGGAGGGCATGACGAAGGCTTCGGCGGAGTTTGCGCTCACGGGGTCGCTGAGGAGGAGGCTGACGCGAGGGCGATCGACGCCGATGGCGTTGGGGGTGGGGGTTTGGGCGATGACGACGCCGGGTTCGCCGGGGGCGGCGATGTGGGAGACGGCGCCGAGTTCGAGGCCGAGGCGGCGGATGTTGATGGTTGCGGTGCGCTCGGTTTGGCCGAGGAGGTCGGGGATGGCGACTTGCTGGGCGCCGAGGCTTTCGGTGACGCGGACGGGCCACTCGCGACGGACGGTGAGGCCGGGGGCGGGGGATTGGGCGAGGACGCGGCCGGGTGGGGTGTTGGGGGAGTAAAAGCGGTTTTCGAGGCTGAGGACGAGGCCGAGGGAGCTGGTTTTTTTGCTGGCTTCGGAGAGGGTGAGACTGGTGAGGTCGGGGACTTTGACCTCGTGGCCGTGGATGGCGAGGCGCATGGTGATGAAGGCGGAGACGAGCGCGACGGTGAGCATCGCAAGGGCGCCCAGAACGATGTTGAAGAAGCGGTTGATGCTTCGGGTGACTTTTCTGGGGATGCGGGGCTTCATGCGTTTTCTGAGTATATCTGTCCTGCCGGACGGGCCTCCTGCGCGGAGGGCGCCCACTTCGTGGGGCGTATACCTTTTTTTGGTGGGATGAGCGGCTGGGGTCCTCGCGATGCTCGGGCCGACCAGCGGGAGGACCTTGGCTGATGACGGTGCCTCGACCGGTACACGCGTCACGAAGTGACCGCCTCCCGCGCAGGGAGCCCGTCCGGCAGGACATATCTTCTCTTCTCAGTATTTGAAGCGGTAGCGTAGTTCGGCGAAGATCTCGCGGGGGTCGTTGTAGTGGAAGCCGCCGAAGGTGAGGCTGTTGTCGAGCAGGACGCGGCGATTGGCTACGTTGGTTGCGGTGACGGAGGCGGATAGTTTTTCGTTGAAGGTTTTGCCGATGGAGAGGTCGAAGGTGGTGTGCTCGGGGAGGTAGGGATTGGGGTAGCGTGGGTCGGCAGGTGGGCCGTCGGGATTGAAGCCGCCGTTGACGAAGCCGGAGCCGTAGTAGAGGTTGGTGGACGCGGTGGTTCGCCAGGGGAGGGTGGCGTTGAAGCCCACGTTGAGGGTGTCGCGCTGGTCGTGGTCGACGGGGGTGTAGTTGGGGTCGACGTCGCACTCGGCTGAGGTGGGAGGAGAGCAGATGAGGCCGCCGGTGATGGCTCCGCGCTGCTCGGCGATCTGGTTGGAGTAGGCGAGGTGGGCCTGGCCGAAGTTCCAGAGGCGCGGGCTGCGGAGGCTTAGCTCCCAGGCGCGGACGAGGGCGCCGTCGACGGTGACGGGGAAGTAGATGCTGGAGTCGCCGATGTTGGAGTGATCGAGGAAGTTGTTGATGCGGGTCTTGAAGGTGTCGGCGTCGAGGAGCCAGCCGCGGAGGGGGATTTGGACGCCGAACTGATGCTCTTCGTCGCGCTCGCCGTGGAGTGGGGCGAAGCTGGTTCCTGTGCTGAGGGCGAAGTTTTGCAGGCTGCAGGTTCCGGCGGCGATGGCTGCGGTGGTGCAGCCGAAGGTGAGTAAAGGTGGCGGTTGGTAGAAGCGGCCGTAGAAGCCGCGGAAGACCCAGTTGAGTTTGGGGATGCGGAGGGCCACGCCGAAGCGTGGGGCGATTACGTTCTCGGTGAACTCGGCTTGAAAGTGAGTTTGGCGGAGGCCGGCGATGAGGGTGAGCCAGGAGGTGGGTTTGTAGTTGTCGGAGAGGTAGGCTTCGATGACTCCGCCTGAGGCTGAGTCTGGCGTGCGGAAGGCGGGTGTGTTGGTGCCGTCGTTGAAGATGGCGCCAAAGAGGTAGTTGTCGTGCTGGCCGAAGGAGTAGAAGCCGGCCTGAATGGTGTTGCGGGCTACTTCAGTGGTGATGTTGGCTTGTGCTCCGGCGTAGGTGGAGCTGCGGTCGGAGGTGGTGGCTACGGGGATGTCGCTGGGGTTGGATTCGTAGTCGGCGCGGTTGTAGTGGAAGAAGGGTGAGACTTGCAGGACCGTCGCGGGGTTGAAGGTGTGAAGCCAGGAGAAGGCGACGGTGCCGTCGAGCTCGTGCTGGCCGTCGCGGAGGCCGCTCGATTGGAACTGCTGGTTGCCGGGGCTGTTGGGGTCGGGGTCGTAGGGGATCTGGAAGTAGTCGGCGCGGAGCTGGGTGATGAGGCGGAGCTGGTCTTTGGGCGTGCGGTTGTAGAGGAGGGATGCGAAGCCGCCGTAGCCGTTGGCGGCGTCGTGAATGACGACTCCGGTGGGTGGGGAGAGGCCGTAGTCGCTGCGGTTGCCGGTGAGGCTGGCGTAGTAGGCGAACTTTTCGGTGTGGTTGCCGAAGTTGAGCTGGTCGTTGGTTTGGAGGAAGCTGCCTGCGCTGAGGATGAGCTCGGCCTGGCGGTTGCGCTCGAAGCCGGTGCGGGGGACGACGTTGAAGACGCCGTAGGTGCGGTCGCCTACGTCGGAGGTGTAGCTGCCGCGCTGGACTTCGATGTAGTCGATGTCTTTGGGGTCGATCTGCGCGCCGAGGTTGGAGGCGATGTTGGTGTTGGGGATCTGGACGCCGTCGAGGAGCCAGGAGACTTGATGGCCGCCGCGCATATGGAGCATGTCGTGGGTGATGTAGGCGCCGGGGACGTAGTCGGTGATCATGGCCATGCTGTTGGTGCGGTCGGCCCCCGGGGTTTGGGCGATGTCGTCGCGGCTGATGAGGGTGGTGGGGGTTACGGTGTTGACGTTGGCGGTGTTGAGGTCGGTGGTGACGTTGGTGGTTTGTTCGATGGTGCCGATTTGGAGCTCGATGTGGAGGACGGGTGCGGTGTCGGAGGCTAGCGTGATGGATTGCTTTGCGGTGTCGAAGCCGGGTTGCGAGATGGTGATGGTGTAGTCGCCGAGGGGGAGAGAGGGGATGGTGAAAGAGCCGTCCTGCGCGGTGGTGGAGGATCGGGTGAAGGCGGAGTTGGCGGCGTGGAGCTCGATGCGGGCGTTGGCGATGGGGCGGTGCTGCGGGTCGTGGACGACTCCGTGGAGCTGGCTGAAGATGGTGGCTCGGGCGGTGATGGCGCTGACGAGCGACAGGAGACAGAGTAGTGCAAGCTTGCGCATGGGGCTTCGGACTTCCCTCGTCAGAGACGCTGACGGAGTTGGAGCTGCGGAATGGACGGCAGTGCTCCCGTTTTGTTGCGGGAGGTGGGTTGGCTGCTGGTCGGGTCGCTTAGAGGGAGAAGGAGGGAGGGCCGCGTTTTTGGCGGGAGCGATCGAGAGCCACGCGGGCGCGGGCTTCGGTCTGGGTCTTTAGGGAGGGGTGGCTGACGATCCCGGCGAAGAGGAGGGATGCAGCGTTGCAGGAGAGATCTCCGTGCTGGATCTGAGTGACGGCCGCTGGGTAGGAGGGGCACTTCTGCGGGATCGTCGAGACGTTGATGCCGGAGGAGTCCGGCTGCTGCATGTTCTCCATGCAGTGATGCGCGCCGTTCCGTCTGCAGCAGGCCGGGAGATTCGCCTGGCTGCTGGCGGTAAGGGCCAGTAGGGGCGAGATCAGCGGCGAACTGAAGAGGAGAAGTAACGTGATGCTGATGAGGCGTCGCACGGTTTTCATTGTAGCGGAGGTTTGTTGGCGGGATGTCACTGAGTGTTGGGTGCGATGGCAAAGTGCGACGACTAAGACAAAGGCGAAATACGGGGATCCTTCGCTGCGCTCAGGATGACGACTTCCACACCTTGATGACGACTGCCGTACCGCCTTATGGATCGCGCTGTCAGCGGCGGTTGTCGGTGGCGGGCTCGGGGTGGATGAGGAGGCGGGAGACCTCGGGGCAGTCTAGTTTGAAGGCGTTCTCGAGGGCGGTGATGATCTCGTGGACCTTCGACATGGGGAGATCGTCGGGGAGGGTGCAGTGGCAGTTGACCTGGATGCGGTCGGCTCCGTTGTTGTGGGCGCGGGTGACGAAGACCTCGTGGATGTCGAGGATCTCGGGGAAGGCCTGGGCGGCACGGCGGAGACGGACTTCGAGCTGGCGGTCGCGCTCGAGGGAGGCGGGACGCTCGATGGTGGCGGGTTCGCTTTCGATGTGGGTGAGGATGGTGGAGATCTCGGGGATCTCGCGGCGGATGTCGGACTCGAGTTGGGTGACGAGGGCGTGGGCGGCGCTGAGAGACATCTTCTCGTCGACTTCGAGGTGCTGTTCGACATGGAGTTCCTGGTTGTACTCCTGCACGGCGACGTCGTGGATGGCGAGGTTGGAGCGGGCGGCTACGGCGCGGATGCGGTCGTGGAGGCTTTCGGCGGTGGAGGCGGTGGGGATGGAGTGGACGACGACGTCGGCGCCGGGGAGGTGACGGCGGACGGCGGCGGTGGCGGCCATGGTGATCTGCTCGGAGCGTTGGAAGGTGAGGTTGCGGGGTAGGCCGAGGGTGAGGTCGGCGAAGTAGTTGGGGCCGGCGCGGCGGGTGCGGATGCGGTCGACGGAGAGGACGCCGTCGATGGCGGCGATGTCGCGGGTCATGTCGCGGGCCTGGGAGCGTGTTTCGATGGGGGTGGCGTCGGTGAGGGCGTCGATGGTGCGGCGGGCGAGATTCCAGGTGACGTGGAGGATGATGCCGGAGACGATGATGGCGGCGATGGGGTCGGCTAGTTCGAGTTGAGGGATCTGGAAGCGCTGGCCGATGTAGCTGGCGGCGAGGCCGAGGAGGACGGCGATGGAGGACCAGATGTCGGTGCGGAAGTGGATGGCGTCGGCTTCGAGGGCTTCACTTTTTGTTTCGTCTGCGATTTTTTGGAGCTTGCCGGAGCGGGTGTAGTCGACGGTGATGGAGAGCAGGAGGACGAGAAAGGGCCAGATGGAGAAGTTGAGGGCGAGGTGCTGGCGGTGGGCGATGCGGCGGACGGCTTCGGTGAGGATCCAGACGCAGGAGCCGAGCATGAGGACGGACTCGATGGCGGCGGAGAGGCTTTCGATCTTGCCATGGCCGTAGGTGTGGTCGGCGTCGGCGGGGCGGTCGGAGACCTGGACGGAGAAGAGGGTGATGGCGGCGGCGATGAGATCGATGCCGGAGTGGGCGGCCTCGGAGAGCATGCCGAGGGAGCCGGTGAGGAGGCCGGTGAGGAGCTTGAGGAGGGTGACGGCGAAGGCGGCGAGGACGGAGAAGAGCGCGGCGGAGCGCTTGGCGCTGTGTGGGGTGGCGGCTTGTTCGGGCTGGGCCGTGGTGCTCATTGAGAAGATGGTACAGGGTTTTCGGGGCTGAGGGTTGGGCTTCGGAGGCGCGTTTCGGCGCGGAGATAGAACATGATGAGGGCGCCGAGGAGCATGGGGATGCTCATAAGGAGGAGGCCGCGTTGATAGTCGCCGGTGAGATCTTTTGCGAAGCCTACGAAGTAAGGGCCGAGAAAGCCGCCGATCATTCCGATCATATTGAGGGTGGCTATACCGGCGGCTGCGGATCGCCCCTGAAAGAAGCTGCCGGGGAGAGACCAGAGAGGGCCCTGCATCGCGTTGTAGGCGATGATAACTGTGCCTATGGAGATGATTACGTTGATTGGATTTGTTGAGAGACCGCAGGCGAAGAAGCCGACGGAGATGAGGAAGGCCCACGGGATGATGTGCATGTAGCGAGGATAGTTGCTGTGTGGCGTTCGACGCTGGACGCGGTCAGAGTAGATGCCGTTGAGGAGCATGGCGGCTGCTCCGAGAAGACTGAGCGCAGCGACGAGGTAGCCGACCTTTGACGTGCTGAGGTGGGTTGCTCGCTGGATGACGTCGGGAGCGACAAAGGTGTAGGCGTAAGAGGAGCCGAGCATCAACATCATAAAGAGGCCGAGCTGCCAGACGCGTGGATCGAGGAGGGCTGCGCTGAGATTGTGGCTGCGCTGGCCGCTTAGAGAGGGGTCGTTGTGGACGTGGTGGATGATCCACGCGCGCTCGTCTTCGGTGAGCCACTTGGCCTGCTGGGGACCGTCGGGGAGCAGGTAGAGGAAGGCGATGCCTAGCAGGATGGGAGGGATGCCTTCGACGAGGAAGAGCCATTGCCAGCCGCGGAGGCCGAGGTTCCCGTCGAGATTGAGGAGTGCGCCGGCGATGAGGCCCATGAAGACGAAGCTGAGCGGCAGGGAGATGTAGAAGCGGCTGATGGCGCGGGCGCGGAGTTCCTGCGGGAACCACTGCGTGAGATAGAAGATGACTCCGGGAAAGAATCCGGCTTCGGCGACACCGAGGAAGAAGCGCGCGGTGTAGAACTGCCAGGGGGTGCGGACGAAGAGCATGGCCATGGCGAGGATTCCCCAGGTGACCATGATGCGGGCGAGCCAGCGACGTGCTCCGAAGCGGTAGAGGAGGAGGTTTGAGGGGATCTCGCAGGCGGCGTAGCTGAGAAAGAAGAGGCCGGCGCCGAAGCCATAGACTGTGGAGCTGAAGTGGAGGTCGCGGTTCATCTGGAGGGAGGCGAAGCTGATGTTGACGCGGTCCATGTAGGCTGCGCCGTAGCCGAGGGCGATGAGGGGGATGAGGCGCTGGGTGGCTTTGCGCATGGCGGATGCGCCGATGGCTGCGCTGGCTGCGGTCGAGTCATTGAGGACCGGGGTGGAGGGCGCGGCCATCTGGATGCCACCTCTGGGAGCAAGGAGTTGCAGTGGATCGTTGAAGCTGAGGGAACGATATCACTGCCGGGGCGGAGAGGCGTGGGGTGCGCGGCGGTGTTCAGGGTTTGGTGGCGTGGTAGAGGCCGACGACGCCGAAGGTGTAGCTGGTCCAGGTGGCGTCGGTGAAGCCTGCGGCTTTGAGGAGTTGGAGCATGCGGGGGGGGCGGGGGAAGCGCTCGACTGAGGCGTTGAGGTAGCTGTAGGCGCGTTCGTTGCCGGTGATGAGGCCGCCAAGACGGGGCAGGATGGACTTGAAGTAGATGTTGTAGAGGGCGCCGGTGAGGCCTTCGGGCTGGTTGCACTCGAGGATGCCGAGCTGGCCGCCGGGGCGCAGGACGCGGAGGATCTCGGTGAGGCCTTCGTGGTAGTTGGCGAGGTTGCGGAAGCCGAAGGCGGAGGTGACGAGGTCGACGGAGGCGTCGGCTATGGGGAGATGGAGGGCGTCGGCTTCGATGGGGACGACGTTGTGGGAGCCGAACTTTTTTATGCCTAGTGAGAGCATCTGGTGGGAGAAGTCTACGGCGAGGATGGGCGCGGCTCCGGGGGTGGTGGGGCGGTGTTTGAGGAGGGCCATGGTCATGTCGCCGGTGCCGCAGCAGAGGTCGAGGGTGACGGCTTCGGGATGCTGGAGGATGGGGCGGAAGAGGCGGGCGGTGCGGGTCCACCAGGAGTGGTCGATGCCGGCGGAGAGGAGGTGGTTGGCGCGGTCGTAGGCGGGGGCGATGGTGTCGAACATCTGCTGGACGTTCGCTGCTGCGGCTTGCTCGGTGGTGATGCCGGCGGGGCGGGCTCCGGTGGAGCGTTCGTGTTCGGGTTTGGTTTCAGAAGTCATTATTGTTGAAATCTTTGTTCGAGCCAGGGCTCTTTGTTTGAAAGGCGGTGGAATGGCCGGGGAAAAGCATGTTCCTGGATAGGAAAAAGACGCACAGTTCCAACCAAATTCCCACAAAAAAAAGAACTGGTTTCACCTTTTCGACATGCTCGCAAACGATGGTCAGAGCGAAGCCGTGAAGCATAAGTAGTGTGAATGTAAAAATCCAGAAAGATCTACTTTTCCAAAGCGTGCGGCTGTCTGTGACGAAGTACCAGAAGACGAAGAGAATCGAAACTACGGTGTAGAGCCATTGGAATAATGTGTTCCGGCTCACGCCGGCTACGGAAATGGCAACCACTACGCCTATGAGGGCCGCGCTAATTCCGAAATACCACATCAGATCTTTAGGGCGTTTGTAGAGAGGTGTTCGCATAATGGCATCCGTCGAAATTGTTTACTGCTGCGGCAACTTGATCTTGTTATGAAGGTCTTCAATGGTATTCGGTTATGTAGGTGGTTTTAGGACGCTCAGGTTCCAGTACGCATGAGAGTGAGCATGGATTGCGTCGCGGCTAGGAGTTCGGGTTCGGTTACGTCGTGGACTATCTCTACTTTGCCGATGGCGGTGGGGAGGACGAAGGAGCGGATGCCGCTGCGGTTTTTCTTGTCGCGTGCGGTGAGGGCTACTAGTTCTTCGGCGGTGGCTTTGAAGGTGGGGAGTGGGCCGTAGCGGAGGATCAGGTTTACGATGCGGTTGGCATCTTTTTCGACGATGGTGTTGCGAGCTACAGCGAGGCTGAGGGCGGCGATGGAGCCCCAGGCCACGGCTTCGCCGTGGAGGAGCTGCTTGTAGCTGGTGGCGGCTTCGATGGCGTGGCCGATGGTGTGGCCGAAGTTGAGGATCATGCGGAGGCCGGACTCTTTTTCGTCCTGGCTGACTACTTCGGCTTTGACTCGGACGGAGGCGGCTACTACTTTGGCCAGGGCTGCGGTGTCGGCGTTTCGTTTTGCGGGGGCGCTTGCGCTCAGGATGGCTTCGGCGTTTTGTTCCATGTAGCGGAAGAGCCTGGCGTCGTAGATGACGCCGGCTTTGATGGACTCCTGGAGGCCGGCGCGGAGTTCGGCGGGGGGGAGGGTGCGGAGGAGGTCGGTGTCGGCGAAGACGGCTTGCGGATGGTGGAAGCTGCCGATGAGGTTTTTGCCTGCAGCAAGGTTGACGCCGGTCTTGCCGCCGATGGAGGAGTCAACTTGCGCTAGGAGGGTGGTGGGGATTTGGACGTAGCGAATGCCGCGCATGTAGATGGCGGCGAGGAAGCCGGTGATGTCGCCGATGACGCCGCCACCGAAGGCGAGGAGGAGAGCGTCGCGGTCGGCTCCTGCGGTGGAGAGTTGCTGGGCGAGGGATTCGACGCTGGCCATGCGCTTGTGGCGCTCGCCTGCGGGGTGGAAGAGGACGGTGGGGGGTTCTTTGAAGCTGGCGAGGAAGGGCTTGGACCAGAGGGCCCAGATGTTGGGCGAGGTGATGATGAAGGGGCGGAAGGGGCGGCCGGGGTTTAGTTTGCGGAGGCGGGGGTGGAGGGTGGGGAGGAGGTTTGGGGCTATGGTGACGTTGTAGGTTGCGGAGGGCGTGTTGATGGGGATTACGGGCACGGTTTCTTCATCGTATCGTACCTGTTCTTTTTGAAAGACAGGCGTCCTGCCGGACGGGCCCACTTCGCGTGGGGCGGTCACTTCGTGACTTGTATACCCCTTCGGTTGGCGCTCCCGTTGGTCGCGGGTTTGGATCTCGTGCCGACCAACGGGAGGACCACGCGAAGCTTTAAAAAGGCGTGCGAACGCCCGCCCTCCGCGCAGGAGGCCCGTCCGGCAGGACCTATCCTTTCAACTCCGGTAGCATTGAAGGATGGAACGGTTCGACTTTTTGGTGATTGGGGCAGGGATTGCAGGGCTGAGTGCGGCGATTCGGTTGGCGGAGACGAGCACGGTACTGGTGGTGACCAAGGAAGAGCTGGCGGAGTCGAATACAGCTTATGCGCAGGGTGGAATCGCGGTGGCGATGGGGGGCGAGGAGGATGTCGCACTGCATCTGGAGGACACGATGGCGGCTGGGGATGGGCTGGTGAATCGTGAGGCTGCGGCAGTGTTGGTGACCGAGGGGCCGAAGCGGGTGGAGGAGCTGCTGGAGTGGGGGACGGCGTTCGATCGCTATCCGAAGGGCAAGGAGGGGGTAGAGGGCGAGTTGATGCGGACGCGCGAGGGGGCGCATAGCCTGTCGCGGATATTGCATGCGAATGGAGATGCGACGGGGAAGGAGATTGCGGTGTCGCTGCTGCGGCATGTGCGGGAGGCTGGGGACCGTGGGGGGAGGATCGAGTTGATGGAGTGGGCTACGAGTGTGGATCTGCTGGTGGAGGGTGGGCGCGTGGTGGGGGCTACGCTGCTGGATGGTGAGGGTGGGCTGAGGGTGGTTCGGGCTGGGGCTGTGCTGCTGGCCAGTGGTGGGGCGGGGCAGGTTTATAGCGACACGACGAATCCTGCGGTGGCTACCGGGGATGGGATTGCGATGGCTTACCGGGCGGGTGCGGCGGTGAGCGATATGGAGTTTTATCAGTTTCATCCGACGGCGTTCAGTGAGGCGGGGGCCCCGCGGTTTTTGCTGAGTGAGGCGCTGCGGGGCGAGGGCGCTACCCTGGTGAATGCGAAGGGGGAGCGGTTTATGGAGCGGTATCATCCGCTGCTGGAGCTTGCTCCGCGGGATGTGGTGGCGCGGGCGATTACGCGGGAGGGGATGGATGGGGCGGTTTATCTGGATATGCGGCATGTGAAGGTCGACTTGCATGCGCGATTTCCGGGGATCTCGAAGTTTCTGGCGAAGTATCGGCTGGAGTTGGGGAGGGATCTGATTCCGGTGCGGCCGGCGGCGCACTATCTGATGGGTGGGGTGAAGACGGATGTGCAGGGAAGGACGACGCTGCCAAGGTTGTATGCGGCGGGCGAGGCGGCGTGCACGGGGGTGCATGGAGCGAATCGGCTGGCGAGCAACTCGCTGCTGGAGGGGCTGGTGTTTGGGGCGCTGGCTGCGGAGACGATGGTTGCGGAGAGGTCGTTGACGGAGCTTGATGCGTGTGCTTCGGTGGTGGCTTCTAGTGGGGGTGTGACGCCGGAGGCTGCGACGGAGAGATGGATCAAGGAGCTGCGCGATCTGATGTGGAAGTACGCTGGCCTGCTGCGGGATAAGGATGGTTTGGAGCAGGCTAAGCGCGGGTTGGATGCGCTGGGCGCGGCTATGCCGAAGGGGCTGACTCGGCGGGCGGTGGAGGCGAGGAATCTGCACGTGGTGGCGGAGCTGATTGTGGCGTCGGCTCTGGGGCGCGAGGAGAGCCGGGGAGCACATTTTCGGAACGATTTTCCGCTGCGGGATGAGGTTGCGAAGCACTCGGTGATGCAGGAGGGGAGGCTTGAGTTTGTTGCTTGAGATGGGGCTGGTTTGGGGACGCATTCGGAGTGGGCGGAGGTTCCGGCTTGAGTCGTGATCGGGGTCTTCAGGGATTGGTTACATCGATTGTGGGGGCGATGTTGTGCTTTTGCGTGGCGGCGATGGCGATCTACTGCAAGGTTGCGGATGTCAGGGCGAATGGATTCTTCCATAGTGGCCCGGCCGCTCTGGCAGCGGCTATGGCTGGGCTGTTTGGGGGCGGGATCGTCGCGGTGATGGTGTTGGTGTTTCTGCTGCGGTGGGGGAGTGACCGCGAACGACAGGAGTTGGAGCCGTGAGGGGGCAGCGACTTTGGAGCTCTTCGGTAGAAGCGGGATCGTGATTAAAGGATTAATTAAAGGATGGTCAGGAGAATGGGAAGGATGACGCCGGCGATCAGGATGGTCGTGATGAGAGCTCTGTTGCGGATGTACTTGTAGGACATGTAGATGCCTGAGATGGTCGAAACAAACAGACCGATGGAGACCAGGAGAAAGAAGATCTTCAGGGGTAGTGCGTTGTGTGGCTTAGGGGCGGGCGTGTCCGATGATTGGGGCGATGGGCTTTGTGCCGGCTGTGGGGTGGTTGTGGCGGCGGATTGAGATTTGTCCGGCTGCTTATCGGAGCTCTTATTTGAGGGCTTGTCTGTTGATCTGTCTGGGGACCTGTCGGGCGGCGGGAGTTTTCTTACGGGGACGGCGGTGGTTTGCTTCTTATGAATCTGTCCGAGGATGACGGCCCAGCCGGGTGGTTTGTAGCTGCTGCCGCGCGTGGTTTCGTGGAGGCTGAAGGTCTGGAGCGCTCCGGTAAAGGCGAAGAAGAGCAGGGCAGGTGCGATGAAGACACCAAGATAGAGGTGGACGAGCCGGGTGTACTTCAGGAGGGTGTGCGAAGAGGACATTAAGTCTTTTTTACACAATGAATTGATATACGACAAGTTCGGTCTTATTTGGAGGGCGGCTTTTGGGCGAGTCTGTGTTTTGTTCGGTCGATTTGCCAGGGCGGAGGAGATCTGATCGCGTGGTGAGGGGATTGTTGGTGAAAAAAAGCGGGCCGCCAGACTTCGACGGCCCGTAGTGTGCCTTGAGCGAACGTTTGTTTTGTCGTCAGAAAATCCAGGTTGCCGTCGCAAGTTTGCGGCGGAGGACCTTGACGGCTCCAAGTAGTGCAAGTGGCACGCCAAAGGGTGTCGTTCGCTGAAGATTTTGTGAAAGCGGACTTTTGCGGAATTTTGGGAGGGAGTTTTCTGAACTCTGCAGAACGAAGCTGGATTGAAGACGGATTTAAACTTTATGAATTAATAAGAGGCTTCGACCTTCTGCTCCAGGAGGAAGAAACTCTTTTCCACGAGAGATAGGTAATGTTGTTTCTTGAATTTTGTCTCTTGGCTGTTGGCTTCTTCTGCTGGCTCGCTGGCGCGGAGTCCCTCCGATGGGGGTCGGAGGCGATTGGTGAGATTGGAACTTACCGGTTCAGGACCGCTGGCTGGTTTCTTTTTGAGAGAAGCGAGAGGGCGATGGTGATTCCCAGGATGGCTACGATCACCGCGAGCGAGAGCAGAGGGCCGATCTCGATCCAGTGGGCGGCGAGCATCTTGAAGGCTGCGAAGGCGAGGACCGCGGCGAGGCCGTAGTGGAGAAAACGCAGCTTGGCGAGCAGGTGGGCGAGGAGGAAGTAGAGCGAACGGAGGCCCATGACGGCCATGATGTTCGAGGTGTAGGCGAGGAAGGGTTGGCGGGTGATGGAGAGGACGGCGGGGATGGAGTCGAGGGCGAAGACGACGTCGGTGAGCTCGATGGCGATGAGGGCGAGGAAGAGGACGGTGATCATGCGCTGGCCGCTCTCGAAGACGAAGAACTTGTCCTGACGGAGGCTGACGGGGTGGAGGCGGGAGAGCCAGGCGATCCAGCGGGGCGTTTCGATTTGTGGTTTTTCGGCGCCTGGGAGGACGAGGCGGATGGCGGCGATGAGCAGGATCGCGGCAAAGAGGTAGCTGATCCACTCGAAGCGGGCCAGGAGGCCGAGACCGGCGGCGATGAAGGCTCCGCGCATGAGGATGGCGCCGAGGACGCCCCAGAAGAGGGCCTTGGGCTGGTGGGCGGGTTCGATCTTGAAGACGCGGAAGAGGAGGAGGAAGAGGAAGAGGTTGTCGATGGAGAGCGACTCTTCGATGGCGTAGCCGGCAAGGTACTGGGTTGCGGCCAGGCCGCCCATGGAGCGAAGGAGGAAGAGGGCGAAGGCGAGGGCGGCGGCGACCCACAGGATGGTGGCGGCGACCGAGGTGGATTGAGTTTTGGAGGGGCCCTGGTGGCGGACGTAGAGGAGTTCAGCCCCGAGGAGGATGAGGATGAAGAGGTGAAAACCTATCCAGTGGGTGATGGGGGTCGCGGCGAGCATCTCACTTGGATCCTACAGGGCGCGGGTTGGAGCTTGCCTGGAGGGGAGCTGATCGGCGGGAGGTTGGATTCGTCTGGCTCGACTGGCTGGGCTCGTCTGGGGAGGATTTGACGGAGCTGTTGCTTGTTGCAACTTGCGGCACTATTGATCGGAGTGCTGGTTAGCGTGCGCCGGCGACCATGGAGTAGACCGTGTAAACGATGATTGCGAGCGCCATCCACAGGAGGGAGGACAGGAAGAGGCTGCGCGCGATATCGAGTACATGATGGGTCTCGAGGAAGCCGTCTGCATTGTTTTGACGAGCGGTTCGGGTGGTGAGTTCTGTGTAGCGGTTGTGTATGTCTGCGTACGTTGGTGTCTGCATGGTCCCTCCTATCGGCTAAGACTAGGGGGAGCATTAGCCAGGTGCTATCCCTCGAATGCAGTAGTTTGTAACTCGTTTGGGTGACAATTGGTTTGTTTTTTGAGGCAATGGAACGGGTTTTCGCGGTTTTTGGTGACAGGTCAGGCCGGATGGGATAGGATTTGGCGGTATTCGGACACCCTAAATTGAACCTACAGGAGATTTTATGAAGATTTCGATGTGTTTAATGGCGGTTGCAGTGGGGCTCGTCGGCGCACAGATGGCTGTGGCCCAGGCAGCGGCACCAGCGGGATCTACAGGAATGTGCAAGGACGGAACCTACTCGACGGCTGCGAGTAAAGCGGGGGCTTGCCGGGGACACCAGGGGGTGAAGGAGTGGTATGCCGCTTCGACGGCGAAGGCGCCTGCTGCTGCTACTGCACCTGCTGCCGCACCGGCTGCGGCTGCTAAGACAGCTCCAGTTGCTGCGCCTGCGGCTGCTGCGGCTACTGCACCAGCGGCGGCGGCGGGGGGTGGGACGTCGGGAAAGCTGTCTCCCTCACAGAAGGCTGCTGCTCGTCCGCAGGCTGCTGGTGGCGGTCCTGGACTGGTGTGGGTGAATACTTCGAGCAACGTCTACCACTGCTATGGGTCGGACTTTTACGGGAAGACGAAGGAAGGCTCTTATATGTCTGAGGCTGATGCCAAAGCCAAGGGCGCTCACGGGGACCACGGAAAGAGCTGCACCAAGTAAATAAAGTCCTGCCGGACGGGGCCCGCTACGCGCGGCGCGGTCACTTCGTGACTTGTATACCTTTCCAGGCAGGATGATCTGCATAGGGCCTCCCGTTGGTCGGCGCGGAATCCGGCTTGCGACCAACGGGAGCACCACGCGAAGCAATTACAAGTCACGAAGTGACCGCTCTCCGCGCAGGAGGCTCGTCCGGCAGGGCATCATCTTTATGGGCGCTGGTTGATTAAGCGGATCATCTCGAGGAAGATGTCGCCGGAGATCTGCAGGGAGTGGGCGCTGATCTTGTCGAGGGTGTCCTTGTCGGTGTGGTGATAGCCGTCGGGCATGGCGTCTGTGGTGGGGCCATAGTGGGCGTCGATCACGTCTAGAACCGGTACGCCGCGCTGCGCGAAGGGGAGATGGTCGTCTTCCTCGGCCTCGCGGTACTTGAAGATGTTGGCGGAGTGGCCGGTGTTCTTTGCGGCGACTTTTAGCAGGTCGAGCAGCCACGGGGTGGAGTTTTCTACATAGTCGATGTTGAGGTCTTTGTCGGCGATCATGTCGGCGACGAGGAGGGCTTTGATTTTCGCGAGGGTGCCATCCTGAGACCATTTCGCGGCGAGATGGCGGCTGCCGTAGAGAGAGTCAGCGCCGGACCATTTGCCGCTGACGGACTCTTCGCCGTCGTCGAAGACCAGCCAGACAGAGTAGCCTTCGGGTGGGTGGGCGCGGAGGATGTTGCCTATTTCGATGAGGAGCGCGGAGGTGGCGGCACCGTCGTTCGCGCCGTAGAAGTTGATGTCGCGGAGGTAGTAGTTGGTCTCGTAGTGAGAGGCGAGGACGATGATGCCGTCTTTTTTGCCGGGATATTTGACGAGGTAGTTGGTCATCGTCTGGAGGCCGGCGGGGGTGGTGGCGGTGAAGGTGTCGGCGATGAAGTTTCCTTTCGCGGCTTCGGGAGCGAAGTGCTGCTTGAAAAACTCTTCGGCTTTGGCGTGGCCGGGAGAGCCGTTGAAGCGCTTGGGGGCTACGTCGAGGAGCTGTTTGGTGAGGTTGTAGGCAGCTTGTCCGCTGAACTGAGTGGATGTGGCTCTTTGGGCGTTGATCGCAGGTGCAAGGAGGGCGAGAAGCAGCGCGAGGAGGAGGGGTTGGCGTCGGGTCATGCGGCTTTACTGGCCTCTTTGGGTTTGCGACGGGATGGATGGACGAAGTACGCGACGCCTACGCCGAGGAGATAGAGAACGAGCATGGGGCTGGCGAAGAGGATCATGCTGAAGGGGTCGGGCAAAGGACAGATGATGGCCGAGATGAGGAAGATAACGAGGATGGCGTAGCGGATGTGCTTGATGAGGAATTTGGCGTCGACTATGCCGAAGAGCGAGAGGAAAAAGATGAGGATGGGCAGTTCGAAGCAGATGCCGAGGCCGAGGATTACGGCTAGGAAGAACTGGGTGTAGTCCTCGATGGTGAGGATGGGGTGGAATCTTTTGCCGAAGTCCAGGACGAGGACTTTGATGGCGCCGGGGAGTACCCAGTGGTAGCCGAACCAGGCTCCTGCCATGAAGAGTCCGATGGTTGCGGCCATGAAAGGGACGACGTAGCGCTTCTCGTTGGCGTACATGCCGGGCGAGATGAAGAGCCAGAGCTGGTAGAGGATGAAGGGAGAGGCGAGGATCGCACCACCGAGGAGGGCGGTTTTGAGGTAGAGGTTGAGGCCGTCGGTGGGGTGGGTGAAGTTGAGTGCGATGTGGAGATCGTCGAGCGGTTTTTGGACGAGGCCGTAGAGTCGCTCGTGAAACGCGTAGGCAACGGCGAATCCGATGAGCAGATAGACGGTGGCGTGGATGAGGCGTTTGCGGAGCTCGGTGAGATGCTCCATCAGGCTCATGCCTGGGAGTTCGGCGCGGTCGGTGACGGCGGCACGAACGCTGTCGACCAGATCAGCCATGGTGGGTGGCCTCGCTGGTGACTACTTCGGATGGTGATTCGGGCTCGGTTGCGTGGGGGATGGCGTCGAGGACCGGGGAGAGGGCCGAGTTACTGACGGGGAGGCCGGTGGAGGGTGGCATGAGGTTGAGGTCACCGGAGGTTGCGATGGGTAGAGGCGTGGAGGGCGGAGGCGGCATGTGTGGATGGTCTTCCACCAGCTCCTGGGTGAGTTGGGCGATGCGTTCGGGGGTTACGTCTGAGGCGGAGGCTTCGGTAAGTGCGGGCGGTGCGATGGAGTTTTCACCAGCGTCTATGGCTGGCGTTGCTATTGCTGGTGTGACGGGCGCAGCGGCCTCCATGGCGGCGATCTTTTTGCGCTGCTCTTCCTGGTCGGCGACGCGGAGTTCGTCTTCCATCTGCATGCGGAACTCGTTGGAGGCGCGGCGGAACTCGGCCATGAGCTTGCCGAGTTGACGGGCGAGCTCGGGCAGCTTCTTCGGGCCGAAGAGAAGCAGGGCGAGGAAGAAGATGACGGCGCTGTCCTGAAAGCTAGGCATAAGTCAGTCCCATGATACGGCTTACGAGTTGACGGAACAAATGGATGGAGGGCGTTGATGCTGTTGTAAGATTTCTAGTGTAGGCAGCAGGATCGTTCGAAGAAAAGCGCACCTTTTGATTACAGCGTGTGTCTAATTGTACGAACGAGTGATCTGACGGATCACAAGTGATGAAGTGGTAGGAGTTGCAACATCCCCGTGGGTTGGGTGGCGGTTGAGGCCGGCACAGTGAATCCACTGCAACTCAAGCAGTGCATGCTTTCAACATCCCCGTCTCAGAGGCGAAAAGACGGTATCGGCTTAGCCGCTGCCATATGACCTTTTGAGACTGAAGGCGGAGTACCTTGAACGGACTATTGGAGATCGCACCGGCTGCGGCCGTGGCGGAGAACGTTGCAGATTCGTGTTCCTTAGACAACTACCTTGCGCAGCCGGACCATACTATGGATGCCCGGATTGCCGCTGCACGCGAGAAGCTCGGCACCGATGTGGTTCTGCTGGGACATCATTATCAGCGGGACGAGGTGATTCGGTTTGCCGACTTTACCGGGGACAGCTACAAGCTTTCGAAGGTGGCGGCCGAGACGGATGCGAAGTACATGCTGTTTTGCGGCGTGCACTTTATGGCGGAGACGGCAGATGTGCTGGGGCGGCCGTGGCAGCAGGTGATTCTGCCGGATCTGAATGCTGGCTGTTCGATGGCGGATATGGCGGAGATTGGGCAGGTGGAAGACTGCTGGGATTCGCTGGAGCGCGCGGGGGTTACCGATGAAGCGTCGGGTGGGATGATTCCGCTGACCTATATGAACTCGGCTGCTGCGATCAAGGCTTTCTGCGGCGAGCGGGGTGGATTGGTGTGTACGTCTTCGAACGCTCGTGGGGCGTTTGAGTGGGCGTTTGCGCGTGCGGGGAAGATCTTGTTTTTGCCGGATCAGCACCTGGGGCGGAATACTGCGTTTGCGATGGGGATTCCGCTGACCGAGATGGTGGTCTGGGATCCTTATCAGATTAATGGTGGGGTTAGTCCTGACCGGTTGAAGGCGGCTAAGGTGATCTTGTGGAAGGGACACTGCTCGGTGCATCAGCGGTTTCTGCCGGAGCATGTTGATCGGGTGCGCCGGGAGGAGCCGGGGATGCAGGTGATCGTGCACCCGGAGTGCCGTTGGGAGGTTTGCCAGAAGGCGGATGATGTGGGTTCGACCGAACACATTATTCAGGCGATTGAGCGCGCACTGGAGGGTTCGAGCTTTGCGGTTGGGACGGAGATTCACCTGGTGAACCGGCTGGCGAAGCGGTTTGCGCCGCTGGGCAAGCGGGTGATTACGCTCGATGACTCGGGGTGCCTGTGCACGACGATGTACCGGATCTCTCCGCAGCATCTGGCGTGGGCTCTGGAGAATCTGGTTGAGGGACGGGTTGTGAATCGCATCAAGGTGGACGATGATGTGAAGCAGTGGGCGCGCGTTGCGCTCAACAGGATGCTGGAGATCAGGATTTGAGTAAGACGTTTACGTTGGGCGAGGCACAGACGCTGTTGCCAGTAGTAGAAGCTCTGCTGAGAAAGGCTCGGGAGGGACAGGCCCGGGCCGCGGAGTTTGAGTACGAGATGCAACAGTTGAGTCACAGGATCTTTCTGTCTGGTGGGATGCATGTGGATGTGAGCGTTGCGGCTCGACGCCGGGCGGAGCGGGATAAAGCAGTGCAGTTGGCGAAGGATACGGTGGCTGAGATCGACTCGATCGGGGTTCAGGTGAAGGATCTCGAGGAGGGACTGCTGGACTTTCCTTATCTAATGGATGGGAGAACGGTGCTGCTTTGCTGGAAGCTGGGCGAGCCGGCGATTACGCACTGGCATACCGAGGAAGAGGGTTTTGAGGGGAGAAAGCCTCTGGATTCGAGGTTTGGCAAGACGGAGCGGCTGAACTAGATTTGGGTGGAAGCCTGATCTTCTGTGGATAACTAAACTTATCGGACGATAATCTTTATCGTTTATACTTCTCTCATGTTGGTGAACGAGGCCAGAACGTTTCGCAAACTCTGCCAGGAGAATGGCATTGCTGTGACTCACCAACGGCAGGTCTTGTACGAAGTTATGAAGACGATGCATGGCCATCCGAGTCCGGAAGAGGTCTATGCGCAGGTAAAGAAGAAGGTGCCAGCAATCTCGCTGGCTACCGTTTACAAAAACATACATCTGTTTGTGGAGAGCGGCGTCTTTCGCGAGGTGAGCATGCACCATGGCTCGCTGCGCGTAGAGATGAATGATGAATCGCATCACCATATGGTGTGCTCGAAGTGTAAGGCGATTACCGACATTGGAGAAAAAGAGCTTGGGCTGGTGTCGAAGCAGGACAAACTGCCCGGCGGCTTTCTGGTGGAGCGGTATGCAGTGGATGTGATTGGCATTTGTGCGAAGTGCCATCAGGCTTAGGGCGATTTTCCTAACGAGTGTAAGAGGTGAACTATGGCAGAAGACTTGAAGAGCAAGCAAATGACTACCGATGCCGGACGACCGGTTGGCGATAACCAGAACTCGATCACGGTGGGTAATCGTGGACCGATCGTGTTTGAGGATTATTTGCTGTTTGAGAAGATGGCGCACTTCAACCGTGAGCGTGTTCCTGAGCGTGTGGTTCATGCGAAGGGTTCGGCGGCGCATGGCACCTTTACCTGTACTAATCCGGATATGGCGAAGTACACGACCGCCAAAGTATTTGAGAAGGGCAAGAAGACGCCGACGTTTCTGCGGTTTTCGACCGTTGGCGGCGAGAAGGGTTCGGCTGATTCTGAGCGCGATCCGCGTGGGTTTGCGCTGAAGTTCTATACGGAAGAGGGGAACTGGGACCTGGTGGGCAACAATACGCCGGTGTTCTTTATCCGCGACCCTTTGAAGTTTTCGGACTTCATTCATACGCAGAAGCGTGATCCGGAGACGAACCTGAAGTCGCCGAAGATGATGTGGGATTTCTGGTCGCTTTCGCCGGAGAGCCTGCACCAGGTGACGATTCTGTTCTCGGATCGCGGCACTCCCGATGGATATCGCCACATGAATGGGTATGGCAGCCACACGTTCTCGCTGATCAATGCGAAGAACGAGCTGTTCTATGTGAAGTACCACTTCAAGACGAAGCAGGGGATTAAGAACTTCACTCGCGAAGAGGCCGACCACATGAAGTCTGTGGACATGGATCACTCGCAGAGCGATCTCTTCAGCGCGATTGAGAAGGGCGACTTTCCAAAGTGGACGGTGCAGATCCAGATCATGCCGGAGGCTGAGGCGGAGACGTACCACATCAATCCGTTTGACCTGACGAAGATCTGGCCTCATGCGGATTATCCGATGATCGAGATCGGCGAGCTGGAGTTGAATCGCAACCCGAAGAATTACTTTGCTGAGGTTGAGCAGGCGGCGTTCGATCCGAAGAACGTTGCTCCGGGCATGGGTTTTTCGCCGGACAAGATGCTTCAGGGCCGATTGATCAGCTATCCGGATGCACACCGGTATCGCATCGGGGTGAACTATAACCTGCTTCCGATCAATGAGGCGAAGTGCCCCTACAGCACGTACAACCGTGATGGCAGCATGCGTTACGGAGAGAACGGTGGCAGTGGTCCGAACTACGAGCCGAACAGCTTTGGCGGACCGACGCAGGATAAGAAGTACCTTGAGCGTCCTGTGACGTACAACACGGCGACCGTGGGACGGTATGACCATCGCGAGCATGATGGCGACTACTACACGCAGCCGGGAAACTTGTTCCGTCTGATGACACCGGATGCGCAGGAGCGGCTGTGCGGGAATATCGCGGCCGGCCTGGGGCAGGTGGAGACGCGGATTCAGGACCTGCAGATCAATCACTTCTACAAGTGCGATCCGAAGTATGGCGAAGGCGTTGCCAAGGCTATCGGACGCAAGATTGAAGAGATTGTGAAGAAGGAAGAGCTGGTTGGTGCGTAAGTAACTATTTTAGTTACATAAAGGGCGGCCCTTTGCGGGCCGCTCTTTTCTTTTTGGAGGATATGTCCTGCCGGACGGGCTCGCTGCGCGCGAGGCGGTCACTTCGTGACTTGTATACCTTGTCTTGCTGGGTCCAATTGCATGGGTCCTCGCGATGCTCGGAGGAAAGATCGTGCCGACCAACGGGAGGAGCAATGCTCATGACCCTGCCTTGACCGGTATACGCGTCACGAAGTGACCGCCCTCCGCGCAGGAGGCCCGTCCAGCAGGACGTCTTAAGGCGTTGGGCCGGTGGGATTGGCTTCGGGCCTTCGGCCCCGGTTCCATTCGGGCTTCCACGAGGTGTCGGCCAGCCAGCGGATGGGATTAATCATGGCGGCGATGGCGTTGGTCATGTGGGTGAAGTCGATGGTGCGGATCTCGTCGCTGGGCTGGTGGTAGTCCTTGTGCAGGCCGTAGCTGGAGACGGTTTGAGCGACGATGCCTTGCTGAGCCAGCGCGTAGTTGTCGGAACGGCGGAAGAAGTTTTCTTTGGGGTGAGGATCGTTGACCAGGTGGGCACCGTGTTTTGCCAGCTCGGGGCCGAGATTGGAGCGGTCGAAGCCGGTGAGCCAGAGGGTTCCGGCGGGGACGGCCGGGTCGGGGCGGCCGATCATCTCGAACTCGAGGTTGGCGACCATGCTGGCCAGTGGCACAGGTGGGCGGGCGAGGAAGGCACGGTTGCCGAAGCCGCCGAGCTCTTCGGAGCCGAAGAGCGCGAAGACGATGGTGCGTTTGGGGCGTGGGCCGTTGGCGAGGATGTGGGCCAGGGTCAACACGGCGGTGGTGCCGGATGCGTCGTCGTCGGCTCCGTTGTAGTTGGTGTCGCCGGCTGCGTTGGCGGGACCGATGCCGAGGTGATCGAGGTGTGCGGTGAGGAGGATGACCTCGTTAGGTGAGGTGGTTCCGCGCAGGATGGCGATGGCGTTCCAGGTCTCTTTGCGGGGGATGTCCTGAAACTTTGCGATGCGCTGCTGGGTTCTTGCTGGTAGAGGATCGGGGAGGGGGGACTTCTGGAGGAAGGTGCCGTTGTCTCCGCCGGGGTCGAGGCCGAGGGATTGGAGTTGGGAGGCTACGAAGAGGGCGGCGATGTGCTCGTCGCGGGTGGCTGAGCCGCGGCCGTGAAGTTCATCGTCGGCGAGGAAGTTCATATCTGCGTGAACTTCCTGTTGCAGTGCGACGGAGAGCGATGCTGTTTGCCGGGCTGCTGCGTCGAAGGAGTGAGCCGGTTGTGCTTGTGACTGAGAGGGAAGAGTTTGTATGAGCAGGAGTGCGGCCAGAGGCAGAGGATGTAAAAGCTTCGAGGGGTGCATTGCGAAAATTATAGAGGAACGTTTATTGAATTAATTCTGCGTTGGCTGCGGCTGCTGCGAAGATAGAGATGAGGCTTTGTGACGATGGAACGACGGGGAAGTTTCGTGCGTTGGGCAGTGGTGGGCGCTGCGTTGATGTTGCCGGTCTTTACGGGATGTACGGGATTCTTTCCTCCGGTCAATAACTCTGGTGGCGGGACCGGAGCGACTGGGAATCAGGTGTATGTGGTGAATCAGACGACGAAGTCTGTGAGTGGATTTGTGGTGGGGACGGCGACCTTGACGGCGGTGAGTAACTCGCCGATCGCGCTTGGGTCGCAGCCTTTTGCTGAGGTTGTGACTCCGAATGATGCGTTTCTTTATATCGCGGGGCAAGCGTCGATCAGCTTGTATCTGATCAACTCGAATGGATCATTGAGCGCACCGAGCGGCGGCGCGGTGCAGAATCTGGTGACGGCGGCTTCGCTGGCAGTTTCGCCGGATGGGCAGTGGCTGATTGCGCTGGATAGTTTTACCCAGCAACTTGATATCTACCAGATCAACTCCACGACGGGAGCGTTGAGTGACGTGGGGTCGCCTACGTATTCACTTCATGCTGGGGCGGGGCCCTGGCAACCTTCGATGGTGAAGGTGTCGCCGGATGGGACGCTGATCTTTGCGGCGCTTGGAACCGGTGGCGATGTTGTGTTCTCGTTCAACACAACAACAGGTCTTGCAACGCAGGTGCAGAGCCTGGTCAATGTGAATGCGAGCACGGGCGATTTTGGGCTGGCGGTCGATCCCAAGACTGCTTATCTCTACATTGCGCGAAGTGGGACCAGTGGGGGAATTGGTGTCTACGCGATTGGATCGGGGGGAGTGTTGAATTCGGTTACGGGGTCGCCGTTTGCGGCGGGGAGCGGAACTGTGTCTATAGTGCTGGATGGTACGGGCACCTATGTCTACGCGGCGAATCGTACCGATGGCACGATCTCTGGTTACACGATTGCCGCGGGGGCTACTCCTGCGGCTTTGTCGTTGACGCCCCTGAGCGGGTCGGCCTATCAGAGTGGGACGTCGGTGCAGTCGCTGGGGATCGATCGAACCGGCAAGTATCTGCTGGCGGCATCGGTGGGGGGTAGTCCGGATCTGACGATGTACAGCTTCGATATTACGACGCCGGGCAAGCTCGATCGGGCGACCAGTATCGCCACCGATGCCGATCCTGCTGGGGCTGTCGCGGTTGCGCTGACACACTAGTTGTTCCCGATATGGACAGAGGTGTTGGAGTTGATGCCGCGATGCTATGGATTTAGCGAGGCCGCCGTTAGTATGGAGGAAGTGGTGCGTTGTGACGCGGAGTTTCAAGGCTATCGTTTCTTCATCTGGACAATTCGGTTTCGTGCGGTGCTTTTCGCGGATTTGCGGCTTTGTGGCGGTCTCGGTTCTTTTGGTGGGCGGGAGCGGGTGCTCGCGGCTGCGGCCTAAGCCGGCGGCTCAGTATGTGTACGTGACGGCGAAGCAGACGTTTCTGCGCGACCGGGTGGCGGCGGTCTCCAATCGGACGGCTACGGTGGAGAACGGCGACCGGCTTGAGGTGCTCGATCATGGACGGCGGTTTGTGAAGGTCCAGACGGCCAAGGGGGAGCAGGGCTGGATCGACGAGAAGGTGGTTGCGACCCAGGATGTCTTCGATCAGTTTGAGAAGTTGAAGCAGGATCATAAGGCTGATCCGGTGGTTGCCTCGGCGGTGGTGCGGGATGAGGTTTATATGCACGCCAAGCCGGGCCGCGACACGGAGAGGTTTTTCCGGCTGGCGGAGGGTGAGAAGCTGAAGCTGCTGGCTCGCGCTACGCTGGCCAAGCCTCTGCCGCCGGGAACTCGGGTGGCGAAGGCTGCACCTGTTCCAGTTCCAGCGACTGCGACCACAACTGGTTCGGCGGGGAAGGGTGTGAAGGCTGTTGCTCCGGCAGTGCCGGACGAACCTGCGGCGCCGGTGATGGAGGACTGGTGGCTGGTGCGCGACTCCAAGGGCGATACGGGGTGGCTTTTTAGCAGGATGATGGATGTTGACGCTCCCGATGCGATTACGCGGTACTCCGAAGGGCAAAGGATTGTGGGTTCGTATGTTCTTACTACGGTGAACGATCCGGAGGCGGAGCAGGATGACAAGAATATTCCGATCTACGTGACGGTGTTGAGTCCGTATAAGGCAGGGCTGACCTATGACTTCGATCAGGTGCGCGTCTTTACGTGGAATGTAAAGAAGCATCGCTATGAGACGGGGTATCGCGACAGGAATATTGAGGGATATCTGCCGGTTACGGTGACGACGGCTACTGATCCTTATGGCAAGTTGCCAGCGGCTACTACTCCGGCGCCGACGTTCTCGTATCGTGTGCTGTCGGATGATGCCGGGCCGGTGGTTCCTGATCCTGTGACGGGTGCGATTGTGCCGGGCAAGACGGTGGTGAAGACGTATCGGCTGGAGAGCAATCTGGTGCGGCGAGTGATACAGCCGGGAACGACAGCGCCTGGGGAGGCTCATCCGGAGCCGGTGTCGGAGAAGAAGAAGGGCGCGGCGGGCAAGGGCGGTAAAGGGAAGAAGAAGCGGTAGGGGCTTCTGAATTGGTCTCGCGAGGTGAGTAATGCCGTGGCTTACGTTTAGTGGCAACTGGTGTGGACTTTCGCGGATGATTGCTGCGGGCTGTTACTGATAGAAGCTGGCTATTGTGTCGACTACGGTTTGCTGCTCGTCTTCGCGTAGCTCGGGATACATGGGGAGGGCGAGGACCTCTTGGGCAGCGGCTTCGCTGATTGGGAAGTCGCACTGCTTGTAGCCGAGATGAGAGAGGCTGGTCTGCAGGTGCAGCGGGACTGGGTAGTAGATCTCGCTGCCGATCTTGCACTCGGTGAGGTATTGGCGGAGTTCGTCGCGGCGGGGTGCGCGGATGACGTACTGGTGGAAGACGTGGCCGGCGCGCGGGTCGGTGATGGGTAGGACGATGTCTTTGTCTATGTTGTCTGCGGCGAGGTTCGCTTCGTGGAAGAGCTGGTCGTAGCGGCGAGCGTGGTCGCGGCGCTGCTGGTTCCATTTAGGCAGGTAACGGAGTTTGACCTCGAGGACGGCGGCCTGGATGGAGTCGAGGCGGGAGTTCCAGCCGATCTCCTCGTGATAGTAGCGGCGGCGCATGCCGTGGGAGCGGAGGATGCGCGCGTGGTCGTCGATTGCGGCTGAGGTGGTGGTGACGAGGCCGGCGTCTCCCATGGCGCTTAGATTTTTTGTGGGGTAGAAGCTGAAGGCGGCTGCGTCACCTAATGCTCCGGCCGGTACGCCGTTCCACGTGGCTCCGAAGGCCTGGGCGGCGTCTTCAATGAGCAGGAGGTTGTGCTTTTGTTTCAGCGCTGTGAATTCGTCCCAGTCTGCACATTGGCCGTAGAGGTGAACGGGAAGGACGGCTTTGACGTTGCGGCCTGCGGGGGAGTCTAGGAGTTTCTCGACGGCCGGGGCTGAGAGGTTGAAGGTGGTGGGGTCGATGTCGGCTAGCAGAGGCGTGGCACCGCAGCGGAGGATGGCACTGACGGTGGCGAAGAAGCTGAATGGGGTGGTGATGACGGCGTCGCCGGGGCCGACGTTTCCGGCTGCGAGAGCAAGCCAGATGGCGTCGGTGCCGCTGGCGCAGCCGATGGCGTGAGGGGCCGCGCAGGCAGTGGCGGCGGCGTGCTCGAAGCTGGTGACCTGGGGGCCGAGGATGAAGCGCTGCGAGGTGCAGACGGCTTCGATGGAGTCGAGGATCTCCTGCCGAAGGGTGGCGAACTGGCGGGAGAAGTCAAGCATTGGAACGGGTTGCGGCTTGCGGATGATCACATCTGCCATGGTATATCGGTCGTATGTCGCTGTGGAGACTGCGAAAGACTCTCGTTCCGTCTTGCAATGCGTCTAACGAAGTATTGCGCTCGTCTCTACTATGTGACGGGGCAGGTTGATTATTGCCGTCGATGCTCGTATTGTTGACAGTCTTGGCTTCAGACTTGGCATTTGTGCTGAGTTTTGTTCTGAAGCCGATGGGTCACGGCAGAACCTCATCGCAGTATGAACACTTGAACAAAGGAGATCGGCCCCATGGAATCAAAGCCGGCACAGAACATTCAGGACACTTTTCTCAACACAGTGCGAAAAGATAAGAGTCCGATCACGATTTACCTGGTAAGCGGCGTGAAGCTGACAGGGAAGATTCGGTCGTTCGATAAGTACTCGGTATTGCTGGAGAACAACAGCCAGGAACAGCTGATCTTCAAACATGCGATCTCGACCGTGGTGAGTGGGCGAGCAGGGACGCATGGTGATATACGGAGCGATGCGAAGCCAGAGGTGCGGGCGACGGTAGGTTCAGCCCCTGCCGGTGGGCCAGTACAAGAGGCGACAGGGACACAAGGCCGCTAGCCGTTGACAACTGAAGATGTGAAGAGGGATGGAAGGAAGCCTGCGAGGCGCAGTCTGGTGGAGGCGCAAGAGGCGGCGATGCGCCATGGGCGTGGTGGTCTGCCCCAGGCGGAGCGCGCGGTGCTGGTTGCCGTGGAGTTTACCGGAGAGCGGCGCAAGCTGACTGCTGCGGCGAGACTGGCAAAGACTGCAGCTGCTGTTTCGGCTGGTACTGCGCTGGAGGACGTCGATCTTTCCGCAGCGCCTAAGGCGGTGGCTGACCTTGATTTCGATGCTTCGCTGGCGGAGTTTGAAGAGCTGGCGAGAAGCGCGGGGGCTGAGGTGGCTGCGACGCTGATTCAACGGCGGCCGAGGCCGGATCCGGCGACGCTGGTGGGGCAGGGCAAGCTGGAGGAGATCGAGGGCGTGATTGCCTCGACCGGGGCCGACCTGGTGCTGTTCGATCATGATCTATCGCCGTCGCAGTTGAGAAATCTGGAGGCGAAGCTGCCTTGCCGGATTATCGACCGAACTCAGTTGATTCTGGATATCTTCGCAAGGCATGCGCGGACGCGGGAGGGTCAGCTGCAGGTGGAGCTGGCCCAACTGGAGTATCAGCTGCCCCGGCTGGCTGGACGCGGGAAGTCGATGTCGCAGCTGGGCGGCGGTATCGGGACGCGTGGACCGGGTGAGACGCAGCTGGAGACGGATCGACGGAAGATCAATCTGCGCATTGACCATGTGAAGGAACAGTTGGAGTCGGTGCGGCGGATTCGCCGGCAGCAGAGGCAGCGGAGAGAGGCGGTGCCGGTGCCGGTGGTTGCGCTGGTGGGCTATACGAATGCAGGAAAGAGCACGTTGTTCAATGCGCTGACCGAGGCGGGAGTGCTGGAGTCCTCGCGGATGTTTGCTACGCTCGATCCCAAGCTGCGGCAGTTGACGTTGCCTTCGCGGAGGAAAATTCTGCTGTCGGATACGGTGGGATTTATTCGCAATCTGCCCCATACGCTGGTTACCAGCTTTCGGGCGACGCTGGAGGAGGTAGAGCGCGCGGAGTTGCTGCTTCATGTACGCGACGCTTCGAGCCCCATGGTGGACGAGCAGAAGACTCAGGTGGAGAAGGTATTGGCTGAGCTGGACGTCTCGAAGAAGCCTGTGATTGAGGTGCTGAACAAGATCGATCTGGTTGGGAATGACGAAGGGATGCCCATGGGAGCGCCGGGAAGTATCGCTGTCTCCGGCCTGAAAAAGCTGGGGCTGGATCACTTACTGGCCGCGATCGATGGTGCATTGGTGGTTGATCCGCTGATTGAGATGCAGTTTCGTCTGCCGCAGTCAGAGGGGGCAGTACTGGCCGCACTGGAGGCCGGGGCGGTTGTGGCGGGAAAGCGCTTCGAGGGGAATCTTGCGTACGTTACGGCGCGAGGGCCTGCCTCTCTGCTGAACAGGTTCAGGAGATTTCGGGAGCGGGTGGTTGAATAAAAGCGCTGTTAACTAGCATAGGCCGCCTGACGGGGAGCGGAGGTGGTGTCCCCAATCACGCGACCTATGTGACCCAGAGCTTAGGGTCCAGGTGGTATCTCCAAGTCTAGTCCTTTGCCGGAGGAAGTCAAAGGAAACGTTCAAATAATAGACTCAGCGGATTGGCGGTGAGGCGTGTGCGGATATCGCCCGTAATGGCCGATATTCATTAGAAGCTCGGTTGACACCCTTGTAATCGCTTTGCTAAAACTAGGTGTACCTCGAACTATCATGCAGCGTCTGCGCCAGTGTTTTCTGGAACAGAGTAGCGGTGTGAGACCGCTCACGACAGGACTTTCAAGCGGCCCCGGCCGACCCCATTCATGGATCAGATACTGAATCAACTCGGTGGACTTGTGCTCGGCTCTGTGCCGACGATGGTCTTGTTTATCTTGCTGGTGGCGGCTTATGGACTGCTTGTTCGACGTCCGCTGGATCGCGTGCTGGCTGAGCGGCGCGCCCGTACCTCAGGTGCTATCGAGCAGGCTCGGAGGGCGATTGCCGCAGCTGAAGCGGAGACCGCAGCCTACGAAGAGAAGCTGCGCCACGCCAGGGTTGAGATCTTTCAGATGCGCGATAAGAAGCTGAAGCAGTGGAATGCGGAGCGGGAGGCGGCGCTTGCGCAGGTTCGTCAGCAGACCCACGACCGAGTTCATGGAGCCAAGCAAGAGATTGAGCAGAGCGCTCATGAGGCGCGGCTTCAGATTGCAGGAATGAGCGAAGAGTTGAGCTCGCGGATTCTCAATGCGGTGCTTCCGGCTGGGGTTCATGCGGCGGAGGTTGCGCAGTGAAGACTTCTTTTGTGAAGAGACTTTTGCCTGTTGCTGTTTTGATTGGCCTTCTATTTGTTCCGTTACGTCATGGAAAGGCGCAGGATGCGAGTGTTCCCAGCGCGGGCACTGAACGACAGAGCGCCTCCGAGACGCAGTCGTCCGAGAAGAATCAGCAGGAAGAAGATGAGAACGACAAGTATCTTCATTCGGCCACGGTGCGTGCTCTCGGGGCGAAGGTTGGGTTGAACGCTGAACAGGCGGCTACGGCGTTTACGGTTGCCAACTTTGTGGTTCTGGCAGCGCTCGTGGGATGGTTTCTGGCGAAGACGTTGCCGAAGACCTTTCGTAATCGGAACACATCGATTCAGAAGCAGCTGGTGGATGCGCGTACTGCGACCGAAGATGCCAATGCCAGGTTGAGCAGTGTAGAGGATCGCCTGTGCAAGCTGGACGGTCAGATCGCTGCCATGCGCTCTCAGGCAGAGAAAGACTCCGCGCTGGATGAGCGGCGCATTGCGGCTAGCGTGGAAGAAGAAAAGCAAAAGATTTTGGCGGCGGCGGAGCAGGAAATTACTGCCGCGACTGCTCTTGCGCAGCGACAGATACAGCAGTACGCGGCAGAGCTTGCTATCGAACAGGCAGCACGCAAGCTGGTGGTGACGGCGGAGACGGATCGTCTGTTGGTGCAGAGTTTTGCGCAGCGGTTGACAGGCGACGATTCGAAGAAAGGACAAAACTGATGTCTGTCCTTTCGTTGCGGTATGCACATGCATTTGCCGCAGTGGCTGCATCGGCGCATCTTGATGCCGTTGCGGCACAACAACAGCTCGGTGATTTCAGCGGAACGTTCGCGGGTAGTCATGACCTGCGGGAAGTTTTGATGAATCCGTCGATTGCGAACGAACAGAAGCTGAAGGTGCTCGATGCGATTGCGGGACGCATCGGGATGTTCCCGCAGGTTCGAAATTTTATTGCAGTGATTATGGATCATCAGCGTCTCGATGAATTGAACGAGATTCTCGAGGAGTACCACGTCCTTGCCGATGAGCAATCGAACATGGCTGAGGCGGAGATTACGAGCGCCCGGCCGTTGAACGATCAGGATCGTGCCGAGCTCGAGGCTCAAGTTGCGAAGCTTGCGGGGGGCCGCGTTCGAGCCACCTATCTCCAGGATGCAACCTTGTTGGGTGGAGCTGTGGTGCGGCTTGGTTCCACGGTGTATGACGGGTCGATCCGGGGACAGTTGCAGCAGTTGAAGCAGAAGCTTGTGAACGCGTAGAGCCTTGCCGGTGACGGCGCTAAGTTTTTGAAGATTTGACACGAATCGAGTAGAAGGAAGACATGGCACAGATCAAGGCGGATGAGATAACAGAACTGCTTCGCCAGCAGATTGAGAACTTTGAGCAGCGCATCCAGGTGGATGAGGTTGGAACGGTCATCTCGCTGGGCGACGGTATTGCGCGTGTCCACGGGCTGGATAAAGTGATGGCCGGTGAGTTGATCGAGTTTCCTCACGGCGTTGCGGGTCTTGCCATGAACCTGGATGAAGATCAGGTCGGTGCGGTGCTGCTGGGCGACTACACGGAGATCAGCGAAGGCGATCAGGTAAAGCGTACTGGCAAGATCATGTCCGTGCCGGTCGGTGAGGCTCTGATTGGCCGCGTTGTGAATGCGCTGGGGCAGCCTATCGACGATAAGGGACCGATTAATACCGACAAGTATCTGCCAGTGGAACGGCTTGCTCCTGGCGTTATCGATCGTCAGTCGGTGCGTGAGCCGATGGCGACTGGTATCAAGGCGATCGACACGATGATTCCAATTGGTCGCGGCCAGCGCGAACTTTTGATCGGCGACCGCCAGACCGGAAAGACTGCGATCGCCCTCGACACGATCATCAATTCGGCCAAGAATAACCTGATCTGCATCTATTGCGCGGTCGGGCAGAAGCGTTCATCGGTGGCGCAGGTAGTGCAGACGCTGGAAGAGCACGGCGCGATGGCCTACACGATTGTCGTCGCCGCGACTGCGTCTGAGCCGGCGCCGATGCAGTACCTTGCTCCCTTCGCAGCGACCGCCATGGGCGAGTACTTCCGCGATTCCGGCAAGCATGCGCTGATAATCTACGACGATCTTTCCAAGCACGCCGCCAGCTACCGCGAGATCTCGTTGCTGCTCCGCCGTCCCCCTGGCCGCGAAGCCTACCCCGGCGACGTCTTCTATCTCCACTCGCGTCTGCTCGAGCGCAGTTCCAAGCTCTCCGACAAGCTCGGCGGCGGCTCGCTCACCGCCCTTCCGATCATCGAGACGCAGGCCGGCGACGTCTCCGCCTACATTCCGACGAACGTGATCTCGATCACCGATGGGCAGATCTTCCTTGAGACCGACCTCTTCAACTCCGGCGTTCGTCCTGCCGTCAACGTTGGACTGTCTGTGTCGCGCGTGGGTTTCTCGGCGGCGATCAAGGCGACCAAGCAGGTGGGTGCGACGCTGAAGCTTGATCTGGCGCAGTATCGCGAGCTGGCTGCGTTCTCGCAGTTTGGTTCGGACCTTGATAAGGTGACCCAGCAACAACTCAACCGCGGACAGCGCCTGACAGAGCTGCTGAAGCAGCCGCAGTTCCAGCCGCTCAGCGCGGAGAAGCAAGTTGCGATCCTCTTCGCTGGTGTAAACGGCCTTCTGGATGACGTAGAGGTTAGCGATCTGCGGGCGTTTGAGGACGGCTTCTATCCTTATCTTGAGTCGGCACAGCCCGCGATTCTGACAGACATCGCCACCAAGAAGGCTCTGGACGATGATCTGAAGGCTCGTTTGACGGCGGCGATCAAAGAGTACAAGGGGAACTTTTTGGCGGATCGCAAGGACAAGAAAGAGACGGCTGCGGCTAAGTAAACCATGGCAAACGTACTCGATTTACGGCGTCGCATCCGCAGTGTGAAGAACACGCGGCAGATCACGAAGGCCATGAAGATGGTCTCGGCGGCTAAGCTGCGCCGGGCGCAGGAGCGTGCCATGCAGGCACGACCCTATGCGCAGATGCTTATCAATGTGCTGGAGTCCCTGGTGCGTCGCACCGATATCTATAACGAGCAGACTGGCGAGATTCTTCATCCATTGCTGATCGAGCGCGAAGAGAAGAACGTGCTCGTCGTTGTGATCGCCGGCGACAAGGGTTTTGCGGGCGGCTTCAACTCCAATGTTGGGAAAGCAGCGCAGAAGTTCATCGATACTCGCGTCGCGAGAGGACAGAACATCGATCTTGAGCCCATTGGCAAGAAGGCGATTGGCTTCTATAAGAGGAAGTTTCCCGCTGCGGACTACGAGAAGACCGAAGAGCACTACGATAACGATCTCGCGATACACTACGACACGATCCGTCACCGCGCAGCACAGATCGAAGTTGCGGCCGAGCATCCGGACCTTCTGGTTAAAACCGAGTTTGAGGCTGTCTCCAAGCTGGCGCACTCCATCATCGAACGTTACGAACGGTCAGAGATCGACTCGGTTTATCTCGTCTATAACGAGTTCAAGTCGGTGCTGCAGCAGAGAATTGTCGTAGAAAAGCTGCTGCCGATTGTCGAGCTTGGAGCTCACAACGTTGAGTCTTCTCAGGAACCGACCCAGGAAGAGCGCGATGCGGCTGTTCGGGCAGCGCAGTCGGAAGGCATCAGCGTTCATGTTCCGGAAGCCAGCGAGATGGAAGAGGAGGCCAAGAAGTTTGGCACCGCTGATGTCGACTACATCTTCGATCAGTCACCGGAGAGACTCTTTCGGCACCTGATGCCGCGGTATGTGACGACGGTGATCTTTCATGCTTTGCTGGAGTCCACTGCTGCAGAACACGCAGCGCGCATGACGGCTACCGATGCTGCGACCAAGAACGCAGGCGACCTGATCGACAGCCTGAGCCTCACCATGAACCGCGTACGTCAGGCGGCAATTACGAAGGAAATTATTGAGATTGTGAGTGGCGCGGCTGCTCTATAAGTACAGCGGCTGCGACAACGAAAGAGACCTATGGCAGAGAATATTGGCAAAGTAATTTCGATCAGCGGACCGGCCGTTGACATTCAATTCGAAGAGTCGCACATGCCGCCTATCTTTCAGGCGATCCGCATCGTCAGCGAAGGCTTCGTTGTACCCACCCCGCTGGATGTCGTCGTTGAGGTTCAGCAGCATCTTGGCGAAGGCCGCGTGCGCTGCATCGCGATGGTCGCTACTGAAGGTATGGTTCGCGGGATGAAGGCGATCGATACCGGTTCGGGCATCATGGTGCCGGTGGGCCGCGAGACTCTCGGCCGCGTGCTGAATGTGCTCGGTGAGCCTGTGGATGAACTGGGGCCTGTCAACGCTAAGGTCCACCTGCCGATTCACCGGCAGGCACCTGCGTTTGACGAGCAGTCAACCAGCGAAGAGATGTTCGAGACCGGGATCAAGGTCATCGACCTGATTCAGCCGTTCTTGAAGGGCGGCAAGATCGGTCTGTTCGGTGGCGCCGGCGTCGGCAAGACGGTCATCATTCAGGAGCTGATCAACAACGTCGCAAGCCAGCACGGAGGCTTCTCGGTGTTTGCGGGCGTGGGTGAGCGTACTCGTGAAGGCAACGATCTCTGGGTGGAGTTTCAGGAGTCTGGCGTTATCGACTTGAAGGATCTGCCGAAGAGCAAAGCGACGCTGGTTTATGGACAGATGACTGAGCCGCCGGGGGCGCGCCTTCGCGTGGCGCTGACTGGGCTCACGGTTGCCGAGCACTTCCGCGATGAAGAGGGCGCGGATACGCTGCTGTTCATCGATAATATCTTCCGGTTTACCCAGGCGGGTTCTGAGGTTTCGACGCTGCTTGGCCGTATGCCTTCGGCCGTAGGCTATCAGCCCAACCTTGCGACTGAGATGGGTGAGTTGCAGGAGCGGATCACCTCGACGAAGAAGGGTTCGATCACGTCGGTGCAGGCTGTTTACGTACCCGCTGATGACTTGACCGACCCGGCACCGGCGACAACCTTTGCTCACCTGGATGCGACCACGGTGCTTTCGCGTCCACTGTCTGAGCTTGGTATCTACCCGGCCGTCGATCCTTTGGCTTCGACCTCGCGCATCTTGTCTCCGCGCGTTGTTGGCCAGGAGCATTACGATGTGGCGCAGGGTGTAAAGAAGATTCTGCAGCGTTACAAAGATCTGCAGGACATCATCGCGATTCTCGGTATCGACGAGCTCTCGGAAGAGGACAAGATCACCGTGGCGCGTGCGCGTAAGGTGCAGCGGTTCCTGTCGCAGCCGTTCCATGTGGCTGAGATCTTCACGGGTATTCCGGGAGCTTACGTCAAGGTTGCGGATACGGTTCGGAGCTTCAAGGAGATTATTGAAGGCAAGCACGACGATATCCCGGAGCAGGCCTTCTATCTGAAGGGCGGAATCGAAGACGTGATTGCAGCCGCAGAGAAGATGAAGCAGACGGCATAACCAATGGCAGAGACGACGAGCAATTCGGGGTTGTTAGCGGTTCGGCTGGTTACGCCGGACCGTGTTCTGCTGGATGCGACGGCGGAGGCGGTGGAACTGCCGTCGATGTCCGGTTATCTGGAAGCGCTGTATGGTGCGGCGCCCCTGCTTGCAGAGCTTGGTGCGGGCGAGGTGCGGTTACATGGTGGTAGCTCAGGCGATCAGAAGTTTTTCGTGGCGTGGGGCTTTGTGGAGGTGCTGCCGGAGCGAGTGACAATCCTGGCAGAGACCGCGCTGCATCCCAATGAGATTGACACCGCAGAGGCCCAGAAGGAGCTTCAAGAGGGGCAGAAGCTCTGGAGTGAGGCAGGCGACGATGGCGAAAAGTATGACGAAGCCAACGCGATTACGCGGAAGGCGGAGGAGAAGATTGCTTCGGCACAGGGTAAGAGCAGCTAGCTAATTTCTAAACGATAGATTGAGAAGCCGCCTGAATGGGCGGTTTTTTTTGCGCCAAATGGGGTGCTGTTTTCACGGCTTGGATGGCTTTTGCCTGTGATAACTCAGCTTGCGTCGGCAACGATTGATCCAACTTGTCGAAAATCGCTACTTTTTCATAGAAAAACAAAAGGAAAGAGAAGCGAAATCCCGGCGTCGCGTATCAAACCTGCAATGGAAGTTTGAAGAGTAACGCCGAGGGAAGCAACGCCTCTCATTCAAGAGCAATGGGCGATCGCGAGAACGGTGCAAATCATTAGAGGGAGTTGCCTATGCGTTCTGAACTGATCTTCGAAGCGTTGGCTCGTGAGCCGAACCGCTATCTATTGTGCAGGCTCGTTGCGAAAGGAACTCGAAGCCTGCACCGACCGAATACTCGTGTGCAGGACACTACCAATGAGATGCTGGAGCTCTTCAGCGTGCGAGTCGCGAGAGCTAAGACTCTGCACATCGGCAAAACCTTGGAACTGAATCAGCGAGCCGCTTGAGGAGATGCAGTGCGTTGTCAGGTGCACTAACGGTTAGGTAGCGGGAGAGCAACTATGTCGACTTCATTCATTACGCCGCATGCGGTTCTACGAGAATCCCAATTGTCCAGCAGGGTTGGGAGGAACGCTGCCTGGTACTTACTGTTCCTCGAACATCTGGACGAGTTCGCTACGCTTGCCTGGTATCTGGTGGCAGACCACCGGTTAGTTGAAGAGGCGATTCTACGCACTATGGCAGAGCTAGACGCGATTCCTTTTGATGCAATGACGCCTATGCTGGCCTACAGCCAAGCGCGAGAGACCCTGATTACGCAGGCGATTGCCGGGCTAAGACTGGGATGCAAGGAAGACGACGAGAATGCTACTTATCTACCGAGCACTCTTGGCGAGTTGCCTGACCTACCGCGGCTGGCATTTATGCTGAAGCTCGTTCTGCGATCCTCGGAGAACGAGGTGGCCCGATTTCTTGATGTCACGCCCTTGAAGGTGCGAGAACTGGTTCAGGCTGCGATCGATCGTTTGAGTCTGAGGGTACCTTTTTCTGTGCTGACCGGATGCCATGACGCGTGAGATTTGAAGGCAAAAAACTAACCCGGATTGCTCCGGGTTAGTTTGGGTCTACTGACGGGCTCCGATTTATTCGGAGGAGACTGATCAGGATGCCTTTTTTGTTTTTGCTGGGGGTGCCGGGGTTTCGGTGGCAGACTCGGCCTGCTGGCGTAGAGAGTGGATGACGACGCGCAGCATCTCCTCTTCTGGAGCAGGCTTGCCGGTGAAGATCTCGAACTGGCGCGCTCCCTGTTGGACGAACATCTCAATGCCGGTGATGATGGGGATACTCTGCTGGCGCGCGAGGCGGAGGAGCGGGGTTTCGAGTGGGTTGTAGACTAGATCGAAGACCAGCTTGGTGTTGAGGTCTGCAGCTTCGAGGATCGGTGCGCCCTTGATGCCGGTCATGCCGATGGGAGTCGCATTTACGATTACGTCAAAGGTGGTCTTGGCGAGGGCGTCCTTCTTGATGGTCTTCGAACCGGATTGCTTGGCCAGCTTCTGCGCTGTTTCGGCGGTGCGATTGAGGATGAAGACGTCGGCCCCCTTGTCGCGCATTCCAAAGACTGCAGCGCGAGCCGCTCCGCCGGCTCCGAGGACGAGCGCCTTTGCTCCGCGAAGGGACATACGCTTCTCGATAGGCCCGGTGATGCCGGCGACGTCGGTGTTGAAGCCGTAGAGCTTGCCGTCCTGGCGGAGGACCGTGTTGCAGGCACCGATCTTGGCCGAGAGGGGATCGGTCTTCTCGAGGTGCGCCATAATCTCCTGCTTGAGCGGCATGGTGACGCTGAGGCCCTGGATGGGGATCTCGTGAACGAGCTTAAGCAGGTCGGAGAGTTTGTTGGCCTGAAGCGCGAGATAGACGGCGTTGACGGTCTCGCGGCGGAAGGCCGTATTCATCATGATGGGAGAGAGTGAGCTGCGGATGGGATTGCCGGCTACGCCATAGACCTTGGTGGCTGCATCGACCTGATCGATGCGATAGGTTTCGATCAGTGTACGGGCTGCGATTTGACCAGGGGCGGTCTCTTCCCCAGCGGTGGCTGCGGCGAAGGTGAAGGCAGAGCCGGCGCGGAGTCCGAGGACGCGCGAGATGATGCCGGCATCGCCCATACAGACGCCGACGATGTTGGAGTGATCGTCCATACGCTCGATGAAGCGCATGAGGGTGACGTTGTCGGTGAGAGTTTTGGCCGTGGGGACGATCTTGATGAAGTCGGGCTGGAAGGGCTCGATGCGTTTGAAGATGCCGTCGAGATCTTTGGTCGCGGTGAAGTCGTGGTGGCTGACGATAAGCGCGACGCCTGTTTCGCGAAGCTTCTGAAGCTCGCCTTTTTTCAGACTTTCGGCGGATTCGAGTTCAAGGTCGACGATGTGAAAGCCGGAGGTTCCTGCCTTGGAGAGAATCTCCATCTCTGCGGCGAGATTGCCGGAGAATTTGCCACCGTTGGCGGCGCGGCGGCAGGTCGCGATAGCAGTGACTGCTGTGTTTTCGCTGAGGAAGTGCTTCAGTTTAGGCAGGGCGAGGAGAGGCTTCTCCAGGTAGTCGAGGCGAAACTCGAGGAAAGGAGTCTCCTTGACGACGGCGCTGGCTTTTTCAAGCATCTCGGCAGGCGTGGCACCAATGATGGGCACGCAGACTTTACCGATACGGGAACGAAGAAACTGGGGGGCTACGGTGGGCACATTCACTCTCATGTCTACAATCGCGGTATATTACAGACCCGCGTGGAAGGATGCAAATTTTTGTTGAAATATAAGGGGTTAGTTCGCGCCCCTGCATCATCAATTGTTTCCGTCTTTTTGATGCGACAAGCCTGATTGCGGTACTAAAAATAGACTCTATGTATTGAGGAATGTTACAGGGGAGCGTTTATTGAAGGGCTGGCGATAACATAAGGGAACAGGGACGCATCTCGACAGACGTGGCGGTGGTTGGGGAGGAGTTAGGCGTTCAAAGTAAAGGGGTTAGTGTGAGTGAGCGAATTGAGATGGTGCGGGTTGAGGCGTGGAACGGGCTTGGGTGGCTGCGGCATGGGTTCAGTACGCGCGGTGGGGGCGTTTCTTCGATTTATGGAGGAAAAACGCTGAATCTGGGGTGGACAAAGGAGGATGAGGCGGCTTCGGTGGTGGAAAATCGGGTGCGTTTTGTGCGGTGTGTTGATGGTGATTTGTGGGACAAACGTGGTTCTTTGCTGGTGGGATTGAGGCAGATTCACTCGGATGTGGTGCGGGTTGTTCGGGAGGGGGATGGGGTGCTCGAGGGGAAGCTGCAGACGGCGGAGGGGCGGGCGGTGCTGGAGGGGGACGGGTTGACTACGAACGTGCCGGGAGTGTTGGTGGGGGTGGGGACTGCGGATTGCGTTCCGGTGCTGGTGGTGGATCGGGAGAAGAGGGCGGTTGGAGCGTTTCATGCGGGATGGCGGGGGACTGTGGCGCAGATTGTGGAGCGCGGGGTGGCGATGATGGTGGCTGAGTACGGGTCGCGGGTGGAGGACCTGGAGGCGGCGGTGGGGCCGAGCATCGGGGCTTGCTGCTACTCGGTGGGTGGGGAGGTGCATCGGGAGTTTGGGGAGCGATTTGCGTATGGAGAGGAGCTCTTCCGGGTTGGCGGGGCTGAGATGTATCTGGATCTTTGGGAGGCGAATCGCAGGCAGTTGCTCGAGGCTGGAGTGGGGGAGGAGCGGATCACCGTGGTGGGGGAGTGTACGGCTTGTTCGGTCGATGCTGCGGGGGAGCTGAAGTACTTTTCGCATCGTGGGGAGAAGGGTGTTGCGGGGAGGATGTTGAGCGTTGTGGGTGTGGCTGGGTCGTTCTAAGAGGCGCTCTGTCCTGCCGGACGGGCGCCCTGCGCGGGCGGCGGTCACTTCGTGACTTGTGTACCGGTCCTGGTGGAACGAACGCCGTGGGACCTCCCGTTGGTCGGAAAGGAAGATGGCTCGCGACCAGCGGGAGCGCCCACCGAAGGGGTACACGCGTCACGAAGTGACCGCTGCCCGCGCAGGGCGCACTCCCGCATGGGCTATTCAGGTCTGATCTATAGATACACCCTAGTCCATGAGCTTTCGGGTTAGGTAGGTGTACTGTTCGGCGCGGGTGTTGGCTTGTTCTTTGAGGTTGGCTCCGGCGGCGTGACCGCCTTCGACGATCTCGTCGTAGAAGAAGGGCTTGTGAAACTCTTCGAGGCGTGCGGCGAATTTGCGGGCGTGGACGGGGCCGACGCGGTCATCTTTGGTGGTGGTGAAGATGAGCGGCTCGGGGTATGTGGTGTTGGGGTTGAGCTGGTTGTAGGGGGAGATGTGGGCGAGGAACTTTCGCTCCTCTGGGATGGTGACGGTGCCGTATTCGCCGACCCAGGAGGCTCCGGCGGCGATGTGTTCGAAGCGGATCATATCGAGCAGGGGAACCTGGATGACGACGGCGTTCCACATCTCGGGGTGCTGGGTGAACTCGACGCCCATGAGGAGGCCGCCGTTGGAGCCGCCTACGATGCCGAGGCGGTGGGGCGAGGTGATCTTGCGGGTGAAGAGGTCCTTGCCTACGGAGGCGAAGTCGTCGTAGATGCGCTGGCGGTGGGTCTTGAGGCCGGCGTCGTGCCAGGCGGGACCGAACTCGCCGCCGCCGCGGATGTTGGCGAGGACGAAGGAGCCGCCTCGCTCAAGCCAGAGCTTGCCGAGGATGGGATTGTAGAGGGGCGTCATGGAGACTTGAAAGCCACCGTAGGCGTTCATGAGAGTGGGGTTCGAGCTGTCGTACTTTATGTCCTTGTGGCGGACGAGGAAGTACGGGACTTTGGTTCCGTCTTTGGAGGTGGCCTGGAGCTGTTCGACGACAAGATTGGAGGCGTCGAACTGGGCTGGGAGAGTTTTGGCGGATTTTAAATTTGTCGATGCAGCGTCGCCCAGCAGTAGGGAGGAGGGCGTCAGGAAGCCGGTGGTCTCGAGGAAGAACTTGTTGTCGGAGGTGTTGGTGGTGGCGATACTGACGCTGAGATTGTCAGGGATGTCGAGCTTTTTGCGCGTCCACGTGTTGTTGGCTTCGTGGGTGTAGATGTAGGCGCGGCCTTGAACGTGGTCGAGCGTGGTGAGGAGGAGGTGGTCTTTGGTGGTTTCCGACTCTTGGAAGAACTCTTCGGAGGTGGGAGTGAAGATGACGGTGGGCTTGAGGTGGACGGGGTCCGTCTTTACGGCTTCGAGGTTGAGTGCAACGACTGAACCTTGAGGGAAGGTTTTAGATTGGCCTTCGGGCTTCCAGTCCTGGTTGAGTTCGACGATGAGCTGGCCGTCGAGCATGCCGTGAGTCCGCGACTTGCCGGGCACGAAGATTTTCTTTGGGCCGCTGTCGGTGTAGAGGAAGGTCTCGCGCTCGAAGAAGTTGACTCCGCGGTTGAGGACTACGGCGACGTGACCCTGGCTGTCGTGAATTGCCGCTGCACTCACTCCTACGTCGGCTGGTGTGCCACGATACACCTCTTTGGCCTGGTCGTGGGTCTGGCCGCGCTTCCACAGCTTGACGACGAAGGGGTAGCCGGATTGGGTCATGGTGCCCTCACCCCAGTCGCGGGCTACGAGGAGGGTGTCTTTGTCGACCCAGGTTACGTCCTGCTTGGACTTGGGCAGGACGAAGCCGCCTTCTACGAACTTGCCGGTCTTGAGATCGAACTCTCGGAGGGTGTCTGCGTCTTCGCCGCCGGCGGAGAGAGAGACCATGCAGAGGCCGTCTCCGGGGTAGAGGCAGTTGAGGCCCTTCTCTACCCATTTTTCGTTGTCCTTTGCGGCCAGGGCGTCGTAGTCGATGACGGTCTGCCACTCGGGCTGGTCGGTGAGGTAACTGTCGAGGGAGGTCTTACGAAGAATGCCGCGGACGTGCTGGGCGTCCTGCCAGGTGTTGTAGATCTCGCCGACGCGGAAGTCCGGGGAGGGGAGTCGGGTGGGCGATTCGAGCACTTTCAGCGCTGCTTCGGCGAGCACGGGGTATCGTGGGTCGGCCTGCAGGACTTTGGCGGAACGAGCATTTTCCTCGTTGACCCAGGCCATGGCTTTGCCGCCGGAGACGTCTTCGAGCCATTGATATTTGTCTGGCTGCTCAGCGGTGGTTTGGGCGGTGGCGTGAATAGAGCCGAAGGTGGTTGCTGTTGCGAATGCGATAAGGACTGCGGTCTTGCGGCTCCTAAGCTGCATCTCGTCTTTTTCCCTTCCGGATACTTCGTGGCGCTTTGCCTTGCGGCGGCTGGTGAACTGGTGTGCGAAGAGAGCCAGTGTAGCGCAGGTATTGCCGTGATTTGTCACGAACTAGTCACGTGGATTGATCGGAGACGAAGCGCTCAATGAAGAAACGTCAGCTAGGTCTTGCAGAGTTCTTCGGCGATTGCTTCTCGATGGTTCAGCGCGATTGTATCGAGACGATTCAGGACCCGGATGTAAAAGATGAAGGCTGCCAGGGCAAGGCCGAGGAGAATCGGGATCGTGAGCCAGGGTTGGCCCAGGTGCCGGCAGAGGAGGACAATGGCAAAGCCGATGCCAAAACAGGCCAGGACAACGCCCAATGCGATCAGAGCGCTGAGTTGAGAGGTTTGCTTGCGGCTGATCTTCGACAGGTCGATTTTTTTTGGTGCGCTGAGGGAGCGGAGATTGCCGATGGCTCCGTTGGTGAAGGTGGCGAAGAGGAGCCAGCAGAGGGTCGCGAGGGCGATGAGAGGAGACGGAGTACGGGCGCTGAAGACGAGAACTCCGAAGATGAGGACGAACTCGACAAGGCTGAGAAGAAAGCCGATGAGGTTCTTTGCGAGGAAGACGTCGCGGAGGCGGGTGGGGCTGATGAAGTAGAACTGGACGCCGGGACCGTCCATGCCGAGACCGTTGTAGGAGAGGATGGAGACGCCGAGGAGGGAGTAGGCGACGGCGGCAGGGAAGACGAGACTGCCGCCGGTACCGCTGGCTCCCATGCGGGTGGCGAAGAGGAAGACCATGAAGACGGGTGCGATGAAGCCGTAGAGCTGGTTGGTGTTGCGGCGGAGGTAGAGGAGTTCTTTGCGGAGACAGGCGGAGAGGGTGGGGCTCAGGCTGAGGGGGCTGCGGGTGAGCTGAGCTGTTGCAGACTGCAAGCCGGTGATGCGCTGCGACGGTGGGACGCGGGTTGAGGCGGGTTGGTGGGAGACCTGGCTTAGATTTTCGCCGCGGAACTCGCGATGCATACGCCAGGCGTAGACGGCCAGGAAGAGACACCCGAAGGCGACGAGGCCGAGGAGAGATGCGATGGCTGTGAGGTGGCGTCCTTGCGCAGAGCTGACGATGGAAGTGGCGGCTAGACCGGGGGGCAGGAGATCGGCGACGGGGCGAACGCGATTGAAGATTTTGAGGAGGAGGGGAAGCTTGCTGGCCTGGTGACCGTGGTGGAAGGCTGGGTTGAAGGTTAGGTTGAGGTACTGAAAACCGAGGGAGCCGAAGATGATGAGGGCGGTGAAGATCTCGCTGGCGCGGCGGGTGGAGAGCCAGCGTTCGACCCAGGTGATGGCCATGCGGGTGAAGAAGATGTTTGCCAGCGCGAAGACGATGAGGACAAGAGTGGCCCATGGGACGAGCGAGGGCCTGGCTACGCCGATGCCGATGTCGGCGGCGATGATGGCCAGAGTGCCGATGACGTTGGCCGCGGAGAGGAGACCGAAGAAGAGGCGGGCGGTGAGGTAGCGGGGGAAGCTGAGGGGGAAGCGGATGATGGTGTTGATGTCGAAGCTAAGGCCGGGCGGGGAGATGTTGAGGACGACGAGCTGCCAGAGCAGGAAGACTCCCCAGGTGATGGCGTAGAGCATGGCGAGGCGGTCGGTGGAGACGAGAACGTAGGCTCCGAAGCCTGCGCCGAGGATGGGGAAGATGGCGATGATGGCGAGGAAGGGGAAGATCAGGATGCGGGCGATGAGTTCGCCGGTTCCCCCTTTGCGGCGGAAGGCGTTGCGAAAGATGCTCAAGCGAAGTTGGGCGAGTGCGGCGAATTGGGCTCGGCTCTGAGCGGAGGTCCAGGGGGGATTCGGAGGTTGGCTTGGAGCTTCGGTTAGCCCAGCCATGAGAGCTCCTGCTCGGGAGGTGCGGTGGCGGGGTCGCCGCCTACGATGCTGAGGAATATCTGCTCGAGGGTGAGGATTTGGTTGTTGCCATTGCCTTCGGGGTTGCGGGCCTGGACGCCGGCTCGGAGCTCTTCGAGGGAGCCGTTGGCGATGAGGTGGCCGCGGTCGATGATGGCGATGTGGGTGCAGAGGCGCTCGACGATCTCGAGGACGTGGGAGGTGAGGAAGATGGTCGCGCCGCGGGCGATCATACCCTGAAGCATGGCTTTTAGGGTGCCCGAGGCGATGGCGTCGACGCCTTCGAAGGGCTCGTCGAGGAAGAGGATGCGGGGGCCGTGGATGACCGCGGCGGCGAGAGCGAGCTTTTTCTGCATGCCGTGGGAGAAGTCGGTGATGAGTTTTTTGGTCTCGCCGGCGAGGCTCATGAAGTCGAGGAGTTCGGTGGTGCGGGCGGCGGTGGTGGCGGCGTCGAGTCCGTACATGCGGCCTACGAAGCGGAGGTATTCTGCGGCGGTGAGGCGGCCGAAGAGGGCGAGGCCTTCGGGGACCACGCCGATCTGGCGCTTGACTTCAATGGGGTTGGTGGCGGTGTCGAGGCCGAGGATCTGGATGGAGCCAGAGGTCGGTGCGAGGAGGCCGGTGAGCATCTTGATGGTGGTGGATTTGCCTGCGCCGTTGGGGCCGAGGAAACCGAAGAACTGGCCGGGGGCGACCGTGAGGTTGACGTCTTGAACTGCGGTGAATTCGCCGAAGCGGCGGGTGAGGCCTGTGGTGGTGACGGCGGGGACCATGTGTGGGAAGCATATCGCAGTGGATGTGCCGCCGGGAGCAAATTCAGGGTGCGTGGGGTTGTCTGTGGGCAGCAGTTTGCCGATTTGAGGGTGCGGGAGAGAGAGCGAACGAAGGAGGGGGCAACGTCTAAGCATCGAGGTTGAAAGATGCAACACGTGAAGTTGTGGGTTGGTATACTTAAGAGTCAGCTCATTTAGCCGGGTTGGGGATGTAGCTGGTTTTTGGGCAGGACGCGACGCTCGGTTAGCGAGACTGCAGACAGGTTTTTAATGAGTAAGATTCTCGAGACAATTAACTCTCCCGCTGATGTGAAGAAGCTTTCGATTGCGGAGCTGACGCAGTTGGCAGAGGAGATTCGGGCGCGACTGATTGTGGGGGTTGCAAAGACGGGCGGACATATCGGTCCGAATCTTGGTGTCGTCGAACTGACGCTGGCGATGCACTATGTGTTCGACACTCCGACGGATAGCTTTGTCTTCGATGTGAGTCATCAGGCTTATGTGCACAAGCTGCTGACGGGGCGGGAGAAGCTGTTTCATACGATTCGGCAGCCTGGTGGTTTGAATGGATTTATGCTGCGCACCGAGAGCGAGCATGACAGCTATGGAGCAGGGCATGCCGGTACGGCGCTTAGTGCGGCACTGGGGATGGCTGTTGGCCGCGACATGGCAGGTGGGAAAGAACACATCGTCGCGCTGGCGGGGGATGCGGCGTTTACGAATGGAATCTCGTTTGAAGCGTTGAATAATATTGCGGCTCAGACCAAGAGATTGATCGTGGTGTTGAACGATAACGCGTGGTCGATCGATAAGAACGTTGGGGCGATTGCGGAGTACTTCCACAAGATCGTGACGAATCCTACGATCTCGAGCCTGCACGATAGAGCGGCCGATCTGTTGGAGCGTTTTGGCGGTAAGACGGTGCGGCATGTTGCTCGCAAGGCGGAAGAGGCGGCGAAGGGTTTGATTGGGCCGGGCACGCTCTTCGAAGAGTTTGGGCTGAGCTACTTTGGGCCGCTCGATGGACATAATCTGCCGCTACTGATTGAGACATTCAACTTTTTGAAGCAGCAGAATAAGCCGGTGGTGCTGCATGCGATCACTCAAAAAGGAAAGGGTTTTCAGCCTGCGATTGAGAAGCAGAAGAAGTTTCATGGGCTGGGGCCTTACGACGCGCAGACCGGTGAGACCAAGCCTGCGGGACAGAAGACATACTCTGAGATATTTGCGGAGTCTCTGACGAAGCTGGCTACGGCGAACGATAAGGTTGTGGCGATTACCGCTGCGATGCCGAACGGCACGGCGCTCGACCTTTTTCGGCCGCATCATCCGAAGCGGTACTTCGACGTGGGGATCGCTGAGGAGCACGCGGTAATCTTTGCGGCCGGCATGGCGACGAAGGGGTATAAGCCTTTTTGCGCGATCTACTCGACGTTTTTGCAGCGGGCGTTCGACCAGGTAGTGCATGATGTCTGTCTGCAGAACCTGCCCGTGGTGTTCTGCATGGACCGCGGCGGGTTGAGCGGGGATGATGGGCCGACGCATCATGGGCTGTTCGATATCAGCTATCTGCGCAGTGTGCCGAACCTGGTACATATGGTGCCGAAGGATGAAGACGAGTTGGCCGACATGATGTATACGGCGATGCTGCATGAAGGGCCAAGCGCGATTCGATATCCGCGTGGGACTGGGCCGGGCGTTCAAGTGAAAGAGCAGCCGGTGGCGCTTGAGATCGGCAAGGCTGAGGTGATCCGCGATGGAGTGGATGTTGCTATCTTTGGCCTGGGTGCGATGTTGCCGGAGGCGGTCCGACTGGCGGAGATGTTGAAGCTGGAAGGGTTTTCTGCAGCGGTGATTAATCCGCGTTTTGCGAAGCCGGTGGATCGTGATTGTGTCGGGGAGTTCGGTGGCCGCTGCGGGTTGGTGATTACGTTAGAGGATCATGTGCTTGCGGGTGGGTTTGGCTCGGCCGTGATGGAGACGCTGAACGAACTTGAGTTGCAGGTTCCGGTGGTGAGGGTGGGCTGGCCGGATGCGTTTATCGAGCATGGCAAGGTGGAGTCGTTGCGGGAGAAGTATGGCCTTACGGCTGAGGCGGCGCTTGAGAGATCGAGACCTTATCTCAGCAAGATGATGGAGCAGGTTCTCGCAAAGCACTAGGTGGAAGGATTTTCGAATACGGGTCGCAATTCGCGGCCCGTATTTCCTTAACAACGTCGACGGTCATCCCATAGAGGCGGCTTTCAAAGATGATGGGTCAGGAGCGCAAGCAGTTCGCTTGTGCGGGCGTGGCGATAGGCAAAGGTGCTGCGAAGCTGAGAGATGACGAAGAGGCTGTTGGCGATATTCCCAAATTTCCCCAGCGGTAGTTCGTAGTCGACTTTGTCTTCGAGCAGAGTGCCGGGCGTGGGGCTCCCGGAAACTTCTGTTCGCGTCTCCGACTTTACCTGGTGGCAGTGATGCCAGTAGGCGAAGGGGCCGTGGAGTTGTTGGTCGCAGAAGTGGTCGCTCCAGACGAACTCGGAGATCTCTGCATCCCATGAAACTCGAATGGGGGAGTATGGGAAGGGGCGAAAGCTGATGGTGAGCTTCGTTCCAGCACCCGCAGCGATGTTGTTGATGCTGGAGGAAGTGACGGGTTGCGGGGGTGGGGATGCGATGGATATCTTTTCTATACGGGCCTGCTGCCAAGGGGGCATGAGGCGTGGGAGATTTTCGGGATTTGAGAAGAAGGCGAAGACTAGTTCGACAGGGTAGGGAAGCCACTGTTTGGAGTGGAAGGTGTGGCGCATCGCTGAGTTGGTTATAGCGTGTTGCAGGGGAGAGCGCGAGTGATGCGGGCTGCAAATCGGAGTGGGTTTCGTGTGATGAGAAAAAAGGCGCCTCGTTGTGAGGCGCCTCAAGGGATTGCCGGAGGAAGACGCTTAGGTGGGCATGAGGACGGTGTCGATGACATGAATGACACCGTTCGACTGGAAGACATCGGCGGTGGTGATGGTGGCCATGCCGCCTTTGGTATCAATCAACATGATGTTGCCGCCGGACATGGTGGCCGTGAGATCTTCACCCTGAACCGTCTTGAGGGTGGCCTTGCCGCCGCCCTTGCTGATCATCTTGACGAGGTCCTTCGAGGAGATTTTGCCGGCTACGACGTGGTAGGTGAGGATCTTGTCCAGCGTGTCTTTGTTCTCGGGCTTGACGAGTGTATCGACGGTCCCGGCGGGAAGCTTGGCGAACGCATCATCGGTTGGCGCGAAGACGGTGAAGGGGCCGGGGCTGTTGAGGGTGTCGACCAGACCGCCTGCTTTGACCGCAGCTACGAGGGTCTTGTGGATGGGCGAGTTGACGGCGTTCTCGACGATGGTCTTGGTGGGGTACATGGCAGCGCCGCCGACTTCAGGGTCCCTCTGCGCGTTTGCGGTGAGTGAAGTGATTGCCAGAGCGGCGACTGCCAGGGTGGTTAGGAATGTCTTCTTCATGATCGTTATCCTTTTGGTGTTGATTGGTTTCCCAGAAGCTCGTTCCCTGCAGGGGCACTCATAAGCATCTACGTGCGCTTGCTGGGGCTGGATTGGTCTAATTTCCATCATGCTCGTGATATGCCGTTGCAAGAGGCAGCGTTGCGAGGTCTGTTGGGTGTGCGTAACAGTTAGCGAGAAGATGTTGATGGGGTAAAGATGTGCGTGACACGAAGGGGGCGTTGACAATTCCATCGAGTCCTCGTCAACTGAAGGTCGGATGATGGTGAAAGAGCCAATTAGTAGTCGCGGGTTGGTACAGACACGTGAGCAGGGGGACCACCCGGCCGGTGTGCACGATCGCGGCTTGATGCTGATCGGGCTGTTCAAGCTGGCGAAGGCGATCTTCTTCTTCTGTATCGGTGCGGGTGCGATTCACCTGCTGCATAAAGATATTGGCGATGAGGTAACGCGGCTGGCGCTGAAGTTGAGGTTTGACCCTGAGAGCCGGCTGGTTGCTTTGTTGCTCCATAAGGCAGACCTGATCGATGCTCATCGGTTGAGGCAGATCAGTGTAGGGACGTTCGGTTACTCTGCGTTGGCTCTGACCGAGGGGGTCGGACTGCTGCTGGAGAAGGTGTGGGCGGAGTATCTGACGCTGATTCTGACGGTCTCTTTTCTGCCGTGGGAGTTGTATGAGCTGGTCCGAAAGCCGGATGGGTTTCGCTTGAGCCTGCTGGTTATCAATCTGGCAGTGCTTGCGTACCTGGTTTGGCTGCTTCGCCGGAAGAAGTTGTTGGGTGGGAGTTAGCGTCTTCGCTTTTATTTCGCTTACCAGATGGATTCACGCTCTGCAAGTAACGGAGTTGGTATGAATCAACGGTGCCAACACTACAGCTAGCGGTTACCTCTTTCGTACACACAAGTAGCTGAGTTTTCCACATCCCGATATGGGAAATACACAGAAGTTGCACAAATTAGTTCTTTACAGGGCCGGATACCTCGGCGATGCTGGTGGAGCGAAGTAGAAGATTTTGGAGTTTGGTGGACCAAAGTTGGTTCCTTGACAACAAATTCTACAACGCGGAGTTGGTTTTGAACCAAAGATGAGGCGGGAGAGGTATCGAGGTCGTTATGTTTCGGGGAAATCACCCAACACGCGTGGACGAAAAGGGCAGATTGAAGCTGCCTGCCGAGTTCAAGCGCCGTGTGGATGAGCTGTACGGCCCCCAGTTCTACATAACGAGCATGGATGGGAAGCGGGCGCAGGTTTATCCGCTGAAGGAGTGGGAGCAGATCGAGGCGTCGCTTTCGACGATGTCCCCGATGGATCCGGTTCGGAAGAAGTTTCAGGATGTAACGAACTTCTACGGACAGATGGCAGAGATGGATGCGCAGGGCCGGGTGCTGATTCCGCAGAAGCTGCGGGAGCTGGCCAAGGTGACGGGCGAGGTAAATGTCCTGGGGTCGCAGACACTGCTGGAGGTTGTGAATGCAGAGCTGTTCGACGCCGAGATGAAGAAGGCAAGTGGAGCGGTTGAGCTGACGGACGCGGATCTGATGGCGTTCGCAGATAAGACCAAGGCAGTTGCTTAGCAGGTGCAAGGTGGCCCCCAGGGGCAGCACAGAGGGCGGGTGAAGATGAAGAGTCCGCAACATGTGCCGGTTCTTTTAGAGGAAGTTCTGGAGTATTTGAATGTGCGGCCGGGCGGCGTGATCGTTGATGCGACGTTGGGTCTGGCGGGGCACTCTTTGGAGATTGCGAAGAGGCTGGGCGGCAAGGGCAAGCTGATTGGCTTTGACCGTGACCCGGAGGCGATGGAGAAGGCTAAAGCAAGGCTTGAGGTTTTACGGGCTGAGCTTGGCGATGCAATGCCGGAGGTGGCGTTTGAGCCGAGGGCGTTTTCGGAGGCCTCGGGGGTGATTGCACCGGGGAGCCTGGATGGATTGCTTGCTGACTTTGGCGTAAGCAGCCTGCAGCTGGACGAGGCGCACAGAGGATTTAGTTTTCGGACCGATGGACCGCTTGATATGCGGATGGATACGCGCAGCGGGGAGACGGCCGAGCAAGTGGTAAATCAGGAAGACGAAAACGAACTCGCCGACCTGATTTACGAATTCGGAGAGGAAAGGAGGTCGCGGAGAATCGCCAGAGCCATTGTTAGGGCCCGGCCGATTACGACTACAGCAGAGTTGGCTCGAATCGTATCGGCCGAGGCCCCACCAATGAAAGGCGAGAAGATACATCCGGCGACACGCACCTTTCAGGCACTTCGGATTCGAGTGAATAACGAGTTGGGAGAGATTCAATCGCTGCTGAAGAGCGCGGGGTCTCTGTTGAAGCCGGGCGGGAGGTTGGTGTTGATCAGCTTCCACTCGTTGGAGGACAGGCTGGTGAAAGACGCGTTCAAGGCGGCGAAGGACGCGAAGATATTTGAGATTTTGACGAAGAAGCCGGTTGTGGCGGCTGAGCAGGAACAGATGAGAAATCCGCGGTCGCGCAGTGCCAAGATGAGGGCGGCCGAAAAAGTTTAGGTACAAGATTCTCTATTGCACTGAAAATGGTGCAGTCTATAGAGAGAACAAGTGATCGGGCCGGGGTTGTCCCACCTTCTTTCAGGCGAAAGACAACTCTGCAACAAAAAGTCCCTTCCTCCATAGCGATCCCGGCCCGGTTCGTACGTTGAGGAGAGTGGTACAGATTTCGGGTTCAGGTTTCAGAGGCAGATTTAGAGAGGTGCACGATGGCAGCTTCGGCGATGGCAGGACAACAGTTAGAGATGCTAGGTTCGCGGGCGCACAGCCGTGCGGAGTCGCTGACGGCGCGGAATCGTGAGTTGTATGAGACGCAACGGCGTGCGCGGCGTGGGCCTACGCCTGAGGTCTTCTTTACGAAGCACATCGACAACAGCCGCATTGTGAAGGCGGACGATCCGGAGCGGCGGCGCGAGATGCGCACGTTTACCGCGGTGATGAGTGTGTTGTTTGTGCTGGTGATGGTTTATGTCTGGCAGCACTTTTCGGCGATTGAGATTGGTTATCACGTCGAGGCGCAGAAGGCGCAGGTGGAGCAGTTGCGGGAGGAGAATCGGCAACTGCGGTTGAATGAGGCGCAGTTGACGGATCCGGGTCGGATTGACCGGATTGCCAAGCAGCTTGGTCTGGGGGAGCCTCAGCCTGGGCAGGTGGTGCGGCCGGAGGGCGGCGGAGATCCGAATGCTCCGGCGTTGGCGCAGGCGAGTGCTCCGGCGATGCAGATTGCTCAGTAGTCGGTTGTCGGCAGAGGGTGTTCGACTTTGTTGAGAACGTGAGACGAAGAGGACCAGGAAGTACACTAACGATAAAGCAGGGATGAGATGAACAAGGCGCCACGGCAGACGTTGACCGCTCCGATACGGAGGATCCGTTTCGCCTATGTGGCGCTGTTTTTTTGCGCCTGGACGACGTTGATCGCGGTGCGGCTGGGTTGGCTGCAGGTGGTGCGGCACTCGGACTTTGTGCATCGGGCGGCGTTGCAGCAGCAGAGGACGTTCGAGGTGGCTCCGCGGCGGGGGATGCTGTATGACCGCAATCTGCGGGAGCTTGCGGTGACGGTGCAGGTGGATAGTGTGTATGCGGTGCCGTCGGAGCTTGGGGACAATCGTGCGAGCGCGGCGGAGATATTGGCAGAGATTGTGCACGCGGATCCGAGAGACAACTTTACGTCGCAGCAGCAGATGCTGGCGCGGTTCAACGCTTCGAAGAACTTTGCGTGGGTGGCGCGGAAGGTCGATCCAGGTATTGCCGATCGTCTGCGTGAGTTGAATTTGAAGGGCGTTTATTTTCAGAAGGAGTTCAAGCGGTTTTATCCGAACAACGATCTGGCCGCGCAGGTGCTGGGGTATGTGGGGACGGATGATATCGGGCTGGGCGGGTTGGAGCGGCAGTTCGACGATGACATGCATGGTGAGCCTGGGCATATGTTGACGGCGCTCGATGCGAGACGGCATGTGCTGGGCAGTGAGGAGAACCAGCCGATGCCGGGTGAGAATCTCGTGTTGTCGATCGACGCGAATATTCAGTACATGGCGGAGCGAGCGCTGGATGCTCAAGTGGAGAAGGTAAAGGCTCTGCATGGGACGGTGGTGGTGCAGGACCCACACACGGGGCAGGTTCTGGCGCTGGCTGTGTCTCCGCGTTTCAATCCCAACGACCAAAAGCACATGGATGCGAATGTGCTGACGAACCTGGCGGTGAGTGATGTGTATGAGCCGGGATCGACGTTCAAGTTGGTGACTTACTCGGCTGCGATCGATGCGGCGGGGGTGCAGCCTACGGACATCGTCGACTGCCAGGGTGGCGCGATGACGATGTACGGCCGCACGTTGCATGATGACAGGAGCGATCACTTTGGTCGGGTGACGGTGCAGTATGCGCTGGAGCACTCGAGCGACGTTGGTGCGGCAAAGATGGCGTTGAAGTTGGGGAATCAAAAGTTCTATGACTATATGAAGGCGTTTGGCTTCGGCGATCGCTCGGGGATTGAGCTGCCGAGTGAGACGCGTGGACTGCTACGGAATCCGAGGAAGTGGGGCGCGACGAGCATTTTGTCCATGGCAATTGGGCAGGAGGTTGGCGTTACGCCGGTGCAGCTTGTAACGATGGTGAGCACAATTGCAAATGGTGGGGTGTATATGCCTCCGCATGTGCTGCTGCAGTCGACCGATGAGATGAAGGGCGATCCGCGGCTGAAGCCTGCGGCGTTCCGGCCTGCGAATGGGCTGCCTGCGACTCTGCCGGATGGTGCGCATCGAGTGATCACAGAGATGACTTCCGCGAAGATGCGGATGATGATGCAGGGCATTGTTACGGAGGGTACGGGGCGACAGGCTGCGCTGAACGGTTATAGCTCGGGCGGTAAGACGGGCACGGCGCAGAAGGTTGATCCGGCGACGCACACTTACTCTCACACGAAGCTGGTGGCAAGCTTTGCTGGTTTTGCGCCGGTAAGCAATCCTGCTATCTCGGTTGCCGTGGTGATCGATACTCCGACGGCGGGTAGCGAGGTGCAGCACTATGGCGGTGCGGCGAGCGCGCCGGTGTTTGCGGAGGTGGCGCAACAGGTGCTGGAGTACCTGGGCGTGCCGCATGATCAGCCGCTGAAGACACAGAAAGAGTTGATTGTGGCGGCGAAGACGGAGGCGGACGGGGATGCGCCGAGCGAAAACACCGCGGATTTGAATGCGATGTTTGATGATGTGAATAGCTTGCCGGCGGATGATCCGCTGCGCGCTCCGGCGAACGCTGCGGCTGCCGAAGTTGCGGCGAACCAGACGCAGGTTGCTGCGACGCAGAAGGTTCAGGGAAAGACGGCTGAGATTTTGAATATGCTGCCGGCGAAGGTTCTGGCGGCGTTCCATTCAGAGGATGGGAGCGGTTCTGTGTCTCATGAGTCTGCGCCACTGGCGGAGCTGAAGGCTCGTCCTACCGTTGAGGAAAAGGAGCAGGGGGCGGTTGTCGTGGACGCTGGGCTGCGTGTGCCTGTGCCCTCGTTTGAGGGTTCGGGGTTGCGGGGGGTGGTGGAACGGGCGGATTCAATGGGTTTGCGGGTGCAGGCCGTGGGGAGTGGTTTGGCCAGAGAGCAGGCGCCTGCGGCGGGGACGATGGTACCGGCGGGAACTGAGATCGTGGTGCGGTTCAGTCGATGATGGTTTTGTGCTGTGACATATTCGTGTTCTCGACTAGCATCCCTTTATGAATTGGGAGAGTGTCTGTAACGGGCTCAGTTCCGTGGATCGTTTTTGCGCGCCGGTAGAGGTTTCGGGGGTTGAATATGACTCTCGGCGGGTGAGACGCGGGGATGTGTTTGTTGCGATGCGCGGTGAGGCGACGGATGGAAATCGCTATTTAGAGGCGGCGATCGCGAAGGGGGCGGCTGCGGTGGTGACGGACTCTCGCGAGGCTTATGAGAGGCTGCGCCGCGAGCATGTGAGCGTTGGCGCGGCGTTGGTGGAGCGGGGACGTCGGGGTCTGGCGGAGTTTAGCGCGACGGTGATGGGGCATCCGGAGCGTGGTCTTGCCTTGAGCGCAGTGACCGGCACGAATGGAAAGACGACTACGGCATTTTTGTTGGAGGCGATGCTGCGGAGTGTGGGGCGAATGTGCGTGTTGATCGGGACGATTGAAACTCACGTGGGAGATGAAGTGAGGGTGTCGCCGCATACGACGCCGGAGGCCTCCGATACACTTCGAATTTTTGCCGACGGCGTGAAGGTAGGCGCGACGGAGGCGGTGATGGAGATGTCGTCGCATGCGCTGGAGCAGGAGCGGGTTTGGGGGCTGCCGGTGGATGTGGCGATGTTTACGAATCTGACGCAGGACCATCTGGATTTTCATGGGACGATGGAGAGATATTTTGCTGCGAAGGTGAGGCTGTTTGAGGGTGTGGGGGCGGCTCCTCCCCGGGTTGCCGTGATCAATGAGGATGACTGGTGGGGTGGCGAACGCCTGGCGCACAGTTCATTGCGGTCGGAAGTCATGCTGTATGGAATAGAGGGTGGGGAGTATCGAGCGGAGAATGTGGTGCTGCGGGCTGGCGAGACGCGTTTTTTGATCAAGACGCCATACGGGGATGCTGCTCTAAGATCGTCTCTGACTGGGCGGGTGAATGTGTACAACCTGCTTGCGGCTTCCTGCGCTGCGCTGGCGCGCGGGTTGACACTGGAGCAGGTTGTTGCGGGCGCCGCTGCAGGGGCGCAGGTGCCGGGGCGGTTTGAAGTGGTGCCTTCGTCGAACGCTGTGACCGTTGTGGTGGACTACGCACACACGGATGATGCTCTGAGGAACCTGATTTCACTGGCGCGAGAGTTGGTGAAGGAACGCAGCGGGAGGGTGATTACTTTGTTTGGTTGTGGCGGCGATCGGGATAAGACGAAACGTCCGCGTATGGGCAGGGCGGCGGGAGAGGGAAGCGACCTTGTTGTGCTTACGAGTGATAACCCTCGAAGTGAGGATCCTATGATGATTATGGAAGAGGCTCTGGTGGGGGTCCGGGAGACGGCGGCGAGGTGCATAGTAGAGCAGGATCGAGCTGCGGCGATTGAGATTGCGATTCACGCGGCGAAGGTTGGAGACATTGTTCTGATCGCGGGGAAGGGCCATGAAAAGGTGCAGATCCTGCGAGACGGAACAGTGCCGTTCGATGATGTGGCAGTAGCGGCTGGAGTTTTGAGGGGGATCGCGTGAAGCTGACCTTGGGAGAGATTGCTGACTGGATCCATGCGGATGGCGAGTTCGACACTTCGGCGGAGGCAGTAGGGTATGGGATTGATTCGCGAACCATCGGCGCAGGGGAGCTCTTTTTTGCCGTTCGCGGCGAGAGACTGGATGGACATGACTATGTAGAGGCCGCGCTCGCAAACGGGGCTGTTGCTGCGGTCGTGAGTAATCGGTGGGTTGTGCCGGCCGAGGTGGATGAAAAGCGATTGCTGCAGGTGGCAGAGTGCGATGACTGTGTGGTGATGGCGCTGCAGCAACTGGCTCATGCGGTGCGGCGAGAGTGGGGCGGCAAAGTGATCGGCGTGACGGGGTCGGCGGGAAAGACGACTACCAAGGAGGCCGTGGCGCAGGTTCTAGCTGCCAAGTTCAGAGTATTGAAGTCGGCTGGCAACCTGAATAATGCGTTTGGCCTTCCGTTGCAGCTTCTGAAGCTGGAGCGGGAGCATGAGGTTGCGGTGATCGAGATGGGAATGAATCATGCCGGAGAGATCGCTGCGCTGGCGAGGATTGCGGAGCCCGATTGGGCGGTGGTGTCGAACGTGGGGCCGGTGCATCTGGAGTTCTTTCCGGAGGGACTGATTGGAATCGCACGGGCAAAGTATGAGTTGATTGAGGCACTGCCTGCGGACGGCATCGCAGTTTTGAACTTCGATGACGCTTTTGTGGCGGCGTTTGGCCGTGGCCTGGGGGAACGCGCGATGTTTTACGGGTTAGGCGAGGGTGCGGGTGTGAGAGCTGTCAACGTGGCGGAGGTGGGTACTGAGGGCGTGGTGTTTACGGTGGAGGCCAGGGGGCAGCGTGCGAGTGTGCAGTTGAAGATGTTGGGGCGGCACAATGTCGCGAATGCGCTGGCTGCGATTGCGGTGGGATTGCAGAGCGGGATGGCGTTGGGGGATTGCGCTGCGGCTGTCGGTGAACTGCAGGCAGGGGACAAGCGTGGCGAGGTTCTGGAGTGGCGGGGGGCGACGCTGATCAATGATTGCTATAACTCGAATCCGACGGCGTTGAATGCGATGATCGATGCGTTGATGGCGATTCCGGCGGAGCGGCATATCGTGGTTGCGGGGGAGATGCTGGAGCTTGGCTCGGATTCGGCTGCGCTGCATGCTGCGTGCGGTACGAGGATGAAGGAGCGTGGGGTAGATTTTGTGCTTGGAGTGCGGGGCGCGGCTGAGGCTACAGTCGAGGCGGCAAGAGCTGCGGGTACGGAGGCGCTTTTTGTCACGAGCCCGGAAGAGGCGGGGGAGTGGCTGGTTGCGAATGTGCGTCTGAGCGACGTAGTGTTGTTGAAGGCTTCGCGGGGCGTGCGTCTGGAGAAGGCTCTGACTGTCCTTGCGGGAAGGCTTTAGGGCGCATCAGGTTTTCCAATGCATCTGAGTGATTTGCTGATTTGCGAGATGAAGCAAACGGAGTGGAGAGATATGTCGAGCAACGGGAGTTCCCTGGTAAAGAAAGACTCTGGTTCGGTGGTGAGGAAGCATCCGAAGAAAGCGACGAAAAAGGCTGCAAAAAAGCACGCAGCGAAGCACGCCAAGAAGGCCGTCAAAAAAACTGCGAAGAAAGCTGGAGGGAAGGTTGCTGGTTCGCCGCTGGTTTATGCCACGGATTACGGGCTTATGACTGCGTTCCACCATATGCAGCGAGCTTCTGTGGTGATTTCGCTGATGGAAAAGGGGACAGGCGAAGATCTGAGGGATCTGCTGGAGCGCGGGGTAAAGCTCTATCGCAAGGCGACCGAAGGTGAAGAGGGAAACAAGTTTGTGTTGCGGGCGATCGGAGTTTTGCGTGCGGCGGAACATCTGTCCCTGGCTGGGCTCTATGCCGCAAGGGATAAGCATCGGCAGAAGGTCGCATCACCTACGCCGGAGTGGCTGCAAAAGTTTATTGCAGAGGCGGATCATCGGTTGGAGAAGATCGAGCATGCAGAGCGCGGCAAGGGGACGGATCTTTTTCCAGTGACTGTGGAGCTGTTGCGGCAGGCGGAGGACTCGGACCACGATGCTCACCTGGCGTTCGAGCTTGCGATGGCGGCGGATGCGCTCTGCTTTGCGCTGGAGAACGGGCTCTGAGCGAATTTCGGATTCGGCGGGCATTCGGATTGGTTCAGGGACGAGATAAACCCAGGATGCGGGGGATGGTGCTGTTAAGATAGCCGTGACTCGCAACAAAAACGGGCATAAGCTGCGGGTAAAGGCGGAGGCGTTTTGCTCTATTGGTTGCTGTACCAGAAGCTGTTCCCTTACTTTCGGCTGTTTCGCATATTCCGATATCTGACGTTTCGCACCGTGTTTGCGAGCCTTACGGCGCTGCTGATCGGGTTGCTGATCGGCCCGTATGTGATCGAGAAGCTGCGCGAATTTCAGATCGGGCAATATATCCGGGAAGAGGGACCGCAGTCGCACCAGAAGAAGAGTGGGACGCCGACGATGGGCGGGGTGCTGATCTGTATCTCGATCCTGGTGCCTACGCTGATGTGGTCTGATCTTTCGAATCCTTATGTGTGGCTGGTGATGCTGTCTACGCTTGCGTTTGGGGCAATTGGATTTGCGGATGACTACATTAAGGTTGTCCATAGGCAAAACCAGGGGCTGACTGCTCGTGCGAAGTTGGGTTTGCAGTTCATTGCGAGTGGGCTGGTTGCGGCCGCGCTGGTGGTGATGGAGATTCGCGGCGGCTACTCGACACGGCTGATGGTGCCGTTTGCCAAGCGATTCAGGCCGGACCTGGTGTGGGAGTGGATGGGGCATATTCCGCATATGCACTGGCTGGTGTTTGTGCCGTTTGTGGTTTTTGTGATGATAGTGATTGCGGGCGCGAGCAATGCGGTGAATCTGACCGATGGACTGGATGGGTTGGCGATCGGATGTACGATCATTGCGGCTGGGGCTTTGACGGTGCTGACGTATGTCAGTGGGCACGTTGTGTTCTCGGACTATCTGGAACTGCAGCGGATGCCGATGGTGAGCGAACTCACAGTGTTTTGCGGGTCGATGGTGGGGGCGAGTATCGGGTTTCTTTGGTATAACGCTCATCCGGCAGAGATCTTTATGGGGGACGTTGGGAGCCTTGCGTTGGGTGGGGCGATTGGGACTGTGGCTGTTGTGATTAAGCAGGAGTTGTTGCTGCCGTTTATTGGCGGGGTCTTCATTCTTGAGGCGTTGAGCGTGATGCTGCAGGTGGGGAGCTATAAACTTAGGAACGGGAAGCGCATCTTCAAGATGGCTCCGCTGCACCATCACTTTGAGTTGATGGGATGGTCGGAGTCGAAGGTGATCGCGCGGTTTTGGATTCTGGCGCTGGTATTTGCTTTGTTTGCGTTGACTACTTTGAAGCTGCGATGAGAGTGTGGGCATGATGGATTTGAAGAGCAAGCGGGTGTTGGTTGTTGGGTTGGGGAAGTCCGGCCTGTCGGCGGCGATGTTTCTGCGCTCGCAAGGGGCACGGGTGACGGTGAGCGATACGCGCAGTGCGGTGGCGCTGGCGAAGGAGATTCCTGCGTTGCTGGAGGCGGGAATCATGGTGGAGTCTGGTGGACATGGGCTTCTGACGTTTCGGCGGCAGGACCTGATCGTGGTCTCGCCAGGTGTGCCGATGGATACGCCGGAGGTGAAGCAGGTCGTGGCGTTTGGTCTCACTGTGATTGGAGAGTTGGAGCTGGCGAGTCGTTATCTGCAGGGGCAGGTCGTGGCGATCACTGGATCGAATGGGAAGACGACGACGACGACGCTGGTGGGGAAGATATTGAGCGATGCGGGAGTGCCGACGCAGGTGGGGGGGAACATTGGTCTGCCGGTGATTGACCTGGTGGCGAAGAGCACGCCTGAGACGGTGAATGTGCTGGAGGTGTCGAGCTTCCAGCTGGAGACGGTGGAGGAGTTTCATCCTCGGATCGCGGCGATCCTCAACATTACGCCGGACCATCTGGATCGGCATGGCAGCTTCGAGAAGTACGTGGCGGCGAAGGAGCGGATCTTCGAGCGGCAAGGAGCTGAGGATGCGCTGGTGCTGAATGGGGATGACCGCGTGACGCAGATGTGTGCGACGCGGGCCAAGAGCGAGGTGTTCTGGTTCAGTGGGACCAAGGCTGTGCGGAAGGGTGCGTTTGTGCGGGATGGCGTGATTGTCTGGGTGGAGAAGGAAGGCGGCGTTACCGAGCCGATTATGCCGGTTTCTGAGGTGCATCTGAAGGGCGCGCACAACATCGAGAATGTGTTGGCTGCGGTCTGTGCGGCGCGGCTGGCGAAGGTTTCGGCGGAGGGTATTCGGGCTTCGGTGGCGAGCTTTACGGCTGTGGAGCATCGGCTGGAGCTGGTGCGGAAGCTGAATGGGGTTGAGTTCTACAACGATTCGAAGGCAACGAATGTTGATGCGACGATGAAGGCTGTGGCTTCGTTCAGCAAGGGCGTTCACCTGATTCTTGGTGGGAAGGACAAGGACTCGGACTATGGGTTGATGACCGAGCTGCTGAAGGAGCGGGTGAAGGCTGTTTATACGATTGGTTCGGCTGCAGAAAAGATTGAGCGTCAGCTGCACGGAGTCGTGAAGATGGTGGCAGCGGGAACGATGCAGATTGCGGTGGCAGAGGCGGCGAAGGCTGCTGTGACTGGCGATGTGGTGCTGTTGTCGCCTGCGTGTTCGAGCTTCGACCAGTTTGAGAACTATGAGCATCGCGGCCGCGTGTTCCGGCAGTTGGTGAACGAACTAATTTAGGGAAGAAGTGGAAGTGATGCATGGCGAAGAGAGTTGGGGTGGACAAGTGGCTCTTCGGAGTGGTGCTGCTGCTGGTGCTGTTTGGGCTGGTGATGGTGTTTTCGGCGTCGGCGGTGATGGCGCAGTCGAGTCTTGGGTCTCCCTATCCTTATGTGATGAAGCAGGCGATCTGGGCTGTGCTGGGGCTGATCGCGCTGGTTGCGTTGATGCAAGTAGACTACCGGACTTATAACAATCCGAAGGTTGTGTTTCCTGCGGTTGCGGTGACGATGCTGATGTTGATCGGCGTGTTTGCGATGAAGGACTCGCATGCGACGCATCGGTGGGTTCGGTTTGGGAACCTGTTTACGTTTCAGCCTTCGGAGTTGGCGAAGCCTGTCCTGGTGCTGTTTCTTGCTTACTTTCTACAGACTCGAATCCACCAGATGGACGACTGGAGGGGGACGATTCTGCGGGCGGTTGCTGTGCCGCTGGCGTTTACGGCTTTGATCTTGAAGGAGCCTGATCTGGGGACCGGCATGGTTTGCATGGCGGTTACGGCGTTGATGCTGTACCTGGCCGGGGCTAAGACGAAGTACTTTGCGGTGGGTGCGGCGTTTGCGGCTCCTGTTCTTTACTTCATGTTGTTTCATGTTGCGTTTCGACGGGCGCGGATGCTGGCGTTTGTGAATCCTGAGGCCGATCCTCGCGGGACTGGGTTTCACATTCTTCAGTCGCTGATTGCGGTTGGGACGGGTGGGATCCGTGGGCTGGGGTTGATGGAAGGACGGCAGAAGCTGTTCTATCTGCCTGAGGTTCAGACGGACTTTATCTTCGCGAACATCTGTGAAGAGCTGGGGTTGATTGGTGCGCTGCTGGTGGTTGGTTTGTTTGTTGCGCTGGGGTATCGTGGGTTACGGGCAGCGTTTCTTTCTACTGACCCGTTTGCTCGGTTTCTTGCGTTTGGGCTGACGACTGCGATTCTGATCCAGGCCTTCTTCAATATGAGCGTGGTGCTGGCGCTGCTGCCGACGAAGGGAATTCCGCTTCCGTTCATCTCTTCGGGGGGGACTTCGATCTTTATTACGTTGGCCAGCATGGGTGTGCTGCTGAATATTACGCGCGAGATCGATTGAAAGTGAGTGATAGAACAAGGCTCTGTCCTGCCGGACGGGCCCACCGCGCGTGGGGCGGTCACTTCGTGACGGGTATACCTTTTCTGGGTGGGGTGAGCGGCGTCGGTCCTTGCTTTGGTCGGAATGGGAGAGTGACTGTGCATCGAGGGGAGCGGCTCTGGTGAGACAGCATCTGCGGGTTTTGATTGCTGGCGGGGGCACGGGGGGGCATGTGATTCCGGCGCTGGCGATTGCGCGGGAGCTGCGCGATGCGTATGAGGTTGAGGTGCGGTTTGTGGGGACGGCGCGAGGGCTTGAGACTCGCCTGGTGCCGGAGGCTGGGTTTCCTCTGGAGCTGATTCGAGTGGGGCAGTTGAAGAATGTGAGCGTGGCGACGAAGCTGCGGACGGTGGCCGATCTGCCGCTGGGCGTGGTGCGATGCGTGGAGCTGATGCGGAGTTTCCGGCCGGATGTGGTGGTGGGGGTGGGTGGGTATGCTTCGGGGCCGGCGATGATGGCGGCGGTTCTGTTGCGGGTTCCTACGCTGGCGTTTGAGCCTAATGCGGTGCCGGGGCTGGCGAATAAGCTGGTGGGGCGGTTTGTGTCGGCTGCCGCGGTGAACTTCGAGGAGACCCGGAGGTACTTTCGTGGGGCGCGGGTGACTGGGATTCCGGTGCGGCAGGAGTTCTTTGAGATTGCAGATGTTGTTGCGAAGGATGGACCCGGTTCGGCTCGCCGGCTGCTTGTGTTTGGCGGCAGCCAGGGTGCGCGGGTCTTCAATGCGGTGATGCCGCAGATCGCAAAGCGGCTGCTGGAGGATGTGCCGGAGCTGCGGATTCTGCACCAGACGGGGAAGGGGCAGGCGGAGTCGACCGAGGAGGCGTATGGGGCGAGCGGTGCGGACCCCACTCGCTGGAAGGTGGCGGCGTATCTCGACGATATGCCGAGGAGGTTTGCGGATGCGGATCTGATTCTTTGCCGCAGCGGCGCGAGTACGGTTGCGGAGCTGGCGGCGGCGGGGAGGCCGGCGGTGCTGGTGCCTTTTCCGGGAGCGGCGGACGACCACCAGATGAAGAACGCGGAGGCCTTTGCACGGGTTGGGGCGGCGGAGCTGAGGGTGCAGGGGGCGGACGACGTGATGGGGTCGTTTTTATTCAGCGATCTGACGGGGCTTTTGCTGGATGCCGGGAGACTGGTGGAGATGGGCCGGAGAGTTCGGAGGCTGGCCCACCCGGATGCGGTACGGGTGATTGGGCAGATGGTGGCAGAGCTGACAGGGCGTTGATAATCTGTCTTGAGCCAACGAGGCTCATCCCACCCAGAAAAGGTATACCTGTCACGAAGTGACCGCCCCACGCGCAGTGGGCCCGTCCGGCAGGACACAAGCGCGTCGTCCACCGGCTTCTCCTTTCGTGGGTACCCCCCCCTCCTATTATTGGCGCGTAACCCTTTTTGAATGATTGATTTACATGGGGTGTACTGTCGTAAAAAATTCATTCTAAAAGGTTTCCTTGCAGAATCCTCTTTCCAAAAGAGTTACGGGTTTTAATGGCGAAAGAGGGTGATAAAAAATACCCTCCGAAACGAAATGAGGACCTCGGCGGCTAAAGCCGCAATGCAACCAAATCTCTTGCGGCACGGCTGAGCCGTGCCCTTGAGCAAACAAACTTTCCGCATCCTCTTAATTGAAACAGACTTTGTAGCAGTCTCTTCTTTTCAGCATCCTCAAAAGCCCCGGTTTTTGGCCGGGGCTTCTTTATCTTTGTATCCAGTATAGCGGTTGGAGCATAACTCATGCGCCACGCGAATCTGCTGGATTGGCGCGGGTTTTGGTGATTTGGGGGCTTGACACGGTTTTTTGGGGGTTGGGCGGGAGATACGGCTTGGAGTGGGTGGGTTGAAAGGGTTGGTCGGTGTGGGTTGAGTAGAGTTCGTCGGGATCCTTCGCTGCGCTCAGGATGACGACAAAAAACAACGGCAACGGCAAACGCAAATGCAACGGCAAATGCGAATGCGGGGGGTTTCTCCACTACGCGGACCACGATGAGGCTGTGGTCCACTACGCGGACCACGATGAGGCTGTGGTCCACTACGCGGACCACGATGAGGCTGTGGTCCACTACGCGGACCACGATGAGGCTGTGGTCCGCTTCGGTCGAAATGACGGTTTTATTGAGTGGGTGATGAAAGCAAAAGAAGAGGGCTGAGAGTTGATCCTCAGCCCTTTGAATTCTCAGTCCTTTGATTTGGTGGCCTGGTTTTTAGCGATGACCGCCGCCACCACCGCCGCCGTGTGATCCGCCGCCGCCGCCACCGCCACCGCCGCTGTAGCCGCCGCCGTGCGAACCGCCGCCGCTGTAGCTGCCTCCGCCGTGCGAACCGCCGCCACCACCGCCGCCGCTGTAGCTGCCTCCGCCGGAGTATGAGGCGTGGGGGGCGCTGGCGTAGTTGGCATGGCTTTGGCTCTGGGCGGCTGGTTGCGAGTAACTGCGAGAGGCTCCGCTGTAGGCGCTGTTTCCAGCATAGGAGCGGCCCGCGTTGTAGTTCGGGTTGCCCCCGCTATAGGCGCGTCCTGTGTTGTAGTTCGCACCCGCACCGCTGTAGGCGCGGCTTGCGTTGGCGTTGGAGTTGCCGCCGTTGTAGGCGCGGGCGGTTCCGTTGTAGGCGGTTGCTCCACCGTAGCCGGTGTGGATGTTGTGGTCGCCGAAGCCTGCCGGGTTGCCGCGGCCGACGTTGGACTGAGCAAAGCTGCGGCCGTTGATGTTGGAGCCGCGAGCGCCGGAGAAGTTGTTGCCGTGATAAGCGATGGAGTTCACGTGAGTGAAGCTTGCTCCGCCGGGGCGGCCGGAGTAGCCGTTATAGGAGCGGTTGTAGAAGTTGCCGCCGTGCCATCCACGCCCGATGTTGCAGTAGGCGCGGTTGTAGTAGAAGCGGCCGCCGCCCCAGTATCCGCCGTAGAAGCCTATGCCGAAGTAGCCGAAGCCGTAGTTGATGCCGCCGTAGTAGCCGACGTAGGGACCCCAGTATCCTGCGTTCCAGAAGTAGCCGTCGTTGAAGCCCCAGTATCCGGGGGTCCAGAGGGCTCCGGAGTAGGGGGCGAGCACCCATGCGCCCTGAACCCACTGGTAGCCGTCAGCGGTCCAGGCCCAGTAGCCTGGGGTCCATATATAGCCGTCGCCGGGGGCGGGTGGCTGTTCGTAGTCGGGGATCGCTGGGGGGGCCTGCTCGATGCCCTGGGGTTGGCCGGGCTGAGGTGCTCCATACTGCTGGGGCGCGCCCTGGTTGGGGTCGCCGTACTGCTGCGGGGCTCCGTACTGCTGGTCGTATTGCTGAGGAGCGTCGTACTGCTGCGGAGCGGTGTTGTCCTGCTGGGCTGCGTATTGGGGATCCTGCTGAGCCTGCTGGGCGGCGGGAGAGCCGTAGGGGTCGTTGGGGTTGTAGGGCTGGATCTGGGCTTGGGCCACAAGAGGAATGGCCAGCGTGAAGCCGGCGAGGGTTGCGACACCGATGGAGTTTCTGAAGAGGCGGGTGAACGTCATAGCGCTACCTTCCTGCTCAGCCTTCGTTTATCCGGTGTTGCGGTCGTGCGGCGGACTTCGCGGAGAGCAAGGATGAGTTCCAGCCCGGCGGAAGGCCCGGGTCAAGTGCTCAGTTGATTAGACACGAATATATCTCGTTTGTTGCGAAATATTGACAGAGAGGGGGTGTTGAGAGTGGTTGAAAAGGTTGCAGGGATTTGATCGGTTTCTTGGGTGATTTGTGATTGTTTGAGCTTTGGAGAGGCTGTCCTGCCGGACGGGTCCGCTGCGCTCTGTCACCCCACAAACGAAGACCTGTTTGTAGGGACCCCGATTCGCGCGGTCACTTCGTGACTTGTGTACCTTTTCTGGGTAGAAGGATCGATTGGGCCCTCCCATTGGTCGGGATGAGAGATTCCTTTGCGCTGATAGAGTGAAGGATTAGCTTGTTGTGCGCGATTTTTTGAAAGTAGAGATTGGTCAGCATGTTTGTGCCTGGGCATTTTTTGTTTGCGCCGTCGCAGCGGATTCACTTTATCGGGATCGGCGGGATTGGGATGAGCGGGATCGCGGAGATTCTGCTGACGATGGGTTACTCGGTCTCGGGGAGCGATCTGAAGCGGAGTGCGGTAACGGATCGACTGCTGGGAATGGGGGCGCGGATCTTCGAGGGGCACTTGGCTAGCAATGCTGCCGCTAGCGATGTGGTGGTGACCAGCTCGGCTGTGGCTAAGGATAATCCTGAGGTGGTGGAGGCGCGGGAGCGGAAGATTCCGGTGATTCAGCGGGCGGAGATGCTGGCGGAGTTGATGCGGCTGAAGTATGGGATTGCTGTGGCCGGGATGCATGGGAAGACGACGACGACCTCGATGGTGGCGGCGGTGTTGGCTGGGGGTGGGTTGGATCCTACGGTGGTGGTGGGGGGACGGGTGAATGCGCTGGGGTCGAATGCGCGGCTGGGGAGCTCGCAGTATCTGGTGGCGGAGGCGGATGAGAGTGACCGGAGTTTCTTGAAGCTGTCGCCGGTGCTGGCGGTGGTGACGAATCTGGATCGCGAGCATATGGATTGCTATCGCGATATGGAGGATGTGGAGGGCGCGTTTCTCGAGTTTATGGATCGGCTGCCGTTCTATGGGGCGACTACGGCTTGTGTCGATAATGCGCTGCTGCGGACGGTGCTGCTGCGGGTGAGGCGAAAGGTTTATACGTATGGCGAGAGTGTGGATGCGGACTTTCGCGTGGAGATGCTGCCGAAGGATGCGGAGTGCCACTCGGCGTTTGCGGTGAACTATAAGGGGCTGGTGCTGGGGAAGTTTCGGCTGCATGTTCCGGGGCGGCACAATGTGTTGAATGCTACGGCTGCGGTGGCGGTGGGAGTGCAGCTGGGAGTGGCTCCTGACCAGATTGCGGCGGGGCTGGAGACCTTTCGCGGAGTAGATCGGCGGTTTCAGATCAAGGGTGAGGTGCGGGGGGTGACGGTGGTGGATGACTATGGACACCATCCGACGGAGATTCTGGCTACGCTGCGGGCGGCTCGGGACTGTGGGTACTCCCGGGTGCATGTTTTGTTTCAGCCGCATCGGTTTACGCGGACGAGGGATCTGATGGCGGAGTTTGCAGGGGCATTCAAAGATGCCGACACGGTTCAGGTGTTGGATATCTATGCGGCGAGTGAGGCTCCGATTCCTGGAGTGACTGCAGAGGCACTAGTCGATGCGATCGATGCAGCCGGGCCTCAGATCGTGGACTATGCGAGATCGGTGCCTGAGGCTGTCGATGTGTTGGTGCATGAAGCAAGGGCGGGGGATGTGATTCTGACGCTGGGGGCGGGAAGTGTATCGCAGGCGGGAGCCGCGTTGCTGGAAGCTTTGGCGACAAATGGGTGAGTTCCTGAAAGGGTACGTGGCGAAGATCACAGGGAAGCGAGGGGGGTATGCGAGTTATGCTCAGGATGGCGATTCTCGCGGCCTTGCTCAGGCGTGCGACAAAGCGATGGGTTTTCGAGGGGTGGAACAACGGTGCTAGAGGCGCCTGGAAAGAACTACGTCTCGGAGTCTCGAGGTTCGCGGGGGCCGCGGCGAGTGTCGGCTTCGCCGGAGCGGCGGCTGCGTCGCGATCTGAGCGAGGACTTCGCGGATGATCCGCACTGGGAGGACGACGCTCCGGTGGGAAGACGCAAGGCGGGACTGCGGGTGCGGTTTCGCGGGGTGCCTTCGACCAGGTGGGGAAGGATCGCTGCGGGATGTGGGGTGGTGGTTCTGCTTGGGATTTGCGCCGGGTTGTTTGCGATGGCGAGAAGTTTTTTGTTGCACGATGAACGGTTTGTGATTCCTTCGTCTTCGTCGATTGAGTTTCAGGGGAATGCGCATGTGACGCGGGCGCAGCTGCTGAGCATCTTTGGCGAGGATGTGGAGCGGAATATCTTTACGGTGTCGCTGGCGCAGAGACGCGCGGAACTGGAGAGGCTGCCGTGGGTGGCGCATGCGACGGTGATGCGGCTGCTGCCGAATCGGATGAGGGTGTCGATTGTGGAGAGGACGCCGGTGGCGTTTGTGCGGCAGGGAAGCCATATTGGATTGGTGGATGGGAATGGGGTGCTGCTGGATATGCCGGTGGAGGCGAGGCCGGATGGGAAGTACTCGTTTCCGGTGGTGACGGGGATCTCGGCGGAGGATCCGCTGTCGACTCGCGCGGCGCGGATGAAGATCTATGAGCGGTTCACGTCGGAGCTGGATGGTTCGGGGCAGAAGATCTCGGAGGGGCTGAGCGAGGTGGATCTGTCGAATCCTGAGGATGTGAAGGCGTCGATTCCGGATAAGTCGAGTGAGGTGCTGGTTCACTTTGGCGATACGGATTTTCTGGATCGCTACAGGAGATTTGAAGAGCATCTGCCGGAGTGGCGGACGGTTTATCCGAAGCTCTCGTCGGTGGATATGCGGTATGAGCGGCAGGTGGTGCTGGAGATGCAGCCGGGCGCTGGTGTGCCGGTGGCTTCATCGCAGAACGGCGCGGCGGTGATGGCGGCTGATGCGAAGAAGCCTGCAGCGACGGCTCCTGCGGCGATGGTTCCGGATACGGGCGTGAAGGCGATCGAGCCGGCGGCGAAGCCTGTTGTGAAGGCCCCTGCGAAGCCTTTGCCAGTGGCGCACGTTGCGGGAGTGAAGCATGCGGCTGTGAAGGGAAAGCCTTCTGCGAGGGCGACGGCGAATGGTGCGGCGAAGAGTCATTCGCCGGTGAAGGCGAAGAAGGTTGATCCGAAGGCGAAGAAACATGTTGTCGTTGCGAAGCCCCATCCGGTGGTTGCGAAGCCGTCGGCTGGTTCGACGCAGTATCATCCTTCCCAGGCGGTTCAACCATGAATCAGAAGCAGGACAATCTGATCACCGTGCTCGATGCGGGAAGCACGAAGAGCTGCGTGCTGGTGGCCGAGCTGCAGGACGGCGTGCTGCGGTATCGCGGACACGGCGTGGAGCCGTCGCGGGGGATGCGCAAGGGTTTGATCGCGGAGCTGGGGCCGGCGGCGGAGGCGATCAATCGTGCGGCACTGACGGCGGAGCGCGTGGCGAAGGCTGGAATTGAGACGGCGATTGTAGGCATTGGCGGGACGCATGTGCGCGGGGTGAACTCGCGCGGCGGCATCAGCATGGGCAGCAGGATGCGGGAGATTACGCGGGAGGAGGTGCGTGCTGCTGTGGATCGTGCGCGGTCGGTTGCGCTGCCCCCGGATCGCGAGGTGCTGCATCTGTTGCCGCAGGAGTTCATTCTGGATGACCAGCCGGGGATTCACGATCCGGTGGGGATGGTGGGGAACAGGCTTGAGGTCAATCTGCATCTGTCGACTTGCTCGGGTGGTGTGGCGCAGAGTGTGATTACGTGCGCAAACCGTGCTGGGCTCGAGGTGATGGATACGGTGTATGAGGGGATTGCCGCTGCTGAGGCGGTGCTGAGCGCCGATGAGCGGGAACTGGGCGTCTGCATGGCCGATATCGGGTCGAGCACAACGGAGCTGGCGGTGTTCTTTGAGGGCTCGATTGCGCATACGGCGGTGCTGCCGATTGGCGGAGATCATTTTACGAATGACCTGGCGGTTGGGCTGCATGTGACGGTTGAGGAAGCAGAGTATCTGAAGAAGATGTATGGGCACTGCGTGGTGACGGCGGTGCCGCAGTTGAATGAGATTGAAGTCGGCGGGAATCTTGCGTTTTCCGGAGGGCAGCCGGCGCGGATGGTGCGGCAGAGATTTCTGGCGGAGATTCTGGAGCCACGTGCGCGTGAGTTGTTTACGATGCTGCGGGATAATCTGCGGCAGGGTGGAGTGCTGGAGGCGCTGGGCGCGGGCTGCGTGGTGACTGGCGGCGGCGCGAATATGGCGGGGCTGCTGGACAATGCGGAGAGCCTGTTGCGGGTGCCGGCGCGGATCGGATACCCGGTGCCGCTGTCGCGGATGCCGGCGGAGCTGGCGGTGCCGGAGTTTGCAGCGGCGATTGGGATGCTGTTGTATACGCACAGGACACAGGTTCGGCGGGCGAGCGAAGAGCAGGGGCTGAAGGCGAAGTTGAAGGCGATCTTTGCGGGAAGTTTCTAGATCTGCTTTTTTCTGTAGAAAGCACTAAGACTTTTTGCATGTCGCGAATTCAACCTGATTGAATTCCAAGTCGCGCCTGCAAATAAGTGCACCTCCTTATCGAAAACACTTCCTAATATTTTGCTCTGATGTGAAGCAGGTTGATCGCTAAGATATAGTTCGACAGCGTTCGATCGCGGGTTCTTGGGCCTGTTTTCACAAGCGACATCAGGTGGCGGCGAACATGGCGCTCGATACGGTTCAGGTTGGCAGTGACGGGCTGGAGGTGAAAGCGAGTAACGCCATCCTGAAGTGGCGGTATCTATCGCTTCACCTTATTGTGGGCGCTGCTGTGATGTTGGCCGGGGCGGTGGAAGGTAGATATGGGAGGTTGGAGTTGTCGGGGGACGATATCTCCTACCTCGATGTCGCCAATATGATTCGAGCGGGCGATTGGAGGGCTGCGCTCAATCCGCTGTGGAGCATCGGATATCCTTTGCTGCTGTCGGGTGTGAGGCGATTGTTTTCTTCCACTCCGCATGGGGAGATGGCGGCGGTCTTCTGGCTGAACCTGGCGATTTATTTCGTCGCGTGGATTGGGTTTCTTTGGCTTCTCGGTTTGATGTCGCGTGCTGTGCAGGGAGATCTTTCGAGCGGCGGGGCTGCTCGTCTGTCGCTTTTTCTGCTGATCGGTGCGGCTTGCCTGTTTGTTACGGTGCAGACGGGAGTGGGGCGGGTGTCTACGATCGGCCCGGATCTGCTGGTGGCGTGCCTCTTTTTTTTCGCGTCAGGATTGGCGTTGAAGGTGTATTCGCGTCCAACGGTGGGCAACACAGCGTTGTGGGGAGTCGTGCTGGGTTTGGGGTTCTTGAGTAAGGCGATCTTCCTGACTGTCTCGGGAATATTCTTTCTGGTCGCGATTGGTTTTATGGGCTGGCGCCGTAGCGTTGCTCCGCTTCTTCGCACGGTGGGAGTGTTTTTGCTCTTTGTCGTTCCTTATGGGGTGGGCCTATCGTGGGCGCTTGGACGGCCGACGCTGGGTGAGGCGGGAACGTTGAACTACGCATTTCATGTGAATCATTTGAAGCATTGGATGGGTTGGCAGGGAGGTCCGAAGGAGTTTGGATCGCCGATTCATCCGGTCGAGATGCTGAGTGCTCATCCTCCGGTGTTTGCCTTTGGAGAGCCGTTTCACGTGACGTATCCGCCACAGTTCAACATCGTTTATTGGTATGAAGGGTATCGTCAGTTTTTTGATTTCAAAAACTCCGCTCGAGCGTTGGTTGAAAACTCGCTCGCCTTGAAGTACGTGTTTCAAGAGATTATTCCGGTCGCACTTGTCGTTGCTCTCTGCTTTTGTGTTGCCTTCTGGCCTCGGGCCCGCGAGCGCGTTGGAGCAGGCCGGTCTTTGAATCCGTGGCTCTTGTATCTCCCGTCGCTGCTGGGGATTTTTGTTCTCCTGTTGGTTCATGTCGAAGGGCGCTACGTGGCAGGGTTTCTCTGTGTGCTGGGGATGGCGCCGTTTCTTCGGTTAGATGGCTGGCGCGGGGGGCTTCGGTCTGGAGTGCGCGCGGCTGCGCTCCTCCTGTTGTTGGTGGCGACCGTGTTCAATTCAGCGGAGCGGCTGCGAGGCGCTGTTCGATTGGCTGTTGCCGGGACTGATATGCAGAGCGGCGGCCAGTGGGCTGTCGCTGAGTACCTGCGGGGACTGGGTTTGAAGGCGGGAGATAAAGTTGCCTCGGTGTCACCGGGAAACGATATACGTTGCACGTGGGCTTATGCTGCCGGGCTGCATGTGGTGGCGGCTGTTGGGAACGATGCGTATGGTCGGAAGAATCAGGTGCAGGATCTGCATCTGTTTTTCGATAGTCCCTCGGTTCAGGCAGAGGTGCTGGAGCTGTTTCGGGGGCAGGGTGCTGTTGCTGTGGTTGCGACAGAGATTCCGTTTGATGTTTCGTCGCCGGGGTGGCGGCGGGCGCCTGGAAGCAAGGCTTGGGTGTTTCTGTTGGGACCTTCGAGTTCAGCCGGTAATTAGGTCCGGAAGTCGATCACGGACGATCTCGTAATTCGGGTGCTTAAGAGATTTAACTTTTTTTCTGTTTTCACTCTTTACAGATTTTGTATTTAACGATATGGTTATTTAACTTAGTTGTTAATTGAGATACATGACAGATCAAATTAGCTCGACGTTTGCTGCATTGGCTGATCCGACCCGGCGGGCGATTCTTGCTCGGCTGGCGATGGGAGAGACCTCGGTTACGGAGATTGCGGCTCCGTTCGAGATGAGTATGCCGGCGATCTCACGGCACCTGAAGGTGCTGGAGAAGGCTGGGTTGATCACGCGCGGACGAGAGGCGCAGTGGCGGCCCTGCAAGCTGAAGGCGGAGCCTTTGAAGCAGGCGTCGGACTGGCTGGAGGAGTACCGCAACTTCTGGGAGCAGAGTTTCGATCGATTGGACGAGTATCTGAAGACCCTACAGAAAAAGGAGAAGCGAGATGCCGGAAAGAAGAATGGGAGTGGTAGAAAAAAGCGCTGAGCGGGAAGCTGCGGGGCGGGGACTGGAAGACGCCTCTGAGCGGGAGATTGTGTTGTCGCGTGTGTTCGACGCGCCGCGCGAGATGGTGTGGGAGGCCTGGACGGATCCGAAGCAGGTTGCGTTGTGGTGGGGGCCGAAGGGCTTTACGACCACGATCGAAGAGATGGATGTGCGGCCGGGCGGCGTGTGGAAGCAGGTGATGCATGGTCCTGATGGCGCAGATTATCCGAACAAATGTGTGTTCCTGGACGTAGTGCCGTATGAGCGGCTGGCGTACACGTTGCGCGGCGGCAGAGCGGGCTCGCCAGAGGTGCAGTTTGAAAAAGCGGTGATCTTTGAAGACAACGGAGAAGACGACGGGGGAGGAACGCGGGTGACGATGCGTCTAACCTTTGCCTCGGTTGAGGCTCGGGATCAGAATGTGCGTGACTACGGCTCGATTGAGGGCGCCAAGCAGGCCTTCGAAAGGCTGGCGGAGTATTTGGCGGGCCGGTTTGCGGGACGACAGTGACGGCATAGATACAGGGCTTTGAAAACACAGGGAGGAATTCGATGAGCACAGCGACGGTATCTCAAACGGTGAGAGCTCAACAGGAGCTGCAGATTACACGGGTCTTCGACGCGCCACGCGAGCTGGTGTGGAAGGCGTGGACTGATCCGGATCAGATGAAACTGTGGTTTGGGCCGCGGGACTTTGTGGCTCGCAACCTGACGGCGGAGGCGCGGCCGGGCGGGAGGTGGCGTAACTGTCTGCATAGCGACGGCTTTGATACGGGAGACGGGGAGAAGCGGAGGCTGGATCTGTGGCAGGGCGGGGAATACCTGGAGCTGGTTGAGCCGGAGAGGCTGGTCTTCACGTTTCACTGGGAGGAGGGCACGGGTCTTCCGGAGCACGATACTGTGATTTCGATCACGTTTGAGGAAAAAAATGGGCAGACGACGATGAACTTCCACCAGACTTTCTTCGTAACTGAAGAAGATCGCGATGGGCATATGAAGGGCTGGAATAGCAGCTTCGATAAGCTCAATGATCTTTTGCGCGAGGTGAGTTATGGCGGTTGAAGGAGGAGTCATGGAAGCGGGGCTGCTTGAGGTCTGTCTTACGCGGAGAGTGGCGGCCCCGCCGGAGCTGGTGTTTGCGGCGTGGATCGATCGGGAGCAACTGGCGAAGTGGTGGGGGCCGAAGTGCTTCACCAACCGGGTGTACCAGGTGGATGCACGGGTCGGCGGCGCGATTTTGATCGATATGCAATCGCCGGAGGGAGTGGTGTATCCGATGACGGGGCGGTTTGTGACGATCGATCGGCCGCACAGGCTGGTGTTTGTGACGGCGGCGATTGATGAGCATGGCAAGCCGATGTTCGAGGTGAAGAACACGGTGACCTTTACCGCAGCGCGCGGCGGAACGGAGATCTCGCTGGTCGCTCGGGTGATCAAGACCACGTCTGCTGCTGCGCCGAAGCACCTTGCGGGAATGTCGGAGGGCTGGTGTCAGAGCCTGGATCGTCTGTCGGATCTGGTTGTGTTGGTTTAGCTGGGTTTGGTGGGTGTGACGAGCTTCAGACTTCTCTTAGAATGCGTGTGTAGTTAGGCGCGTTTGAAGGGAGGGCTGGGGCTCCTCTTTGTTTGCGATTCGGGGTTTGTTGCTCAGGGTTTGTGTTCAGGCTGCGAGGGCGGCGTCCAGGGTTGGGTCGATGGGAAGAATGGCGTCGGTGCAGGTTATCTTGAGGACGTCGAGGACGCGTTCGGTGGGGGCGACGAGTCGAAGTTCGCCGCTATGGGTCTTCATCTTGCCGTAGAGGATCATGAGGAGACCGAGTCCGGCGCTGTCGAGGAACTCGACGCCTGAGAGTTCGAGGATGAGTTTGTGGACGCCTTTGTCGGCGACGTCGGTGATTCTGGATTCGACCTCGCGCAGGCGCAGGCCGAGGGTCATGCGTCCGGTGAGACGGAAGACGGCGGTCTTTGTGTCGGCGCGGTCCAGCTCGGCTTCGAGGATCATGTGGTGGGTGTCTCCTAAGTGCTTGCAAGCATATCGCAGGTTCGATTGCAGGCTTTTGCGCAGGGATTTAGACGCGGAGGCTGTTTGCGTCAGGCGTGAGCTTCAGGGTCTTCAAAAGGAGAGAGTGTGGGTTGCGCCTGGGTCTTCGATGGGAGTGAAACCCATTCTTTCGTAGAGGCGTGCTGCGCTGGCGTTTTCGGCGCGGAGACGTACGTGGCGGAAGCTCTTTTGGGCTTGTTCGACGAGGGTGGAGACGAGGGCTCGGCCTACTCCCTGGTTGCGCCATGCGGAGCGGACATAGACGCGACGGATGCGGCCTGTGTGTGGTTCGGGGGTGAAGGGGTCGATGGTGAGCCCGCCGACTGCGACGAGTTGGCCGTGGTCGAGGTGACCGCAGAGGACTTCGCCTGTAGCCTGGAAGCGATTAGCTCCGCTGGCCCACTCGTCAACGAGGGTGTCGATGAAGCCGTAGCCGTCTTTTCTTGCTTCGGCGTGTAGCTCTTCCAGGCCTGCTATGGGTAGCTTGATTTTTTGAATCAGGATCATTTGGTGATTGTAAGAGCGAGGATTGGTGCTGGTTTTAGGTGTTGTGCTTTTGCGTGAATGACGAAAGAGCAGGCAACGGCAAAGGCAAATACAACGGCAAAAGCAAATACGGGGGTCTCTCCACTGCGCTGTTCGCGATGAGGCTGTGAACAGCTTCGGTCGAGATGACGCTGCTCAAGAGACTTAGGCAGTATCGACCTGTAGAGCTGTGGCAAAAGCCGTCCGCTCCGGACGAAATGACAGATCTTCGGTCGTACTCTATGTCGATACTGCCTAGGTTTGCATCTGTTTTGCGATGCGCTCGATGGCGTGGTGGGCGGAGAGGACTGCGCCCTCCTGCCAGGCGACGAGGTGAGAGAGGTAGTCTCCAGCGAAGTAGGTCTTGCCCTCAGGTTTTTCAAGCTGTGCGTAGGCCGGGGCGCTGCTGGGGAGGAAGTTGTTCGCGAGGCAGCCGAGGGAGTATGGGATCCTGGACCATGCGACGTAGATCGGTTTGGTGAGCAGGTGGGAGCGGCCTGGGTGAAGGGTCTCAACAGCCTGACGGGAGGCTTCGAACTTTGCTTCGATGGTGGGGAGTGCGCCGAAGGGTGAGGGCTTGCCGGTGGCAGGGCCGCCTAAGCCGCCTATGATCTCCTGCTCGGAGCCGAAGCCAGCGACCAGGACGCCAGTGGGGGAGAAGAGTTTGTCGGTGGGGTACCAGACGAGGTCGACCTTGTCTTTGAGGAAGGAGATGCCGCCGTAGATGTTGTTCTCTTTCTCCCAGAAGCGCGGAGACTGCCAGGCGATTTTATAGAGCGGGACCATTTGCATGCCTGTGAATGCCTGTTGGGTTTCGGGCGAGAAGTTGTTCTTCGTTTTGGCGAGGATTGGCAGGGGCAGGGTGCAGATGCAGAAGTCGGCGGTGATGGTTTGGGGTGTGCCGGATCTGGTGTAGGCGACGGTGACGCTTTGGTCGGACGTGGTGATCTCGACGACGGGAGATTCGTAGTGGATGATGTCGCCGAGAGATTTTGCGAAGCCGTATGCGATGCGATCCATGCCGCCGATGGGTTGGAACATGGTGGCCTGCCAGTCGATCTGCTCTTCGTAGAACTCGCCGGTGGACATGTCGGCGGCGAGGAGCTCGGAGAAGTTGAGTGGCTTGTGCAGAACGGATTTGGCAGGGCCTGCGCCAGGGCCTGTGATGAAGCCTGCGCGGGTGGTGCCGGTGTAGCGGCCATCCTCGCCGAGGTCGCCGAAGTTTTCGAGGAAGTCGCGGAGGCGCCCGATGTCTTCTTTGGAGAGCTCGTGGTCGAGGGTGTGTTGGTTGATGGCTTTGGTGAGGAGCTCGGCGAGGTAGCCGCGGGTGTCGTAGACGACCTGGCGCTGCTGGACGGGTTCGCCGTGGTTGAGCTTGGGAGATTGCATGAGGGCGGAGCGGGAGGAGTTGACTTCGACTTCGAGGGGGACGCCGAGTTCGTGACAGTAGCCGAGGATGTGGGTATGGATGGAGGGGATGCGTGCGGGGCCAGCGTTGAGATAGCCGCCGTCCTGCCAGTCGCAGGTTTGCGTGGTGCCGTCGGTGAACTCGACTTTGGTGCCTTCGCGGACGGTCCAATTGCGTCCTCCGGGGCGATTGCGGGCTTCGAGGATGGTGCAGTCGAAGCCGGCTTTGCGGAGCTCGTAGGCGGCGGTCATGCCGGCGATGCCTGCGCCGAGGATGATGACTTTTTTGCCTTTGCCGAAGTCGGCGGCGAGTTGCGGAAGTGGAGACTGGCCGACGGCGGGCATGAGGCCGAGCGCCTGCATGGTGGTGAATGCGGCGGAGTAGCCGCCGATCTGGGCGATGCGCTGAAGGAAGACACGTCGGGTCAGGCTCATTACGATGGCTCCGAGGGCTCTTGAGTTGGGAGGGACTTTTTTCAGTTTGAGGGGCAGGAGTGATCTTTGCAAGAGGAAAGATGAGTGATGGTGGGACGGAATGATGGCGGTGAGACTGTTTCTTGCTGCGGTCCTTGCTCCGATTGCGACGATAGAGGCTGACGCGCGATTGGTGATGGCACTCTCTGCGTGCCGCACGCTATCAAAAGCGATGTAAGTTTGCAGGATTTGGAACCATGCGTGGTACGGGCGGTGGAAAACGGGGGTCGTGCGTTGGGCAGGGAGATGGGAGAATTAAACAACTTTCAAGGAGTCCTGCTGCCATGTCGAATCTGCCCAACGATCCTCACGATCCCAACGGTCTTAATGGTCCTCACGATCTCCGTATTCACTATCACGATGAGATACCGCATGGCGCGAGGATCAAGGTGATCGGCGTGGGTGGTGGCGGGAACAACGCTGTGAATCGAATGATTGCGGCGAATGTGGTGGGAGTGGAGTTTATTGCGGCGAATACGGATGTGCAGGCGCTGCAGGTTTCGAATGCTCCGGTGAAGCTGCAGCTGGGCGTGAAGCTGACGAGTGGGCTGGGCGCGGGTGCGAATCCGGATGTGGGACGGCGCGCTGCGCTTGAAGATTCGGACAAGATCATTGAGGCGCTTGAGGGCGCGGATATGGTGTTTGTGACCGCGGGGCTGGGTGGCGGGACGGGGACCGGGGCTGCTCCGGTGATTGCGAGCCTGGCGAGTGAGATGGGAGCGCTGACGGTGGCGGTGGTGACGCGGCCGTTTGCGTTTGAAGGCAAGCGGCGGATGCAGCAGGCAGAGCGCGGGATGCAGGAGCTGCTGGAGTCGGTCGATACCGTGATCGTGATTCCGAATGAGAAGCTGCTGGCGGTGGCGAAGGATGCTGGATTTTTTGAGAGCTTCCGGATTGCGGATGATGTGCTGCGGCAGGGCGTGCAGGGGATCTCGGACATCATTACGATTCCTGGCGTGATCAATCGCGACTTCGCCGACGTGAAGACGACGATGGCGGGGATGGGCTATGCGGTGATGGGGACGGGTGTGCGGTCTGGCGCGAATCGTGCGGTGGAGGCTGCGATGGCTGCGATGGCTTCGCCGCTGCTGGAGGCGGGAGCGATCGATGGGGCGCGGGGGATTCTGATCAACATCACGGGGTCGAGCAGCTTGAAGCTGAGCGAGGTGAATGAGGCTTCGAGCATCATTCAGAATGCGGCGCATGAGGATGCGAACATCATCTTCGGTGCGGTGCAGGATGAGTCGATGGGTGACGAGGTGAAGATCACCGTGATTGCGACGGGCTTCAAGCAGCAGGAGATGCCGCAGCGGCGGGAGCGCATGCTGGCCGAGGCGACGCTGCCGACGATGCGGTATGACGTGCCGATACAGCCTCGTGTGGTGTCTCCTCGACCTGCGGGTACGAGATTTGCCAGTGAGATGGAGCCGGCAAAGGAGACGGCCCGGCCGGTGCATGAGCACGAGGTGAAGGAGCCGGTTGTGAAGATGGAGACGGGTGCTTCGGCGGAGTTGGTTCCGGTGCCGGCGTCGGTGTTTGATGACGACTTTTTCCGGGCTCCTGCAGCTCGCGGGGAGAGAGCGGCTGAGGTGAATCGGGTGGAGGTTGGGCATGTTGAGCGGGCGAGAGATACTCACTTTTCGGCGCCGGTGCGAGTCCAACAGGAGGATGTGCGCAGTGTGACGGGCGATGCGGGGGAGTCCTCGGTTCGGATTCCGGCGTTTGGGAGCGCGGCTGTGGCGGCTGCGGATCCTGCGGAGCCGGATGAGCTTGATATTCCTGCGTTTCTGCGACGCGGGAACTGACAGTACCACTGATTTCGTGGGGAGTAGCACGAATGGGGGACAGTGCTATTTTAGGAATTAGTGTTGAATTAGTGTTTTATTAGATGAATTGTGGATCGATGGCAGTTCGATTGCAGTCAAATCAATAAGAGGGATCCGCCTGTGTCGAGATCATTAAAGGTTTTTGGCGCACTCCTCTTCGGCCTGGTTCTTGGTGCTGGAGTGGGTGCTAACGCTGCGACGACTACAACTGGGAAGACCAGACGGCACTCCGCTGGGACGGCTCGAGTTGCGACTACGGTAAAGGCTCGTTCGGGGGCTTCGCACGCGGGGTCGGCACACTCGGGTTCTACTTCCAGGGGTACGGCGCACGTCATTGCAACGCATGGGGTTGTGAGGCGTCATCGAGGAGCCCGGCCGACTCTGGCTGTGCGGCGGACACGGTATCAGGAACACTTTTCGGCGAGTTCGTATGCCGACAATCTGACGCTGGGCGATGTGGTGGACGGCGAGGATCCTCTGGTTCGCGCGGCGGCGATTGAGGCGCTGGGCAATATGAATGGCACGGCGATCGCGATCGATCCTTCTACGGGACGGATTCTGGCGATGGTGAACCAGAAGCTGGCGCTGTCGAGGGGGGCTGAACCCTGCTCGACGATCAAGCTGACGGTGGCCTTGGCGGCGCTCGAGGAGGGGATCGTTCGCAACGACACTCCGGTGAACCTGGGCGGGCGCTATCACATGACCATGACAGATGCTCTGGCGCACTCGAATAACCTTTATTTTGAGACGCTTGGACGGCAGCTTGGGTTTGAGCGGGTGAAGCACTATGCCAATGAGTTTGGGCTTGGCGAGCTGGCTGGTTATCATATTCAGGGCGAGCAGCTGGGGACTTATCCGGATGAGGTGCTACCGGCGTCGTTGGGTGGAGTGGGGAGGATGTGCTCGTTTGGTGAGAGCGTTTCGATGACTCCGCTGCAGCTGGGGGCGTTGGTTTCGGCGATTGCGAATGGCGGAACGCTTTATTATCTGCAACATCCTGAAACTGCGGTGGATGTGGCTACGTTTGAGCCTAAGGTGAAGCGGGTTTTGGATATTGCTCCGCTGATTCCTGAGATTTCGGTTGGAATGGAGGGAGCGGTGCAGTATGGAACGGCACGGTCTCTGCGGGCTAACTTCAGCCAGTTTCCGGTGATGGGCAAGACGGGGACCTGCTCGAATAATGGCACTCGATTCGGGTGGTTTGGGTCGTTTGCGGATACTCCCAAGGGCCGGATTGTTACTGTGTTTTTTCTCGAAGGCGGACGTCCTACCTTTGGGCCTAAGGCTGCTGAGTTGACCGGGGAGTTTTACCGGGCGCTGTGGAATAAGGATTATTTTTTGCAGAAGCAGACGGTTGAAAGCAGCGGTGTTATGGGCGGTTCTGAGTAGGGGTTGTGGCGGAACGTGGTGAAAAAGCGCTGGTAAGAACGTGGTGGCAGCTTGGTGTTTTGGTGGTGAAAGCGTGGTGTTTGGCAGCGTCTTTTTGCATTGCTAAAAAAGTGCCACTTTTTTTGGATTTATTTTCATATTCGTCCCCTTTTTGGGGCTGAATCTTTCCTTCAATTTGTGAGCTGAATCTTTCATCCTTTTTTTGGAGTTGAATTCTGATTGGCCCGACTTCCCTGAGGTTGGGCTTTGCTGTTCGTCTTCCTGTTTGGATGGGGTGAAAGAGGGGGTGGGGGCGTCTTGGCTTCGGCGGGAGAATCGCGTAGAAGGGAAAGATGAAGATTCTTACGGCGACGGAGATGCAGGCGGTGGATCAGTGGACTGCTGCTGAGTTTGGGGTTTCGCTGGATAGGTTGATGGAAGCGGCCGGGGGCGCGGTGGGGCAGTTCTGTCTGCGGCAGTATCCGGCGGCGATGAGGGTGGTGGCGTTGTGCGGGCGGGGGAACAACGGCGGGGATGGTTTTGTTGCGGCGCGGGTGCTGGCGCAGGCGGGCCGTTCGGTTCGTGTGGTGCTGCTGGGACGGGCGGATGAGGTGAAGGGAGAGGCCGCTCCGGCGCTCAAGAGGCTGCGGGAGGAGTTTTCGTCTGTTGCGGTGGATGAGGTGGTGGATGAGGCTGGGTTGGCGGCTTGCTCAGGCGCGGTGAACGAGGCGGAGCTGTTGCTGGATGCGGTGGTGGGGACGGGATTCAAGCCTCCGCTGCGTGGGCTTGCGGCTTTGTTGCGGGAGATGGTGGAGAAACTGGCGACGCCGGTGGTGGCGGTGGATCTGCCTTCGGGGTGGGATGCGAATTCGATGGCGCAGACGGCGGAGGGGGCGTTTCGGGCTGACGCTGTGGTGACGTTTACCGCGCCGAAGATCGCGCATGTGTTTGGTCATCTGACGCGCAATGAGAGGACCGGCGGAGTGTTTGGGCCGGTGGTGGTTGCGGGGATCGGGTCGCCTGAGGATGCGGTGGTTTCGGCGAGCGGGTTTACCTGGGCGGGTTCGTCGAAGTCGGTGGCGGAGAGGCCGCGGGATGTGAACTCGAATAAGGGAAGGTTCGGGCATGTGCTGGTGGTGGGGGGGAGCTACGGGAAGGCGGGGGCTCCGGCGATGGCGTCGCTGGCGTGTCTGCGGAGTGGGGCGGGACTGGTGACGGCTGCGGTGCCGAAGAGCATTCTGGATACGGTGACTCGGATTGCGCCGGAGTTGATGATGGTGCCGCTGGCGGAGGGGACCAAGGGTGCGGTTTCGTTCAAGAATCTGGATGGCGCGAAGCTGGATGCGCTGGTGACGAAGATCTCGGTGGTGGCGGTGGGGCCGGGGCTGTCGACCGAGGGGGATGCGCCGGCGTTTGCGCGGCAGATCGTGGAGAAGACGATGGTGCCGGTGGTGATCGATGCGGATGCGCTGAATGCTTTCGAGGGAAAGACGGATCTGCTGAATGGCGAGGGGCGGGTGATGGTGCTGACGCCGCATCCGGGAGAGATGGCCCGGCTGGCGGGGATGACGGTGAAAGAGGTGGAGGCGGATCGGGTTGGCCTGGCGCGGAGGTTTGCGACGAAGCATAAGCTGACGCTGGTGCTGAAGGGGTGGCGAACGCTGATTGCGCATCCGGATGGCTCGATTGCGGTGAATACGAGTGGGAATCCGGCGATGGCGAAGGGTGGGAGCGGGGATATTCTGACGGGGATTGTGGCGGCGATGCTGGCGCAGTTTCCTGGCGATGTGGCTCGCGCGGTGGAGGCGGCGGTTTATCTGCATGGGCTGGCGGCGGACTTTGCGGCGCATGCGATGGACGAGCATACTGTACTTGCAACCGATACGGTTACACATCTTTCGGATGCGTTTCGCTATCGGCTGACGGATGCGGATGGGCTGGTCTGGATCTGCGGGTTGCGGGGTCGTTGATTCTCGATGTGAGATAATTTTCGCCGGTCAAAGTTGGTTTTTTTAGGGTCAGTTGAAACGGCAGAAGCAAGACGAGTGCGGGGGCTTCGACTGCGTTGTTCACAAAAGCGTGAGCAACTTCGCTTAGGATGAGAACGTATTTTTTTGCGATGCTGGGGTGGGTGACAGCGTATTTTGCACGGATACCGATGTGGATTTGGCGGTGACTCATGATGCTGGCAAATGTTCTGACGTTCGTGTTGATCGTGCTCACGGGTGCGGCGTCGTCGGTACCGGCGGTAGAGAACGTGATTCACGTGGACGTGGAGGGCTTGCGCAGCAGTAAGGGGCAGGTGATGTGTGCCCTCTATTCGTCGGCGGAAGGCTTTCCTAAGAACGGCGACAAAGCTCTGGCCCATACGAGTTCCCCGGTTTCAAATGGTAATGGGGTGTGTGATTTCAGAGGCATCCTGCCGGGCAGGTATGCGATTGCGGTTTACCACGATGAAAACTCCAACGGCAGACTGGACACCAATTTTGTAGGTATGCCGCGGGAAGGAGTGGGAGCTTCTAACAATGCAAAGGGGCACTTTGGACCGCCAAAGTTCGATGACGCCGCATTCGGCTTCACAGGCGGCCGCGTGGAGCTGAAGATTGCTGTGACCTACCTTTAGGACGACCTCCTGATAACGGTATTTGCTGGCCGAGTGGTTCGGCTTCCCCAAGAAAGGCCACGGAGGTGAGAGCTGCATGTGGAACTTCAAGTCGCTTTGAGCGGTTTCAGGTCTATACTTTCGCCGTGGTGCGGAGGGTTCGGATGCGTGTTCGGTCGTTGAGGCTGCTCCCTTTGGTTGTGTTGTTGGTGGTGGTTGCGCTGGTTGTGCCTTCTTTTGTGCTTGCTCAGAGTGCGATCAATCCGGCGCCTCCGGTGGTTCACATACAGGATGGCGGAACGAGTGGGAGGATGGAGAGTATCTTCATCCCGCCGCTGACGGGTGCTCCGTTCAGCATGATGCTGGTGACGGAGTGGTCGCGACCTCTGGGAAATGGAGGCTCGTTCACGCTGGTCAACAAGAGACGGATTGTGCGGGATGGACGAGGGCGGATCTACCAGGAACGCTGGCTGCTGGTGCCGAAGGGGAGCAAGATCGAGTCGCGCATGGACGTCATTCAGATCACCGATCCGAAGGAGCACACGTGGTTGAACTGCGGCGTCGATGAAAAAATCTGCGAGGTGCGGCCCTACGGGTTGGTGCCGGACATGGTCTACAAGCTGGCGATGGGGACTAGTGGGCCGTTGCCGGACGGGCAGGGGTTTCGTCAACATGACGATCTGGGGCTTAGCAATTCGAACGGAGTGGACACGATCGGGTATCGGGAGACGACGACGCTGAACCCTGGGGTGCTGGGGAACGATCTGCCGATGGTGAGCACGCGGGAGTTCTGGTACTCGGCCAAGCTTGGCATCAACCTGATCTCGAAGGTCGACGATCCGTCGAGCGGGAGGCAATCGTTCTCGGCGACGGAGTTGACTACGTCGGAGCCGGATCCGAGGTACTTTGTGGTGCCTGAGGGGTACAAGGTGGTGGATCGGCGGAAGGGGGAGGAGAAGCCAAATTAGCAGGTTCCCTCTGGTGAGAAGATGATGGGAGAGGGCGAGCGCGTGAGTTTGGAGTTGCGGGAGAAGAAGCGGTTCAAGACGCGGAGTGAGGCGGGGACGCTGGCGATGGGGGAGCGGGTGGCGGAGATGTTGCTGCCGGCGCCGAAGATGTTTGTGCTGCGGGGGGATCTGGGGGCGGGGAAGACGACGCTGGTGAAGGGGATCGCCGCGGCGCTGGGGGCGGCGGCAGAGGACGATGTGACGAGTCCCACTTTTACGCTGGTGCATGAGTATGCGGGGAAGAAGGTGCGGCTGTTTCATCTGGATCTTTATCGGCTGGAGACGGAGCGGGAGTTGTTGACGCTGGGGCTGGAGGAGATGGCGGAGGAGCCGGATGCGCTGGTGCTGGTGGAGTGGGGGGAGAAGTTTCCGAGCGTGGTGGCGCGGGCGGATGGGGAGATTGCGATTGAACATGCGGGTGGGGATGAGCGGATGTTTTATGTTCGGGTGAAGGCGTAGGGATGTGGTTTACTGGGTGAGTTTTGGATTGGAGGCCGGACGAGGCGTACTGCGATTGGTTTGTTTGAAGTCGTTTTGCGGATTTGGATTAGTGAGGATTTGTAACTAACGAGAGGTCTGCATGCGTAGAGTTTTGAGGATTGTGTTGGCAGTATGTGTGATTGCGGGAGTGGCGCACGGAAGCATGGGTTTTGCGATGCAGGAACATGCTCCGCAAGCGCAACAGGATGCGGTGCAGCTTGCGGCTCGTGAGGCGGAAGCGTGGCTGGCGAAGATGGATGGCGGCAAGTATGCGGAGTGCTGGACGGAGGCTTCGGAGGTGGTGAAGAACGCGGTCACGATGGAGAAGTTTGAGTCTTCGATGAAGACGGTGCGTGAGCCGATGGGAAAGCTGGAGAGCAGGAAGCTGCAGAGTGCGTCGTATACGACGTTGCTGCCGGGAGTTCCGCCTGGGGAGTATGTGGTGATTCTGTACGAGACGAGTTTTGAGCATAAGGCTACGGCGCAGGAGACGATGATCATGACCCGCGAGAAGGATAAGATCTGGCGGGTGGCTGGGTACTACATCAAGTAGGTTTGGAGTTAACGACTTTTCTGTCGTGACCTCTTGGGTGCCAGGGTCTGTCGTGTATTTTGGCTATTGCTCGGTGAGACTACGACGTAAAGGCGCCATCGTCCTTGCTGCGATGCGATAAAAGGCGTGGATGTTTTGAGCCGATGAAAATTCACAAACCTGTGCAATCCAGCGTCTGGTCCGGCGCGTTCTGAAGATGTCGGAACCGCCAGGATCTGCTGTCTCGCCTTTGCTCGCAGGCATCTCTACCCTTCCCGATTCCGGTCGACCGGGCCCTCGTTCAATTCACGTTCAATTTCAAAAACTGAAGTTTGGCAGGTAGCAGTGTGTTTGATGGCCCGGGGAGGGCCAGCTTATGAGTGGAATCAATGTTGGTAAATCGGCAGCGGGTCTGCTGCCACGTCGTTCCTTTGTCACCCGGGCTGGGCTCTTTGGCCTGTCCGCAACCGCAGCGGCGTTTCTTCCGGGTACCACGCTTCATGCAGCGACTCCTGGTCTGGACAATCAGAGTGGCGATACGGCGCAGGAGATCTTTACTGCGGCTTTGATTGCCGAGGATCTGGCATCGACGTTCTATTACAACGGTCTGGTGGGTCCGGTGATTATGGATCCGAACCTTGCCGGACCGGGCGGAACGGCCACGCACGTGGTGGCGGCCGGAAACCTGGGCAACGTTGAATACTTTCGCGCTGCGTTGAGCGAAGAGATTCAGCATGCCGACCTGCTTCGGTCTCTGATTGGGAAGACGGTTTCGACGACCGATCCGGTGCAGACGTTTTATTTTCCGACGGGAACGTTCGATACGCTTGCTCCCTTTATCGCTGTTTTGAATGCCCTGGAGAATGCTTTTATTGCTGCGTACCTACTGGCTACGATCGAGTTTGCCCAGATGGCGTCTGATACGAGAGGTGGTCTGGTGATTGAGCGTGATGCCAGCGGAGCTGCTTATACGGCGCGGGACCTGGAGTACTTTGCGCAGGTGGCTGCCTCGATCATGGGAGTGGAGGCGGAGCATCGCGTGCTGGGCAGGGTTGTGATGAATCAGAATCCGGCTAACAATACGAACTACGAACGTACAGACCTACTGACTGCGGTCTATAACGGGAAGAGGTCTGCGGTGGTTGCCCTGACGCCGTTCTTGGCGCCTGGTGAAGGGTTGACGGCGTATTCGTTGCAAACGGCGCTGACAAACGCACCGAGCGTTTATAAGAATGTACCTGGTGGACCGCCAAAGCCGCCTTCTTACCCTGCGGGACACTGATCGCGGTTCTGTTTGATGATTGATTACAGATGGGGTGCGGCTTCGGCCGTGCCCTGTTTTGTTTTTTTGGTCGAGGCGTGACGAAGTGGTCGCGCCTCCCTATGTTTCGTTTCTTCGGTTGTTTAATTTCTGCGGTAGCGGATAGTGTTTTCTTCTTTGCCGGGGCCTTCGAGGGTGAAGCCGCAGTGCTCGAGGATGCGGATGGAGCCGGTGAGGTGGGGAAAGGTGTGGGCGAAGATTCTGTTTGCGGAGCCGGTGGTTTCGATCCAGTGGATCATGGCTTTGGTCGCTTCGAGGGCGTAGCCGTGGAGACGGAACTCGGGGAGGATGGCGTAGCCGATCTCGGCGGCGTGGGGATCGTCGGGCCAGCGGAAGCCGCCGACAGAGCCGATGAGGGTTGCGGGTTGGATGGCGGTGGCTGGGAGGAGGATGTAGCGGTGCCAGCCGATGTCGGTTGGGTCTTCGGCGAAGCGCTGCTGGAGGAGTTGGAGGACGTGCGGCTCCCAGTCGGCGTGGGGCCACTCGGAGGTGATGCGGCAGTGGAGGATTTCGCCTAGTTTGCCGTCGGAGTTTTGCTCGGAGGTGAGGGACTCGGGGGTGATGGGGACTAGTTGGAGGCGGGGCGTTGTGATGTTGGGTGTGGCTTTGTTTGACGATGGGCCTGATGCTGGCATTGGAGTTTCTCCTGAACGATCTTGCGTGGCTGGATGGCATGGGATGGCGCTGCCCGGGGGGGCCGAGGCGTCGCTGCAGCTCGCTGGATGGTTCAGGCAATCATAGGCAGGAACAGCGTATCACTTGATTTGGTGGATTGGCTTAGGAGTCAGAGTGGCGGAGCGGCCGGTTAGGCGGTAGATGGCGCACTCCTCGTCGCCGGTGGAGCCGTACTCTTTTTGCTGGGCGATGGCGGCGAGGTCGGCGGCGTGGTCTTCGGGGGACATGGCTACGGGGCCAAGGAAGAGGCGGGTGAAGGCGGGGAGGCGGTCGAGGACGGCGCGGCACTCGGAGTTGACGTAGAGGAGGTCGAAGGCTGGAGCGGGGGTGCCGCGGCGGGGGGTGAACTGGGCTTCGATGCGGCGGAGGAGGAGCTTGAGGACGGGGGCTTCGAAGGGATGGAAGAGGAAGGCTAGGGTGGGAGTTCGGGGGAAGTCGAAGGTGAGGGCGTCTTGCTCGAGGAGGCGAATGGGCGCTAGGGGTGGGGCGGTGGAGTCGGCGGCGTTGGTGGCGCGCCAGTGTTCGAGGTTGAGTTGGGCGGTGTCGGCCAGGGTGGGGTTGAGCTCGATGCCGATGATTTGGTGGAAGGGGAGTTCGCTGGCGACGAGCATGGCGCGGCCTTTGCCGGCACCGATGTCGACGAAGGAGTAGTGGTGGATGGGATGGGGCGGGTTGGTGTCGCGCCAGAGGTTGATGAGGGTGCGGAGGATGCTGGGGGCGACGCCGTAGTAGGCGGTGACGTGGGCGTCGTTGGGGTGGCCGGTGGTGAGGTTGCCGGCGGCGATGAGGCCGCTGGTTTCGACGCCGTGGATCTGGTCGAAGGGATGCTGCGGTGGAGTGGGCGCGGGCATGACAAGCGGGGACTTTGATTTGCGTGGGGGCATGGTTTAGCGGATCTGGACCAGGTGCGGGTTGCCGTCGAGGCCAAGGGTCTTGCGGCCGGCGGGAGTGATGTTGAGGGGGGACCAGATGGGCGTGTCGAGGAGGGTGATAGTGGTGCGGCTGATAGCTTCGAGACCAGCGAGGCGGTTGGAGATCTGTGCGCTGAGTTGGGCGATGGCGGCTTCTTCGGTTTGGGTGGGAGTGACGGAGATTTCTATGATGTGTTTTTGCGGGACGCCTGGGATGGTTGCGCCGGGAGCTTCGACGTCGGGGGTGATGGCGATGGAGTGGATGAGGCCGAGGTCGACGATGTTGCAGGGCAGGACGGGGTCGTAGCAGTCGCGGAGAGCTTGGAGGATGTCGGTCTGGGTGAGCATCTGTTTCGATGATAGCGTTCCCCTGGATAGTGGGTCAGATTGAACTCCAGGGCAACCAGGGTTACCTATAAACCCGTTTTCAGGGGAGTTTCTGCGGCAGAGCTTGTCTAGTCGTCTTCGCCGAGGGAGTTAGTGGCGCGATTCCGGAGAAATCGAAAAAGCCATACGGAAAACAGACACTAACGCAACAACTGCCATCCATGCGTATGCCCAGCCAGTCGCTATGGTGAGCTTGTCCTGCCAAAACACAGAGTAGCCAAACCCCGTCATGAAGACTGAGGCACACAGCGCGAAGACTTTAATCCTACGTGTATCGCAGCCGACGGCGCTCATGAAGCCCCAAGACATCGCGGCAAACAAGGCCGCTCCGAGACCTGGAACGAGAACCCTTTCGCCGACGCTCAAGCTCATGGAGACGATCCTACACTCCGTGCTGTTCCCCGAAAGTCGGCTTTTCGGCAACACCGAAATGGAACTTGCAATGCACTAACGGGGGGCTATCTCTGAACCGTTGTTTCACGTCTCGAGTTCAGCCACCAGTACAGCGGAAGACTGAATGCCATGCCTCCCAACAGCGATAGCAAAATAAACCAGTACCACCTGATGGGTCCGATGGGACGCACTGCAAACAAGTAGGCAAGAACTCCCATAGCAAGAAAGGCGTCAAGCATGAAGGATGAAGCTAGTAGATTGTGGGCAACTCCGCCGCAACCGTTTGGGTCGTGAAGCCATGCGGAGAGAAACATATTGTTCGGAACCACTAGCCCGAAGAGAGCGACCGCAAGTAGTAGCCACCGCTGGTTCATTGATTTCTTGACCTCCCGTTTCGCGATTGCCCTACCTTCCCCCATCTGGCATTGCCTGTCAAACCCTTATTGCCGTGAAACGGCGTATGGGTGCTGGGTCCCCGAAAGTCCAGTTATCGGCAACTTCGGTCCTTCACTCTAAACCGCCCTACTTCCGTTCCCTGTGCGCACCCTGCGGAGATACGAGTTGAAGTGCTAGAGTGGCGGGATGAAGATAGTGAAGAGTGGTGAAAGAGGAAGCAGGAAGGGGCCGGGGGAGTGGTTTACCGGCGATGTTTGGGTGGATGGGATTGTGGAGGCGGCTGCGCCCTCGCGGTTGCAGGCGGCTCGGGTGACGTTTTCTCCGGGGGCGCGGACGGCTTGGCATACGCATCCGGTGGTGCAGGTGCTCGAGGTGATTTCTGGTTTGGGCTGGGTGCAGTTGGAGGGGCAGGCTGCGCAGGTGATTCAGCCTGGAGATGTGGTGGTGATTGAGGCGGGGGAGAATCATTGGCATGGCGCACAGGCTGGGCGCACGATGGTGCATCTGGCGATGCAGCAGGCGGATGATTCGGGAAGTACGGTTGCTTGGGGCGCTAAGGTGACCGACGAGGAGTATGCTGCGGCGGGGTGATTGGTGCCCGTTGGTAATTGCAAACTGTCCTGCCGGACGGGCCCACTGCGCGTGGGGCGGTCACTTCGTGACTTGTATACCTTGTCGGAGTTTTCGGAGTGACTTAGTTTTTTCGTTCGACTAGATATTGGGCTAGCGATTTGAGGGGGGCGGCGGCGGTGCCGAAGGGGGCTAGCGCGGCGAAGGCGTCGGCGATGAGCTCTTCGGCGTCGTGGAGGGATTGGTCGATGCCGAAGACGGCGGGCCAGGTGGCTTTGATGCTGGCGGTGTCTTTGCCTGCGGTCTTGCCGAGCTCCTCGGAGCTTTGCGTCATGTCGAGGACGTCGTCGACGATCTGGAAGGCCAGGCCGGCCTTTTCGCCGAAGGTGCGGAGGCGTGCGGTGGTGTCGGCATAGGGAGCGTAGGCGGTACGGCCTGGTTTCGGTCCGATGAAGTTTTCGTCACGAGAGTAGCTGCTGGTCGAGCGATGACGCAGGCTCAGGCCATAGAGACCGCCGGAGACGATGCTGGCGGTGATGAGAGCGCCAGTCTTGGAGCGGTGGATCGCTTCGACGAGTGCTGCTGTGGGTGGGGTGCCTTCGGCTTCGATGTCCATGACTTGACCGCCAATCATACCGGGAGGGAGTTTGGTATCCAGGTCGCCAACGTGGCCAACGCCGGTGCCGATGGCGAGGGTGATCTCGCGAAGGATGGCGATTGTGGCTGGGGATGGGATGGGAAGGGCGGCGATGGTTTGGAAGGCGAGGGTCTGGAGGGCGTCGCCGGCGAGGATGGCGGTGGCTTCGCCGAAGACGACATGGCAGGTAGGCTGGCCGCGGCGGAGGTCGTCGTTGTCGAGGGCGGGCAGGTCGTCGTGGATGAGGGAGTAGGTGTGGATCATTTCGAGCGCGGCGCCGAGGTCGGCGATTCCCTCGGGATAGGCATCGGTGCATGCGGCGAGGCGGGCTGCTTCCATGCAGAGGATGGGACGGAGACGCTTGCCGCCGGCGAAGGTGCTGTGCCGCATGGCGCGGTGGATGGAGTGGGGGAGAGTGTCGGTTGCGGGGAGGAGGCGTTCGAGGGCGGAGTCGGTGAGTTGGGCGCCGGAGAGGAGCAGGTCTTTTACCGTGGGTTGCATCGGGTTAGATGATAAATCAGCGACAGGGTGTAGGGTGCAGGGCTTAGGGTTCAGGGTTCAGGGAAATCCGACCCATCGTACGAACGGCCCCAAAACATCCCGCATGCCGACACCCTAAGCGCTACGCCCTAAGCCCTACACCTTATCCCTGCGGCGGAGGGTGATGAGGAGAGTGGCGAGGGCCAGGAAGGAGATGATGTTGCCGAGGGTTTGGTCTGCGGTGCGGGCGTAGGTGATTGCGATGAGGGAGGGGCCGGCGGGGATGGGGATGGCGATGAGGCCGTCGTCGCGCTGGTCGCGCGTGGTGATGAGGGAACCGTTGTCGGTGATGCGCCAGGCGGGGTAGTCGCGGAGGTTAAGGATGAGGTCTTCGGGGATGGGTGGGTTGAGGGTAAGGGGAGTGGGCGCGGGTGCGGGTTGGGTTTGGGTGGGGGCTTTGGCGTTGGGGTCGGCGGAGAGCCAGTAGGCGGGGTCGCTTTGGGCGAGGGAGTCGTTGTCGGCGGTGGTGGGGGTGTACTCGTCGGTGGGGTCGGTGCCGTGGTTGGAGTGGAAGAGAGCTTCGCGGGCGGTGGGGGTGTCCTCTTCGTCGCAGGGTTGGTGGAAGAGGGCGTAAGCCGGGTAGGTGAGAGCTGCGGCGAGGGCGATGGTGAGTGCGGTGCTGGCTGTGGGTTTGAGGTTCAGGCGAGTGATGGCCAGGGCGACGGCGAGGCTCATGGCTGCGGCGAGGATTGCGAGGAGACGCCAGGGGAATTGGAGGAAGGCTAGCTCGGGGGCGTGGTTCCAGAGGATGGTGGTGAGTGGGGTTAGGAGGAGGGCGATGGCTGCGGTGAGGATGGCGAGGGATGCGAGGAGGGTTTTGCGGATGTGGATGAAATGCGGGGGTCTCTCCACTTCGCTGCGCTCCGGTCGAGATGACGCATCTTTTTTCTGTTCAGCGGATTTTTGTTCCTTGGACAATCCATCTTTTGTTTCTTTACTGAAGTTGCTTGCGGAGTTGGGGCGAAGGTAGCTGGTAACGATAGCTGCGAGCGTGAGCGCAAGTAGGAGGATGGCGATGAGGGAGGCGGTGTGGAGGACTTGATCGTGGAGGGCGTCGCCGGTGTGGTGGAAGAGGAAGTTGTCCTGGATGCGCATGTTGGGGATGATGGCCATCGCGATCTGGATGTAGCGGCGTTCGTAGGCGGCGGGGAGGAGGTAGAAGGCGGCGAGGGCGAGGCCGAGGGTGGTGCCTGCGATGGCGTTGAGGGCTAGCCGGACCGGTGTTTGGGAAGGGGCTGCAGTTGGGTTGGCATGGGCGGGAGCGGTCGCGCCTTCGCGCGATGCCCACCTTAGGCGCAAAAGACGCGTCGAAGATGGGGCACCCGGAGTTGTCCAGATCTCAGAAGCGAGAGATGGGGCACCCGGAGTTGGGAGGCTCGAAGTTGGGAGGGCCAGACCACTGGATTGGGTTGGGAGGAGTTGGCGCGAGACGATTCGGATGATGGCGAGGAGGGCGAGGGCGTAGCAGCTCATGACGGCGGCGGGGGCGTTGGTGAGCCAGAGGAGTGCTACGGGGATGGCGATGTGGGGGATGGTGACGCGCTGGCGCAGGATGGCGTGGAGGAGGAGGGGGATGAAGGCGGCGGCGAGGAGTTCGGCGTAGGCGGTGCGCTCGTAGGCGGTGAAGAGCATGTAGGGATTCACCGTGTAGAGGATTGCCGCGAGGAGAGCGGCGGGGGGTGGGGTGAACTCTCGGGCGAGTCGGTGGAGGGCGAGGCCGCTGGCGGTGAGGGCCAGCCAGGTGTAGAGGATCGGCGTTGCGGTGATGGGGAAGAGGAGGGTGAGGATTGCGCCGAGGGTCCAGGAGAGTGGCGGGTAGAAGACGAAGCGGGGTTCGCCGGCGTTGTAGGCCGCGGTGTAGGCCCAGTGAGGGTGGAGGTTGCCGTGGGTGAACTGGCGGGCGGGCTCCATCCAGTTGAGGAGATGGAAGTCGAAGTCGTGGCCGCAGGAGCAGCCGTTTATGAGGAGGGGGATGATGGCGAGGAACGCGGCTAGTGGGATGAGGAGGTAGGGGAGCCGGTCGCGCTGCATGGAGTGAGGTTATCGCAGACGCGATTTTAATGGAGGGATTTGGACATCTCAAATTGGATCAGAGTTGGATTTGGAGGATAGGGTTCGGTGCGGCCGGTTGGGGTGAAGCCGAGGTGTTCGTAAAAGGCGATGGCGGCAAGGTTTTTGCTGGTGACCATGAGTTGAAGGGAGTGGGCTCCGCTGCGGCGCGCCCAGGCTTCGATGGCGTCGACCAGGAGGCGGCCGGTGCTGGTGCGGCGCTGCTCGGGTGCGACCCACACGGACATGAGTTCGGCGTGCTGCGGGTTTTGTTCTTTGAGGAAGGAGACGGCGATGCCGCAGTAGTCGTCGTGGTTGTGTGCGAGGTAGCCGATGGAGCGCGGCGTGCAGAGATTGGCGGTGCGTTGCTGCCAGTCGGCGTCGGTGAATTGAGATTCTCGGGCGTAGGTGCTGCCGAAGGCGGCAGGTATGTCGTGGAGGGCGCGGAGGCGGACTGCTTTGTAGCTCGAGGCAAGAGGCGGAGTGATCTGGTGGAGAGTGGCCATGTTGATGAATGGGATTTTGATGGATGGTTTAATGGGCGCCGGCGGGTGGTTTGCCTGGTTTTACTTTTTTCAGGAACCAGACGATGCCTACACAGAAGAAGCAGAGGAGAGAGAGCCAGCGGAAGACATCGACGAAGGCCCAGTTGGTGGCTTGGCGGCCTAGTTGCTGGTAGAGCGCGGCCTGGGCGGGATCGGCGGCGTTCGCCTTTCCGAAGGGGTTGGTCAGGAACTGGGTCATGCCGCCGAGTGCGTTCTGAAACTGCTGGCCGGTGCGAGGGACCGAGTTGATGATCTCGTTTTGGTGGACGTCGGTGCGGCGGGTTAGCAGGGTGGAGGCGATGGAGATGCCGATGGAGCCGCCTACGTTGCGCATGAGATTGAAGAGGCCGCTGGCGTTGCCGATCTGTTTCGCTTCGAGCGTGCCGTAGGCGGCGGTGCTGATGGGGACGAAGACAAAGCTGAGACCGAAGCCGGTGATGAGGATGGGGAGGAGCAGGGTGGTGGGGGAGATGTCGAGTGTGACGTTGCCGAAGTAGAGGGTGGTGAGGCCGAAGGTGAAGAAGCCGAAGGTGAGAAGGTATCGTGGGTCTACTTTGTTGGAGAGGTAGCCGATGATGGGCATGCCGCAGACGGCTCCGATGCCTCGGGGGGCGACGACCAGGCCGGCGGTGAAGGCGGTGTAGCCGAGGAGTTCCTGATAGAAGAGCGGCAGGACGGTGACGGTGGAGTAGATGCCGACGCCGAACATGAAGATGAGAATGCAGCCGAGGAGGAAGTTTCGGTCTTTGAGGACTTTTAGATCGACGATGGTGTCTTTGTCGCGCCAGCAGTGCCAGCAGAAGTAGATGAAGGAGGTGACTAGGAAGAAGACGGCCCAGCGGATCCAGAGAGCGCCGAACCAGTCATCCTCCTGGCCTTTGTCGAGGACGACCTGGAGGCAGCCGGTCCAGACGACGAGGGCAGCGAAGCCGTAGCGGTCGAAGGCAGCGACCTTGGCCTTGCTGATGTAGGGCGGGTCGTGGACGAAGCGGGTGATCATGAGGATGGCGAGGATGCCGATGGGGATGTTGATGTAGAAGGCGTAGCGCCAGGAGTAGGTGTCGGTGAGCCAGCCGCCGAGGGTGGGGCCGAGGACGGGGGCGACGACGACACCGAAGGCGAAGACGGCCATGGCGGCTCCGCGTTTTGAGGGCGGGAAGGATTCGAGGAGAATGGCCTGGGAGAGTGGCTGGAGCGCGCCTCCGCCGGCGCCTTGAACGATGCGGGCCAGGAGCATGATGCCGAGGGTGGGGGCTGCTCCACAGGCGAAGCTGGCGATGGTGAAGATGACGATGCAGGAGAGGAGAAAGCGTTTGCGGCCGAAGCGGAGGGAGAACCAGTTGCTGGCGGGGAGGACGATGGCGTTGGCGACAAGATAGCTGGTGAGGACCCAGGTGGCTTCGTCGTTTGAGGCGGAGAGGGAGCCGGCGATGTAGGGCAGGGCGACCGAGGCGATGGCGGTGTCGAGCACCTCCATGAAGGTGGCGAGCATGACGGAGGCGGCGATCAGCCACGGATTGACGCCTTTGGTGACTTCCGCGGATTGATCGGGTGGTGCGGTCGCAGCCGAGGCCATGGTCTTCCGATGGGTTCCCTTTGACGGAGTGATTGTCTCCTAAATAGAGGCAAGAAAGGAACTAATGGATGCATTTGGGCGGGAGCGGTGCGGTTAGCGACGCAAAAAGGCGGCAGGCCCGTTGGATGGAGCCTGTCGCGCTTGGTTGGTTGTGGTTTCCGGCGATCGGACTGCCGGGTCGGTGTCGATGGGTCTTAGGAGGGGTTGCGGCCGCTCGGGCCCATCGACTGGGAGACTGTATGGAAGGATCCGCCCTGGAGCCTGCGGGTGGAAGGCGAGTGACGCAGCGGGGGGACCTGAACGGAGTCGAGACTCTTGGGAAGGTGGGTGGACCAGGTGTAGGTGGTCGAGGAGATATTGGTAGGGGTGGCGTCTTCGGTGGCGTTGCAACCGGAGAGGAGACCGGCGAGGAGGCCAGCCAGGCCCAGGGAGGCGACTTTCAGGAGGCGACGTGCGGTGCGGCGGGCAGTAGATGAAGGCATGAGCAACGCTCCAAGTGATACAGAATTGAGGGAAGCGTAAGCCGGGGCATCAAGGGCGACAATGACACCTTCGGGGTAGCGGTGGGAGAGAGGAAAAGGGTCGATTTGGTGACCTGCGTGTTTGATTTATCGGTGGCGGTTGAGGGGGAGGAGAGGCGTCAGGGCGATTTTTTTTGTCTGGATGGGGGTCCTTTGGTAACGGAGAGGGAGGGGTAAACCTTTCTAAACGAATGGGTAAGGGTTCTGCATCCTGATGGTGGCTGGGTACATCAGAATAGTTGACACTAAGTGACTCAAGATGAGATTCTAGAGAAGTCAAAATTTTGATGGGCTGTGAGCCCGGAAATGGGGATGTGGGATGGCAAAGATTATTGGAATTGACCTGGGAACGACGAACTCGTGCGTTGCGGTGATGGAGGGTGGCGAGCCGAAGGTGATCCCGAATGAAGAGGGTGGCCGGACTACGCCATCAGTGGTTGCGTTTACCAAGAGCGGGGAGCGGCTGGTGGGCCAGGTGGCCAAGCGGCAGGCGATTACGAACCCGGAGAACACGATCTATTCGATCAAGCGGTTTATGGGTCGCCGGTTGAACGAGGTTGGCGATGAGATGAAGATGGTGCCGTACAAGGTGGTGGCGAAGGGCGACAACATCGTCATTGTGGCACAGGGCAAGGAGTACACGCCGCCTGAGATCTCGGCGATGATTCTGCAGAAGTTGAAGAAAGCATCGGAGGACTACCTCGGGACTTCGGTGACGGAGGCTGTGATTACGGTTCCGGCTTACTTCAACGATGCACAGCGTCAGGCGACGAAAGATGCGGGCAGGATTGCCGGGCTTGACGTGAAGCGCATTGTGAACGAGCCGACGGCGGCTGCGCTGGCGTATGGGCTGGATAAGAAGAAGGACGAGACGATTGCGGTCTATGACTTCGGCGGCGGAACGTTCGATATCTCGATCCTAGAGGTTGGCGAAGGCGTGATTGAGGTGAAGTCGACCAATGGCGATACGCATCTTGGCGGCGACAATCTCGACCAGCGCATTGTGGATTGGCTGATTGCGGAGTTCAAGTCGGAGACTGGGCTTGATCTGCACTCGAAGGGCAACGAGATGGCGCTGCAGCGGCTGAAGGATGCTGCGGAGCGGGCGAAGATCGAGTTGTCGACGGCGCAGGAGACGGAGATTAATCTGCCGTTTATTACTGCCGATGCGAGTGGGCCGAAGCACCTGGTGCGGAAGTTGACGCGTGCGAAGCTGGAGTCGCTGGTCGATGATCTGCTGCAGCGGTCGATTGGACCTTGCAAGCAGGCGATGAAGGACGCCGGTGTGGATGCGAGCAAGATCGACGAGGTGGTTCTCGTCGGTGGACAGACTCGTATGCCGAAGATTCAGCAGCTGGTGAAGGATCTGTTCGGCAAGGAGCCGCATAAGGGTGTGAACCCGGATGAAGTCGTGGCGATCGGCGCGGCGGTTCAGGCTGGCGTGCTGGCGGGCGAGGTGAAGGATCTGTTGCTGCTCGACGTGACTCCGCTGACGTTGTCGATTGAGACGATGGGCGGTGTGGCGACGGCGATGATCAACCGGAATACGACGATTCCGACGAAGAAGACGGAGACGTTCTCGACGGCGGCGGACTCGCAGACTGAGGTTGAGGTGCATGTGCTGCAGGGAGAACGGCCGATGGCGTCGCAGAACCGGACACTGGGCAAGTTCAAGCTGGCTGGAATTCCTCCGGCTCCGCGTGGCGTGCCGCAGATCGAGGTTACGTTTGACATCGACGCCAACGGCATTCTGAATGTGACGGCGAAGGACAATGCGACGGGAAAAGACCAGAAGATTACGATTACCAGTTCGTCGGGCCTGAGCAAGGAAGAGGTTGAGCGGATGGCGAAGGATGCCGAGGCTCATGCTGCGGAAGACAAAGAGCAGCGCGATGCGGTTGAGGCTCGGAATGGGCTGGATTCGCTGGTCTACAACATTGAGAAGATGTTGAAGGATGCCGGCGATAAGGTTCAGGCATCAGATAAGAGCGAGGTTGAGACGGCGCTGGCCGAGGCGAAGACGACTCTGGCGGGTACGCCGAGTGCGACAGAGCTGAATGCTGCGAAGGATCGTCTAACGACGGTGAGCCACAAGCTGGCTGAGGCGATGTACAAGGCCTCTGCGGCTTCAGCACCGACCGATGGTGCGACAGGCGCGACCGAAGCTCATGAGGAGCCGAAGAAGGATGAAGGCGTGATTGATGCTGAGTACGTCGACGTCGATGAAAAGAAGTAAGTGTAAATCCATAGAAGTTGTATGGACGTAAGAATAAGAGGGGCGTTCCTATAAGGGTGCCCCTCTTATTTTCAAGTTCGGGGTGTGGTGATGGACGTGTAGAGTGCGACTTATCACCCGGAAAGGTGTTTGAAGTGAGCAGGAGTGATGGGCAGGACCGATACGCAGAATTGCTTTGGCTGGAGAACCTGGAACTCAATCGATTGCTTGGAGGGAAGACCATGACCGAGACGATGTGGAAGTGCGACCAGGTTCGAGCAGGCCGGCTGTACAACCGGATGATGTTCGACACCAAGGAAGAAGCAGTGCAGTTCGCCCAGCGGATGCAGCAGATGGAGCCTGACCAGATGTTTTCGATTGAAGCGATCGAGGCGAAGCAGGTCTGGAACTGATGCTTTGGAACTGACTCTTTGATAGTGGCTTGAGTTTTGATTTGCAGACGGTGGCGACGGTAGTGCTGATTGATCAGCGCCGTCGCCATTGTTTTTCTGTTGTGCAGATTGTTCCACTCCGTGTCTAGTCAATGGGGATACTTCCTTCAGAAACGAACGATTCGATTGATAGAAGAGGTCACGAGAATGCCTGAGGGAAATGAGATTCATCGCTGGGCGGAGCGGCATGCTGCAGCGTTTGCCGGGAAGAACGTTCGGGTGGATGGGCCGCAGGGGCGGTTTACTGACGCGGAGATGATTGATGGCAGGAAGCTGCGGCGGGTGCTGGCTGTGGGGAAGCATCTGGGATATGACTTCGGGAAGGATCTAATTCTGCATGTGCATCTTGGACTGCAGGGGGACTTTACGGAGGGCTCGGGGCCGCTGCCTGAGGTGCGTGGCGCGCTGCGGTTGCGGATGTGGAATGAGGCGGCGGTGAAGAAGCCTGCGGTGCCGGGGGTGAGTAAGCGGCATGCGTGGTACTCGGAGGATGATGGGACGGGTCATATTGAGGCGGCGAAGGTGGCCTGGGTGGAGTTGCGCGGGCCGATGGACTGCTCGATCTACTCGCAGGCGAAGTGGGATGCGCTGCTGGAGCGGCTGGGGCCTGATCCGCTGAATGGAGATGGGCCGGAGAAGATGATTGCGAGGGTTGCTAAGAGTAAGAAGGCGATTGGGGAGTTGTTGATGGATCAGTCGGTGGCGGCGGGAGTGGGGAATATCTTTCGCGCGGAGTTGCTGTTTCGGGCGAGGCTGAATCCGTTTACGCCGGGGAGGGAGGTAGAGGAGAGCACGCTGCGGTCGATATGGAAGGAGGCGGGCGTGTTGATGAAGGCTGGGATGGTTGACCGGAGGATTGTGACGACGAAGCCGAAGGATCGGCCTCATAAGCGTGGGCCGGTGCTGAAGGAAGAGGCGCATTATGTGTATCGGCGGCAGGGGCGGCCCTGCTGGATCAGCGGGACGAAGATTTTGACGAAGGTAATGGCGGGGCGGAACTTGTTCTGGTGTCCGGTCTGCCAGGCGGGCCCGGATTCACAGGCTGAGTAAGGTTTAGAGATGCGCGTGAGGCGCATTGGTAAGAGAATGGAAGAAGATTATGGCGACGACACAGACCAAGGACTACTACGGCACGCTGGGCGTGAAGAAGACGGCGACTACAGATGAGATTCGCAAGGCATTTCGCAAGGCTGCCCGGAAGTATCACCCGGACGTGAATCCGAATGACAAAAAGGCTGAGGAGAAGTTCAAGGAGATCTCCGAGGCGAACGATGTTCTGAGCGACGAGAAGAAGCGGAAGATCTACGACCAGTTTGGGTTCTACTCGGACAATATCGACCCGGCTGCGGCGGAGGCTGCGGCACGTGGCGGCTATGGCGGGGGTGCGTCTTCGGGCGGCGGGTATGGCGGTGCGCAGCGTGGGCCGCGTGGTGGGCAGGAGGTTCCGTTCGACTTTGGCGGGTTCGATTTTTCGGACTTTCAGAGTGGACGCGCGGCACAGCAGCAGGAGCCGGGTGGTGGGTTTGGCGGGAGCTTCAAGGACATCTTCAGCGGGATGTTCAATGGAGGAAAGCAGGCTGCGCGCGGACCGCAGCCGGGGACTGATCTTGAGTACCAGGTGAGTGTGGACTTCTGGACGGCGGTGCGCGGCGGCGTGGCGCGGCTGGAGATTCAGCGGCAGGAGGTGTGCCCGACGTGCAAGGGGAAGTCGACGACGGGCGGGAGTGTGGAGTGTCCGGAGTGCCATGGGTCGGGGCAGGTGACGCAGATGGGCGGACGGATGAAGTTCAATATTCAATGCCCGCGGTGCGGCGGGTCGGGGAAGGTGCAGAACTCGTGCCCGACCTGCGATGGCGAGGGCGTGGTGACGAAGCGGGAGCCGCTGGAGTTTCGTATCAAGGCAGGGACTCGCGATGGGCAGAGGATTCGGCTGGCGGGGAAGGGCAATGCCGGGATCAACGGCGGGCCTGCCGGGGATCTGTTTTTGATTATCAAGGCGGGGACGAATCCGGTGTTTACGCGGAGTGCGGATGACATATATGTAACCGTTCCGGTTACGATGACGGAGGCCGCACTGGGAGCTAAGATCGACGTGCCGACGATCGATTCTCATGAGGGCGGAGCGAGGACGCAGCTGAAGATTCCGCCGGGGACGCAGACGGGACAGAAGCTGCGGCTGCGGGAGAAGGGCGTGCCTTCGGCTTCGCGGGAGGGTGTGCGCGGGGATGAGATTGTCGAGGTGAAGATTGTGGTGCCGAAGGTGCAGGATGAGCGGAGCAAGGAGATTCTGCGCGAGTTGGCGAAGCTGAATCCGGAGGATCCTCGGGAAGATTTGTTTGCGAAAGCATAAAATCGCCTTCGCCGTGCATCGAACCATTCATTGAGAAATGTTCGGACGTACATGGTTTGTTTGCACTGATTCTGGTGCAGCGTGATGAAATCTCTTCAGTTCGGAGGTGATTCCATGTGGCATCTGGCGAAGGCGCTGATGTTTCCCGGTCTCCTGTTCTCCATGATGATGGCCTGCGCGGTGTGGGTGCAGGCGCAGAGTGGATCGCGACCGACGGCTGAGGAGATTGTTGGCCGGATGCTGGTGAAGAACGGCGAGCGGCTGGCGGCTCTGGAGCACTACAAGACGGATCGCACCTATCATCTGGAGTACGACGGAACCGGCGGGAAGCACCACGCGGAGATGGTGGTGCGGGCAGAGTATGTGGCTCCAAGGCGGAAGTACTTTACGGTGCTGTCGGAGTCGGGTTCGAAGGTATTGTGCAAGGAGGTGCTGCACAGACTGGTGGAGAGGGAGGAGCAGACGGCGGCGAAGACGGATTGGCAGCGGTCGCTGTTTTCGACCGACACCTACAAGGTGGAGCTGGTGGGGCAGGAGCAACTGGCTGGCGTGAACACGTGGGTGCTGAAGGTGGAACCGAAGGTGTCGAGCAAGGTGGCCTATCGGGGGAAGGTGTGGGTGAGTATGGATGACTTTGCCATGGTGCGTGTGAAGGGCGAGCCGGTGAAGAGTCCTTCGTGGATGATTGACAGCGCGGCGTTCGACACGTGGTACAAGCGGCGGGGGGATGTGTGGGTTCCGGCGAAGAATGTTTCAACGACACATGTGCGGATTGGCGGTGAGGCGAAGGTGACGATCGACTACGGGAGCTATGATGTGCTGGCGGCGAGGCAGATCGTGACGGGAGACGACACGTACGGGAAGAGATGCCAGTCTCGAGTGGGGGAAAACGGCTTGCGGCTAGTCTGACGCGTTAGTTTGTATGGAGTCTCGGGGGGCGAGGCCGACGATCGGGAGTTTTTCTAGTTGCAGGTGAGATGCTGTTCCGGAGGGGCGTGGAGTTTGTTTGACTTGCGTGTGCTGTGAAGCGCTAGACTTCGGGTAGAGCCTCTGATCGGGGCTGTGATTTCAGGGGTTGGGACTATGGCTACAAAGCGGAAGACCAAGGGCGCGTACATGATCTCGTCTGTGGCGGAGATGTACGAGATTCATCCGCAGACGCTGCGGCTGTATGAGCGGGAGGGGTTGCTGCGGCCGTCGCGGAGTGAAGGGAATACGCGGCTGTATACGGATGAGGATCTGGAGCGGCTGGAGTTTATCTTGAACCTGGCACGGGATCTGGGGGTGAATATCGCCGGGATTGCGATTGTGCTGCAGATGCGCGAACGGATGGAGGAGATGAACCGGCAGATGCAGGGGTTCGTCGACTATGTGCGGACGGAGATGCTGACGCGGATGCAGCAACAGCAGGTGCCTGGGACTGGGTTGGTTCCTATGCGGCGGCAGGTGGTGGTGCCGGGGCGGAAGGATAAGAAGGGCATCTGAGATAGCCCGATCGAGTGTTACAGCCTAGTGGTGCTGCAGGGGGCCCAGGCGAACCAGGACTCCGCCGGGGTTGATACGATAGCGCTCGCCGCGGTAGATGATCTCTCGTCCAAAGTAGCTGGCGGCCCAGCTGTAGAAGCCGAGGAGATCGCAGAGGGGGTAGAGCCAGAAGAAGATGAGCGAGAGCTTGTCGCGCATGATGACGAAGCCGATAAGCAGGGCCTGGAGCCAGCGATTGGCGAGCGCGGCAAAGAGGAGCCAGAGGCCGAGGGTGGGCCGTCCGATGGCGAGGGCGGAGAGAAGGCCGAGGACGCCGAAGGGCATGGCGTAGGTGAGGCCGGTGCCGAGGTGTCCGGCGGGCCGGGTGCCGCGGGTATTTTTCATCCAGCTGATCTGATGGTGCAATCCGGACAGGATGCTTCCGTAGTTGATGAAGTGATCGACGATGGCTGTGGAGAGGATTACTTTGTAGCCCTTCTCTGCGATGCGGTTGCCGAGCCAGAAGTCGTCGGCGAGCAGATCTCCCATGTCTTTGAGGCCGCCTATCTCGTCGATGAGGGCCTTTCGGGTGAGGAGCGTCGGCCCGAGTCCGAACTTGATGTCTTCGAGCAGATTTGCGGTGAGGACGCCGCTGGAGAACTCGACGGTCTGGGTGAGCGCAGTGAGGAGGGAGGTGCTTCGTCCCGGCTTGCCGCGGAAGGTGCAGGTGACCAGACCGACGGCGGGGTCGGCGAGAGGCTGCAGGATGTCGTGCAGGTAGGAGGGGCTGACGCGGACGTCGCTGTCGGAGAAGAGGATGATCTCGTGTTTGGCCGCATCGACCAGGAGCGCCATGGAGAAGGTCTTGGGGTTCTGCCAGAGCGGCTCGCCTGAGGCTATGAAGCGCGCCGGGATGGATGGGAATCGGCGGGCTACCTCCTGAGCGCAGAGGATTCCTGGGTCGGACAGCGATCTGGCGCAGAAGATGAGTTCGAAGTCGGGATGGTTGAGCTTGAAGAAGCTTTCGAGATTTTGCTCGAGTCCCATTTCCTTGCCGTGTAGTGGCTTGAGGATGCTTACCGGAGGGGCGTAGCTGCCTTGATCGTTGCGGCGGGAGCGAAACTTCAGGCCGCCTATGAGGGCCAGAAGGAAAGATACTCCGGAGGTCAGGGTGCCGAGTATGCCGAGGATGAGGGCGACTCGGGCGATCAGGAGCAGGGTGGAGAGCATGGCTTTTGTAAGGATATCGGCTCGTGTCCTGTTGTGCCACTGCGGGGGATTCGCGGCGCATGGCCTTATGGGGTTTTGTTGGAGGAACAGTTATCGGTTGGAGAGGATAAATTTACCGCCCTCTGTCGCGAGGAGATGAACGGGGGCGAAGCGTGCGAGGTCGGCGGCGCGTTGTTTGCTGAAGGTGAGGAGGAAGATGCGCTGGGGGCCTGGCCAGGCCTGGCGGAGACTGTCGTCGGTGCCGAAGATGGGGGGAGCGTCGGGCCAGAAGGAGCCGTACCAGGGGCCATAGATGCGCCCGTTGACGAGACCTGCCTGCTGGCCGGTGTAGAAGAGGAGGGAGGAGCCGGAGGAGAGCCAGCCGTCGATGATGACGCGGTCGCCGGGGTGGAGTTGCTGTTTGACGGTGAGGGCGAGGTTCTTCGATCCGAGGACGGGGTAGAAGCGGACGAGGCCCTCGTGAGCGGCGAGGAGGGAGACGGTCATGGCGGTGGCCAGGACGAGATTTGCGGCGTAGGTGAAGGAGCGGCGGCGCAGGAGATAGCTGACGAGGCCGACGCCAAGCATGCTGAGGGCAACGGCGGTGAGAGGGCCGCGGAAGAGTCCCATGGCGTCTCCGGTGAGGTCGAAGAGGTGGCCGAGGGAGAGGTTGTAGAAGTCGGGGTTGGAGTTGAGCAGAGATGCTAGGTCGGTGCCGGGGGCGGGGTGCGGTGCGGTGAGTGCGAAGTAGGCGCAGACCATCGCGATGGCGGTGGAGAGGGGGAGGAGGAGGCAGAGATGCCAGCGGAGGGCGCTGCTGGCTGCTTCGAGTTTGGTGGAGGTGAGACTTTGAGACTGGTCGGCTCGAGCGAGGAGACCGCCGGCCATAAGGCACAGAGCGGGGATCGCGGGGATCGAGTAGTACTCCTGGCGGCTGGAGAGGGAGAAGAAGCCCATGACGAGGAGGCTCCAGAGAAGAAGGCAGAGCGATGCTTCGTGCTCGCGTGCGCGGGGGAGGGCGCTTGTGGCGATGCTGGAGGTGCGGTGGCGGAGGGTTCGGATGTGGTCGGCGATGGCTCCGGGGAGGAAGACGGTCCAGGGCATGATCCAGATGGCGAGGTAGATCCAGAAGAGCAGGACGGGGGTTTGACCGTAATCGTGGGGGATGCGTTTGGAGAGGAAGCGGGCGATGTGCTCGTTGTAGAGATAGAACCAGGCCCAGCCTGCTTTGGCGGGGAGACCGAGACCTGGGGGCATGGAGATGGCTGGGTTTCGGAGGGCGGCGAGGATATGCCAGGGGGCGGCTATGGCCAGGAAGACCAGGGTGCTGGGGATGAGGTGGAGCTTCGGGAGGAGGTGGAGTTGTCTGGTGATGGCAAGGTAGAGGAGGACGAAGGCTATGGGGAAGACCAGGCCTATGAGTCCTTTGGTCAGGACGTTTAAGGCCATGACTGCGGCGAAGGCGAGGCAGGGGAGGAGAGCGGAGGAGCTTACATTCCCACCCTTTGCAAAGTGCGCGAAGGATGGGGCACCCGGGCTTTCGTGGCTGGGGGAGGAGAGCGGATCGCGCTGCCGCGCGATTACCCACTGATCGCGATGAGACTGCGATGAATGGGGCACCCGGTTTTGTGGCTTGGTTTGAGAGCGCAGGCGGTCGAGGGCTATGAGGAAGAGGTGGACGGCGAGGGTCATCCAGAGCGCGATGAGGATGTCCGGGATGTAGAAGCGCGTGTAGAGGTAGGGGCCGATGCTGGTGGCGAGGGCGATGGCGGCGTAGAAGGCTCCGCGATCGGGTTTTTCGGCGGGAGAGACTGTTGCGAAGAGACGAATGCCAAGGGCGTAGACGGCGAGGAGAAGCACGAGGACGGCGAGAGCGAGTGGGAGGCGGGCGGCCCAGTCGTGAATGCCGAAGAGGCGCATGGAGCCGGCGGCCATCCAGTACATGAGGGGAGGCTTGTCGAAGAAACGAACGCCGTCGATGTAGGGGGTGACGTAGTCGTGGCGCTGGAGCATCTCGCGGGCGATCTCGATGTAGATGGAGTCGACGTCGTCGAGGAGGCCGGGGGTGAAGAGGCCGCCGATCTGGAGGATGAGCCAGAGAAAGAAGATGACAGCGAGGGAGACGGGATTCCAAGGGCGGCGCGATGTGGCGTTTTGGGGAGAGGTCTCGTGCACTGGGGTTTCTTCGTCGAGTTTTAGTTGGTTCTGCATGTTCGGTTTATGGCTTTCGCCAGGTATCCCGGGGATGCGATCGATCTGCGATAAGGAAGTTTCCTCGTTGGTTCGGATCAGGGAGTCCTGCCTGGGTTGTCCAAGGGACGGTCGGTGAAGAGCGCTTTGCCGGAGCTTTCGAAGAGGAGGACTTTGTGGTTGCCCAGGAGTTGGTCGACGGCGTCGCGTCTCTCCAGGGGGACGAAGAGAAGTTTGCGTTCGCCCTGGCCCCAGATCGTCAGGAGATCCTCTGGGGTGAGGAAGACAGGAGGCGCGTCGGGGAAGGTGCCGCCGAAGAGCATGGAGGAGGAGCGGCCATTGACGAGATAGACCTGACGGCCGAGGTAGAAGGTGATGGAGGAGCCGTAGGACTGATCGCCGTAGAAGATGACTTTGTTGTCGCGGGAGATGGAGTGGTCGGTTTCGAGCTGCTGGATGGTGTCGGCGAAGCTCTTTGAAGAGAGCATGGGGGCGAAGCGGGCGAAGGCGATGTGGGCTGCGATGAAGAAGGTGGCCGCGGTGAGGGCTACGGCTACGGTTGCCGCGAGGTGACGGCGCTGGGAGCGAAGAAGCCACGCGATGGCAGGACCGATGAGGAAGGCGATGGCGGCCAGGGTTGCGGGAAGGCGCAGGGCTGCGAAGCTGGGGCCGGTGAGATCGAAGATGCCGGACATGGAGAGGGTGTAGTCGCCGACGCCGCGATGGGCGAGGAGATCCCCGATGTCGGGAACGAAGGGGAGGTGGCGGGAGGTCCAGAGGCCGTAGAGGAGGGTGATGGCAATGGCGACGCCGAGGACGGTGAAGGTGGCGTGGCCAACGGTGATCCAGCGGCGGGAGCCTGAGTCGGTGGAGTAGATCTGCTCGGCGTGCGCGAGGGCGACGGCGAGGAGGAGGATCATGGAGAGGTAGGTGGGGAAGGTGTAGTACTCCTGGTTGGTGGAGACAGAGAAGAAGACCAGGACGAGCGAGGCGAAGATGCTGAGAAGGAGCGTGCTGCGTTGGGCGAGGGTGTTGACGCGGAGCAGCGGGCTGCCGGAGGGAGAGTTCGATTGGCGGCGGCGAAGACCGTGGAGCAGGAAGAGGATGAGCGCTAAAAAGAGCGTGAAGATGTAGGGGATTTTGAAGGCGTTTTGCAGGATAAGGCCGACTACGACGACTGCGTAGGGCTGCCAGTAGAAGGTTCTTGCTTCGTCGACTGGTGCGGGGTTCGAGGCTCGGTAGCGCTGGAAGGCGAGGTAGGCCTGGCGGCAGAGGGTTCCGCAGAAGAGCGACCAGGGGAAGAGCCAGACGAGATGAAGGCTCCAGAAGAGGTAGCCGGGGAGTTTGTTGTAGTCCTTGGGGTAGCGGCGGCCGAGGAAACGGAGGACGTGCTCGTTGATGAAGTAGAACCAGAAGAAGCCGTGGCCGTTCATGCCTCCCGTGTTGCGCAGGCCGGCGAGGATGTGCCAGGGAGCCGCGATGATGAGGAAGAGCAGGATGCCGGTGAAGGGCTTGAGGCTGCGCCAGTTTTTGTATTCGCCGCTGAGAGCGAGGTAGACGATGGCTGCGCCGAAGAAAAAGACCAGGGCTACGAGTCCTTTGGTGAGGACGGCGAGAGCGAGGGCCGTCCACATGGCGTAGGCGTAGGTGACTGTCGAAAGGGATGCGGGGGACTTTGCACTCTGTGTTGTGGTTGAGGTAAGGGATCGGAGGAGGCAGAAGAGGGCGATGGCGAGGAAGAAGGAGAGCAGGACTTCGGGAATGTAGTAGCGAGTGAAGAGGAAGACGCCGACGGTAGTGAGGGTTGCGAGGCCGGTGTAGAAGGCGGTGCGGGCGTTGAAGGCTCGATAGGCCCAGTAGTAGCCGAGCAGTGCCAGGAGAAGGACGCCGATGGCCTGAGGGAGATGCGCAGCAAAGCTGTTGTAGCCGAAGAGGCGAAAGCTGAGGGCACCGAGCCAGTAGGGGAGCGGCGCCTTTTCGAGGTAGCGGATGCCGTCGACGCGGAGGGTGACGAGGTCGCCGGAGAGGGCCATGTGACGGGCTGCGCTGGCGTGGGTGGCGTCGGCGTCGTCGAGCAGCGGGGGAGTGAAGAGGGCGGCGAAGAAGATGATGAGCCAGAGGCCGGTGAGAACGAGGAGGGCCGTGGAGCGACGGGGGGTGCAGGAGTCGAGGGACGCCTTGGTGTCGGCGGTTGTTTCCAGTAAGGTTTCTTTGATCATGATTTGGGTGCTCTCTAAGCATAAATGGCGGAGAGGGCATGTGCCCGGCGTCGAGGAGCGGATTCGGAGAATCGGCTGCGGGATGTAATCTGCTGATGGTGGGATTTTTGCTCCCTGAGGTGATTTCAGAACCATGCCTACGTTTGCCGCGATCGATATTGGGTCGAACTCTTGCCGATTGAAGATTGCTACTGTTCAGATGCATCGATTGAAGACTCTGCACGAGGACCGCGAAGTGACGCGGCTGGGGGAGAGTGTCTTTCAGACAGGAGTGATCTCTCCTGAAGCCATGGCGTCGACGATTCGCGCGCTGAAGCGCTTCCATAAAGCGGTGCAGCTGCATGTGGTGGATAAGGTTCGTGTGGTGGCGACGAGTGCGATGCGGGATGCGCGCAATGCCGCGGCGTTTACAGAGTGGGTGAAGGCGACGACGGGATGGAATGTTGAGGTGATCTCGGGGCTCGAAGAAGGGCGGCTGATTCATCTGGGGGTGGTGACGCATGAGGTTGGGGCGCGGGGGCGGTGCTTGTTGATCGACCTGGGTGGCGGGAGCTGCGAGGTGACGCTGTCGGATGGCGGCCGGAACAAGTCGATGGTCAGTATGCCGCTTGGAGCGGTGAGGCTGCAGGAGGAGTTTCTGCGGACCGATCCTCCGTCGAAGGAGGATGTTGCGCGGTTGAAGCAGTTTATCGACCGCGAGTTGAAGCGGGCGGAGAAGAAGCTGGGGACGCCGAGGGTTGGGTTGGTGATTGCGACCTCGGGGACAGCGTCGGCGCTGGCGGAGGCGAGTGGGCACGTTCGCAAGGGCAGGGTGGTGAAGAAGACGCTGGCGAAGAAGCGGCTGGAGCGCGTGGGTGCGCTGACTGCGGACACTCCTGATGTGCGAAGGCTGGCGGATCGGCTGGCGAAGATGAACAACGCCGAGCGGGAGGCGGTTCCGGGGATTGGGCCGCGGAGGTCGGAGATCATTATTGGCGGGTCGCTGGTGTATGCGAGCCTGCTGGAGAAGATGGGGTTGAAGGGCTTTCGCTACTCGCCGCTGGGGTTGCGGGATGGGATGCTGGCGCAGATGCTGGCGGAGGTGGATCTGCGGACCTCAGTACACCAGAAGATCGAGAGCGAGCGGTGGGCTGGCGTGCTGGAGGTTTGCGAGAGGTACGGGATTGAGCAGCGGCAGGTGGAGCCGGTGAGGCAGCATGTGGTGGAGTTGTTCGACGCGCTGGCGCGGGTGCATGAGCTGCCGGAGGAGTACAGGCTGTGGCTTGAGGCGGCGGCGATGATGCAGGATGTCGGCAAGTTTATGAACCACCAGGGACACTATCGGCATACGCAGTACATCATTGCGAACTCGGAGATCTTTGGATTTTCGCCGGAGCAGCGAATGATCGTGAGCGCCGTTGCGCGGTACATGGGGAAGAGCCGGCCGGATGCGCTGGACCGGCCGATGCGGTGGATCCCTGTGGAAGAGCACATGAACGTGACGCGGGCTGTGGTTCTGCTGCGGCTGGCGGTGGCGTTGAATCAGGACCGGGCCAGCGCCGTGCTCCAGATGAAGACGCATGTGTACCCGAAGCGGGTACTGCTGGAGTTGGTGCCAGGTCGCGGCGGCGCGGAGCTGGAGGCGTGGTCGCTGAAGAAAGAGGCGGCTTACTTCCGCGAGGTCTTTCGGCGGGAGCTCTTCGTCGAGGTGGCGTAGAGGGCGCGGACGGTGCGAGGGTCCAGCAGGGCCTGCAGGGTCGCCGGGCCTCGGGTGAGGACGACGCGGGCGATGGAGCCTTTGCGGAGCCGGATCCTGGCTTCGGGGTTGGTGGCGGGCACGAGAAGAGATCCCAGGAAGGTGGAGAGGTTAGGGTTATGGCCGACTACGAGGATGTTTTCGTAGCTGGCGAACTCACGCAGAAGCTTTTGGAAGTCTTTGACGGTGGCGGAGGGGGCAAGTGATTCGGATTGCAGGATCTGGGCCTCGTAGCCGGTCTCGGTGCCGATCAAGGCGGCGGTCTGGAGGCTGCGCTTGAGTGGGCTCGAGACGATGAGGTCGAACTGGATGTTCAGTGCGTTTAGCACGTAGGCGAGCTGTAGGCTGTGCTTCTTGCCCTCTTTGTCGAGGGGACGTTTGACATCGAGGAGTGGGTTTTTTCGACGAAGACCGGCGCTGGCGTGGCGAAGGATATACAAATTCATAATCTATTCACATTTTACCGCAGGGTTGTTTCTGGAAGATGGCCGGGCGGTGAAGGTGTGGTGAGATGCCATGCTACTGCGGTGGTTTGGTTGGATCGTGATGGAAGACTCCCGGGTCGGGTTCGTCCAGTGAAGGGGAGGGCGGTTCCGGGTTTGGGATGGGGTCAAGGGTTTGGGCAAGGGGTTGGGATGGCTGCCGAGTTTCGTGGGTCGGGATGGGCGTCGGGGATGGGATGGGTTGACTGGGGTGCAGCGGGGCTATGGGATTTACCTTGCCTACGACGGGAACGATCGGCAGGGTGGCAGGGTGGAAGAGGGGGTTTTGGAGGGCGAGGGAGGTTTCGGCTCCGCGCTGCCAGAAACGGGTGAAGAGGAGGAGGAAGAGTCCTAGCTGGGCTAGCACGACGGTGGGCCAGACTCTCGGCTGCGCGAGCATGTGCATGGAGGTACGAGCGGTGAGGATGACGGTGGCCGCTCCGAGAAGGGTGAGGAAGAGAAAGATCGGCCAGGCTTGAGAGAAGTTGGCGCGGAGGGTTCGCCAGGCGGGGGCGAGGGCGCGACGCACGCGGCGGTCGGGCTTACGGTTATGTCGCAGGTGTTGACCTAGCTGGACGGTGTAGACCTCGACGAGATCGAAGTAGAGACGCAGGATGGAGGCTACGAGGAAGATAAGAACGTAACCGACTAAGGTCGCTAAGAAGGCGTGGCGTCCGACAGCGTGCTTATCCACGTGTTCGGCCCACTTGCCCTGAAGAAATACGAGAGGGCCAAGGATGAGCGCCGAGATGAGGACGGTAAGGAGGGTGATGCGGACGAATCTCCAGAAGTGGAGCAGGCCTTGGTGGAGGAGAGTGCTGAGGCGGGCAGGAGTTTTGGTCTGGTAGCAGAAGAGCGTTCCCGGGATTAGCAGGAAATAGACGAGCAGGTAGAGGGGGATGGACGAAAACGATCCGGTGGTGCCGCCGGAGGGGCCGTCGTGCAGGCGGAGTACAGCTTCAGCTGCCGGGCCGAGGTCGAAGCCGCCTACGAGTCTTTGTGCGGCGAGCGAGTGATCCATGATTGCGCTGAGCTGGCTATGAAGACGAACCGTGAAGACCAGTGCGAGGGCAAGGTTGAAGATGTAGGCCCAGAGAACCGCAGGGAATCGGCGTAGGGTGAGGAAGAGGCCGTGAAGGAAGATGTTGCGACGTTCGATCATGTAAGGAACTCCGGATTTGTTACTGCGGGCCTTCAGGGTTGGTCAGACGATCAATTTAAAAACCAGCGCTCGCACGATCCTTCACACGATCCAGGAGGCGAGTTGGGCCAGGAGTTGTTGAAGGCTAACCCAGAGGTTGGAGAGCTTGCGGGCGGGGATGTTATTGGTTGCGGTGGTGTAGCTGTTGTTGAAGAAGTCTTTGTCGAGCAGCACGGTGTGGTCGGGATCGATCTCGACGGAGAGGATCTTGGCGTTGCGGGTGTAGGTGAATCTGGTCCAGCGGTCAAGACCGTCCCAGTGTTCGCGCAGGCGGGTGCCATCGTCGAAGGCGAACTCTGCGGTGACGGGGAGGACAAAGTCGCCCTTGCGACGCAGGTAGGCGGTGGAGAGGTACTGGATCTGCTTTTTGTCTTTCGGTTCAGGAAGCCACCACTTGAGTGGATCGGAGGAGACTTGATCGACGGCGTAGTCGAGCACCTGGGTTCCGTAGACGGCCTGGTGGAAGTACGGGCGCAGGCTTGAGATGGGTATGACCTGAGAGTTGGCTGGAGCGTTGAAGACGGCGTCGAGACCCGTCTGCGGAATGAACGGGGATGTGTCCGGTTGGGGCACCGTTTGAGCCGCGCGATTGATGACTGTGCCTCCGAGGGCGGTTGCGCGACCGTTTTTGATGGCGACTTCTTCGATGGTGCGGAGGAAGTCTTCGGTGGTGGGATGGGTGAAGCGGTAGCGCAGGAAGTAGGTGCGCATGGCTTCGTCCATCGTGTCGCGACCAATTATCCCTTCGAGGGTGGCGAGGAGTGTCGCCGATTTGCCGTAGGTGATGCCGCCGTAGGAGTTGAAGTCCCGAAACTTGAAGGCCCAGCGAGTGACGGGATCGAAGTCGGGCTCGAAGGTGTATTCGAGTCGAATATTTTCATAGTCGCCGGCGCTGGCGTAGGAGCGGTCGAGGACGGAGGTGTTGGGGCCGAGGATTGCACCGAGAACATTGACTTCGGTGTAGGAGTTGATGCCTTCGTCGAGCCAGGCATCTTCGAACTCGTTGGTGGCGACCATGCCGTACCAGTATTGGTGGCCGAACTCGTGCTCGGCGGCGATTTCGGTGATGTGGGTTGGCTCGTACCAGGAGGTGTCGCCGGTGAAGAGGGTGGGGTACTCCATGCCGCCGATCTCGGAGCCGGGTTCGGGGTCGATGACGGTGACGATCTTGTAGGGGTACGGGCCGTAGCGCTGGTCGAACTGGGCGAGGGTCTTCTGAATGATGTCGAGATAGCGGGGGCCGGCTTTGGGATGTGCGGCGAGTGCGAGGACGTGGATCTTTACGGGTCCGAGGGAGGAGAGATAGTTGCCGTCGGTGATGGTGAAGTTCGGGCTGGCGGCCCAGGCGAAGTCGCCGATGTCTTCGCCGTAGAAGCTGAGGGTTTTGGTGTTGTTGGGGTTGATGACTTCGCCGGTGGGAACGCCGCTGGCGCCGACGAGGTAGCGGCGGGGAAGGGTGAGGGAGACGCGGAAGGTGGCGAAGTCGGAGAAGAACTCGGTGGTGGAGTGGTACTGATGGCAGTTCCAGGCACCGTGCCAGAAGACGCCTGGCTTGGGGTACCACTGTCCGCCCATGATGAAGTCTCGCTTCCAGCCATTGCGTGCGACGGAGAGAGGGAAGACGTCGTGGAAGGCGAGGCGGAAGGTGATGGAGTCGTTGGGAGCGAGGGGATGGGGGAGAGTGAGTTCGGCTACGGTGTGGTCTTCGGCGTTGTTGTCGTCGGGGGCGATGAAGTGCATGGCTGCCGTGAGGTCGCCGTAGCCGTCGGCCTCGATGTGGGAGATGGTGATGCTGCCAAGTTTTTCGGAGGGATAGCCGCTCTCGTCTACTGAGTCGCGAACACCGCCGGTGAAGTGGGTTTCGCGGGTGAAGGTGGACTCGGGACGGAAGGCGTTGAGGTAGAGATGGAAGGGTATGGAGGTGAGGGTTTGGCCGGTGAGGTTTTTGTAGGTGAGGGTCTCGGTGGCGTCGAGAGTTTTCTTGCCGGTGTCGAGTTTGGCGTCGATGTTGTAGGCGACGACGCGGGTGGAGAGCGGCTTGCCGTCGGGGGAATTGGTGGCGATGCTGGGCTGCTGAGTTGTCTGAGCATGAAGGGCGAGGGGGAGGAGAAGCACGGCGGCGACGGGGAATGAGTGGAGGCGCGGCATACGGGGATTGTAGGGCGGCTTTGAGTCTCGAGAGGAAAAAGTTTGTATTGTCTCTAGATGGATCTATCGCGCCGCAGAGTGGAACTGCCATAGTTCAGTGACCAGAAGGCCAGCGAGCAGATGCTGACGGGCGATTCGGGTGAGTCCGGCCTGTTTAAGCGGAGTGGCGTGGTTGGGGAGCTTTGTGGTGCGGAGGTTGGTGAGGATGCGGAAGGCGAGATAGAGGCTGCGGACGAGGATCTTCGCTGGAAGACGCATCAAGCCGCTGGGAATGTGGAAGTCGGAGATGAGCCAGAGAGCTTCCGACGAGAGGTTTGGGGCGATGTGGTGGATGAGGGTTTCGAGGTCGGGTTGGGTGAGGCAGTCGAGGAAGAAGTGAGTGACGACGAGGTCGTATGGACCGTCGGTAGGACAGGTTAGCGCGCTGGTTTGGTGCGTGGTGAAGCGTTTGGATACGTTGGGGGCGAGTGCTTCGCAGCGTTGACGGAGGAGCTGCAGCATGGTGGCGCTGGTGTCGACTGCATCGGCGTGGAGGTGAGGGTTTTGCGTGAGGAGTTCGGCGAGGAAGCGGCCGTCGCCGTCACCGAGGATGAGCGCTCGCCTTTGCTGGAGGAGATTGGGGAGGAAGTGAAGGCGGCAGTGCTCGAGGGCGCGGCCGAGGGTGAGGTATTCCAGCCAGCGATAGGGGCGTGCGATGAGATCGAAGCTGGGTTGAGTGAGCATTATGGGTGCAGGAAGGGGAGTAGAAGGAGAGGAGTAGTGAGGGCCAGATCGGCGAGGCTTCGGAGGGTGAGGCGTGCTGTTTGATGGCGGCGGCGGTGGAGAAGGAGAAGGGATGCGGCTGAGGCGGCGATCGCGCATGGAATTGGCCATGGAGCTTGACGGTCTGGAGTTTGACGGCCGAGGAGGGAGATGGCGGCGCTGAGGAAGATAAGACCGATGGTGAGAGGCGGGAGGTTGCGAAGGGCCAGGCGAGTTAGTGCGTGTGCCGGAAGATTTGAGTAAGGCGGGGTGCCGTGCTCCCAGGCGTAGATGAAGAGGCAGTTGAGGCTGCACAGGGCTGCGAAGAGAATCGCAAGCGGGAGCAGGGAGATGCGAAGGTCGGGACGGCGGGCGACGGTGGGAATGAAGGTGGCCGCGGCGAAGAAGAGGCCGACTGCGATCTCTTTTGGGAGACGGTGGGCGCTGCTGGTGACGTGAATGAGGATGAAGTAACCGACGAGCATACCGCCCAGGATGAGGTAGAGGTGGATGGCCGCGGATTCGAGATGGGGGAGAAGGATTGTGAGTGTGATGGAGGCTGTCATGATGCCGGCAAGGAATGAGCGGCGATGGCGATTGTGAAAGTAGTGACGTGCTTCGAGGTCTCCGTTGGTTATGGCTCCGATGAAGCGGACATCGAGAAGACGGTCGGCGACGTAGAGCATCCAGACCGCGAGAAACATGGCAGCGACGCTGACGGTTGGCAGGCGAAGGTGATTGGCGGAGGCGACGAACCAGATCCAGAGAGAAGCAATGGTTGGGGCGTCCAGCGAGAGCAGATGCCAGAGAGCCAGGGGCGATGTGTGTGCGGAGATTCTTTGACCTGGTGAGACTGGAGACGCTACCGCCATATCTCTATAATGCGATATTTTTCCGGACCTCATTGGATAGGAGTATGGTTTTGGCCATGCAAATACGCCTTGTGTGCAACGTTGCGCTTCTCGCGCTGATGATGAGTCCGGCAGCCGGTAACGGTGTGTCCCCAAAGCCTGTGATGGGAGATGCATCCACTCTGACGAGGGAGCAGGCTTCTGGCGGATTGAAGGAGGCGCTGTCGCGTGGAGTGACCAGGGCGGTATCTGAGACCGGCAGGCCTGGAGGGTTTGAAAACAATCCGCTGATCAAGATCACGATGCCTGAGAAGCTGCGCACGGTGGAGAAGGGTTTGCGCGCGATTGGGATGGGCGCGAAGGTGGATGAGTTCGAACACAGCATGAACGCTGCGGCGGAAGAGGCGGCACCGGCGGCGAAGTCGATCTTTATGGATGCGCTGAAGGCGATGAGCTTTGCAGACGCAAAGCAGATTGTGATGGGCGGCAATACGGCTGGGACTGATTACTTCAAGCGCACGACGTCGTCGCAGGTATCGGAGGCCTTTAAGCCCATCATCGAAAGGGAGATGGCGAAGACCGGCGTGACGGAGAAGTCTAACTCGATGATGGGATCCGCGCCTCAGATGCCGTTCGGGAAGTCACCATCGGTTGATATCAACGGTGATGTTTTGGAGAAGAGCGTCGATGGGATGTTCACGATGATGGGTCAGGAAAAGGCGAAGATCCGGACGAATCCATCCGCTCAGGTGACTCCGTTGCTGAAGAGTGTGTTCGGCAAGTTTTGAGATAAGGCGAACGTTGCGAGATGGTCAGACTGCGGTTTCGACCGGGTGGGTCTGGGTTGGTCCTGGTTGGTCTGGTCGGGTCTCGGAGGCGCCGGATACCCATAGGCTAGGATCGATGTCGGGGAAGATGCTGTCGCGGAGTTCGATCTCGGCGAGGCGGGTTTGCTCGGCTTCGGTGAGGGCGCCGGTTGATTCGAAGCTCTGCCAGATGGCTTTGAGTTCATTGAACTGATCGTTATGGGTGAGGAAGCGAATTTCGGCGTAGTCGCGAGCGGCTCCGGTGGTGATGAGAAACTGCCAGTCGGAGGATTCGAGGAGGAGGAGTTCTCGGCAGAGCTGTTGCATGATGCGAAGGCCCAGGGCTGAGGTGCGCCAGAGGCCTGCGGTGCAGACGTCGCGGGTGTAGATCTCGGCCGGGTAGATGTGGCTGTAGGTCCAGCTTGTCTCCGGGTTGAGCCAGACCTGATTGTTGCCTTCGGATCCCCAGGAGCCTTCGGGCATGGCGATGAAGCCGGCGCGCGGGTACTGGTCAAGGTAGTCGGCGCAACTGATGAGCTGAATTCCCGACTCGTATTCGTGAAGATTGCGGGCGACGGCTTCGAGCCAGAGGGGACCCTCAAACCACCAGTGGCCGAAGAGTTCGGCGTCGAAGGGGGAGCAGAGGATGGGTGGGGTGGTGTCGTTGAAGCCGGATTTGAGGGCCTCGTAGACGAGGTGGACGAAGTGGCTGGCGTGAGCTTTAGTGTGTTCGGCGGCCTGGAGCGGGTAGTAGGGCTGTTTATCGTTCATGTCGACCCTGGAGCCGGTGACGCGCCAGTAGCGATGACCGCCTGGCCATCGCTTCTTGTGGAAGTCGAGGTAGAGGCTGTCGCCGGGGTAGCCGGTGTCTCCGGACCAGACCTGGAGGCCGGTGCGGGGATCGCGGGGAAAGATGGTCGTGGCGTGATGCTTGTCGTAGGGACCGTCGACGTAGTACGGCTGATAGAGGGAACGATGCGGCTGGTGGGTCTGGCGATCCTCCTCGGGGCTTTGCGGCTCGTGGTCGCCGGGTCGATCGTAAGGGGAGGAGGTGCGGCGGGACTCTTCGACGAGGTGGGTGTCGACGAAGAAGAATTCCAGGCCCGCCTCGGAGAGAGCTTGCTCGACGCCGATGCGATTGAAGGTTGGAGGAGTGGGGCTGCCGTCGGCGTTAGAGACGGGATAGCTCCAGGGGCCGGCGGGCCGGTAGCCACACTCGGGCGCCCAGATGCCGCGGGGAGCTTTGCCGATGTGGCGGATGTGGGTGTCGACGGCGGTGCGGATCTGGGCTCGGACGCTCTCGTCGGTACCGAGCAGAGGCATGTATCCGTGAGTGGCGCCGCAGGTGATGATGTCGATGAGGCCGGTGTCGTTGAAGTGGCGAAAGGCGGCGATGAGATCGCGATCAAAGTGTTTGAAGTCTTCGAGTGCCTGCGAAAAGAAACGCTGCCAGAAGCGGGCAGTCTCTGCGAGATGGCCGTCGCCGGACTGCAGGAAGAACGCTTCGTCTTCGCGGGCGGCGACGATCTTGCGGGTGAGGTAGTGGGGAAACTCGGCGAGGAAGACAGGATGAGAGAGCTGCTCTAAAAGAATGGGCGAGAGATTGAGGTTGCAGTTGAAGCGGATGTGGTCGCGCTCGAGATTTTTGAGAACCCGGAGGAGCGGGAGGTAGGTCTCGGCGGCTGCTTCGTGGAGCCACTCGAGGCCATGGGGCCAGGTGCCGTGATTGACGACATAGGGTAGATGCGCATGCAGGGTGAAGGTGAGAAACCCTGCAGGGCGGGACGCATTGTCAAACGATGTCTTAGTCAAGACGGGACACCTCTGAGGCAGTGTTATTGGTTAAAAACAGTATCGCGACGATCGCGTCGGCTGGCTGCAGCTTGGTTGACACCTGTTATGCCTATGCGTCTCGGGCGATGGGGCGACACTCCGCGTTGATCTGCCGCCCCTGTTCTAAACCGTTAGATGCAAAGTTTTGTCTACTGTGGCGGCTGGTCTGCGGGCCTCGATTGCAGGTCCGGATTGGAGGTTGTGCTTTCGGTATTTTTTGTCGGAACCGAGAGGGACAAGGTGTTCGTCAGGCGGAAACGGATGAGACTTTCAGAAGGGATTTGAACCTGCTCCCCACGGGTGATGGTGTTGGCACCTGCCCCGACGCCGCCACCTGCAGCTGCCCCGATGGCTGCTCCTTTGCCGCCGCCGAGGATGCCGCCAAGGATAGCACCAACAGCTGCCCCACCGCCGACCTTTTCGGCAGTGTTTTTGCCGCGGCCTTTACCTTCCACGCTGTAAGGCTCGGTGGTGACTGCGAGCTTTTCGCCACGGCGGTTGATGCTGGTGAGTTCAACGGTGAGTAAGGAGTTGCCTTTGTAATGAGCTGCTTCCTGTACGGCAGAGACTCGGCCGGAGACGGGTGTTCCCTGACGGATGACGACGAGGCCGTCGATGATAACGTCAGTCGCGACGGTGCCGGAGAAGCTGTCGCCTTGCTGGGTGGTCGCGCTATCGAGCGTCTGGGTGACGCGGACGGGGATCGTTGTATCCGGTGGCACGGTGATGTTACGGAACGCAGGAGGAGGTGGTGGCGGTGGAGGAGGCGGAGGGAGAAGTTCCTGCGGGGGTGGCGGGGCTACTGCTGCCTGTTGGACAGGCGCTTCAACGGGTGCGGACTCGTGGACGACTGGGGCCGGCTTTGGCTTGGGTGTCGGCTTGGGAGCGGGAAGCTTCTTTGGGGCTACGGGTGAAGGCGGGGGCGGCGGAACGGCTGCGGCGGTGACGGCCGGTGTGGGAGCCTGCACGGCGAGATTATTGACTACGGTCTTGATGCCGGCGACTTGAGAGGCGTCTGCCGCTGCGAGCGATCGCGCTGCTTCGCTGCTGACGTTGCCGGTGAGGGTGGCTACACCGCTCTGGACCGTCGACTGGATGGATTCAGCGCTGAGGGCGCCGTCGCTGGAGATCCGGCTTTGCAGGGTTGCGGTCAGGCTGGCGTCGTCGGTAGGTGCAGGGGGCGCGGAACCTTTGCATCCAGAAAAGCCAAGAGTGACGGCTAAAATCGTAGCGGCCAGAAGAGCGAATGTGGCGGAGAGATGGCGGTTGGCGTACATGAAACCCCTTTCGTGCGTCGAGTGACTTGCACTGCGAACACTGTAAATCACTGAACAGCTATCCGATGCAACGTCTCGGATCGAAGTTTCTAGTGAATGGCGGTTTCCTCAACTTTGCGGAGAGGGCGTCTTCTAAGGATTAGACGAGTCCGTTCCTGAAAGATATCGAAAAAATATCCGGGTTGTGTCTGGCGGAGGGAGACAGAGCCAGTGAGGGTCTTGGCAAATGATTCGCGGTGACGACGGGAGCGCGCAACCTAATTGGAGGACGGGGCATCTCCCTAAGCAAGGCATTGAGATCGTGCGACGGTTGGGCGGATGAGGCGGGGTATTTTTCGGACCGGATATGAGATCCGATGGATTAGAAATCTGCAAGTTGAGTTATAAAGGGCGGAGAGGCAGATTCCGCACCTGAAGCCTGAAAGAGGAGAATGAGCATGTCAGATAACGACAACGAGAGTGGAGTAAGTGGATTGGGTTGGTTCCTGGCGGGACTGGGGATTGGTGCTCTGGTGGGGGTGTTGTATGCCCCGAAGGCTGGGAAAGAGACGCGCGAAGATCTGGTCGCGAGCGCTCTGGATGCCAAGGATAAGGCAGCGGTTCTGGCACAGCAGGCGCAGGATCGCGCGGCTGTTTTGGCCTCACAAGGAAAGCAACAGATGGGCGAGTACGTCGATCGTGGCAAGGAGTACTATGACCGCGGCCGAACGCAATGGGCTCAGTATGTTGAGAAGGGCAAGGGATTGGTGCAGGAGCATCAGGACAAGGTGTCTGCTGCGATTGATGCGGGCAAAGAAGCATATACAAGTACGACGAGCGAATCTCACTCGTAAAACGGTTGTCTGTTAGTTGTTTCTGATAGTCTGGGCCCGGTCGACCCTTGCTGGCGACCGGGCCTTATGATTGTTATCTCGTAACTTGAGGGATTGAGAGACGTTATGGAAGCGATGCGGATCGTGATGTCAGGAATGTGGCTGCAGGACCCGGACTCGCTTTCGTCGGGGAATTCGAAGCTGCTGATGGTCTTCGTTGCGATGGTCGCGGTTGCGCTGATCGTCCAGGCGATCGCTCTGATTGCGATGGCAGTCGGCGCGGCGAAGGCGAGGAAGCGCGGGCTTGAGATTGTGGAAGAGCTTCGCACGAAGGTGATGCCGATTCTGGATAGTTCTCATGGATTCATGCAGGACACTGCGCCGAAGATTAAGATCATCACGGAGAACTTTGTTGAGACGAGTCATGTGATTCGTACCAAAGCGCAGGAGTTTGATTCGACTGCGAGCGATTTGAATTCGAAGACGCGGGCGCAGGTGGCACGGGTGGATGGGATGGTGACTTCGGTTCTGAATACTACCTCGGACATCTCGGAGACGGTGCAGCGGGGATTCAAGATTCCGGTTCGGGAGTTTTCGGGGCTGATGAATGGGCTGAAGGCTGGGCTGGACGTTCTGGTGGGACGGACGAAGGGGTCCGGGGGTGGGCGGTCGGGGCGGCGCGACTCCGATCCGGGGTGGTAGCGGTGGTATAGCGATTTTGGTGGTAGCTCTCTGAATTTTTGTCAGGTGATCCAGCCACCCCCGACTACCTCGTCTTCCTGATAGAAGACGGCGGACTGGCCGGGGGTGATTGCACGTTGGGGCTCGTCGAAGAGGGCGTGGACCGTTTGGTCGTCGACGCGGCTGAGCGTGGCCATGGCCGGGGTGTGGCGATGGCGGATCTTGATGCTGACTCGGATGGCGTCGCCCGCGGCCAGGCTGGGGATGGAGATCCAGTTGAGGCGGTTGGCGAAGAGATCGCGGGAGAGGAGATCTTCGTCGGAGCCTACGGTGACCTGGTGGGAGTCGGGGTGGATGGCGAGGACATAGAGTGGGTTCGGCGAGGTGAGGCCGAGGCCCTTGCGCTGACCGACGGTGAAGCTCTGGATGCCCTCGTGGTGGCCGATGACCTCGCCGGTGGTGGTGACTAGGTCGCCGGAGGTGTTGGGGAGTTCTTCGCCCTGCTCGTCGAGGTAGGCCTTGAGGAAGGTGTTGTAGTCGCCGCCGGGGATGAAGCAGATCTCCTGGGAGTCGGACTTCTGGGCGACCGCGAGGCCTGCGTCGGCGGCCATCTGGCGGACGGCGGGCTTTTGCATCTCGCCGAGGGGGAAGATGGTGCGGCTGAGCTGCTCCTGGGTGAGGCCGAAGAGGAAGTAGGTCTGGTCCTTGGACTTGTCTTCGGGGCGGGAGAGGATCCAACGTCCGCGTGCTTCGTCGAAGCGGTTGCGGGCGTAGTGGCCAGTGGCGATGCGGTCGGCGCCGATCTGGCGGGCGGTGGTGAGGAGCTGGTCGAACTTGAGGTGGTTGTTGCAGAGGGTGCAGGGGATGGGGGTGCGGCCGGCGAGGTACTCGCTGACGAAGGGCTTGACGACGTCGGCTTCGAATCGGGCTTGCTGGTTGATGAGGTAGTAGGGGATGTCGAGCTGCTCGGCGACGTGGCGGGCGTCGTAGACGTCGTCGATGGAGCAGCAGCGGCCCTGGACGGCCTCGGGCATGCCCTCGTGTCCGGCGAGGCGGCGCTGGTTCCAGAGCTGGAGGGTGAGGCCGACGAGGTCGTGGCCCTGAGCGCGCAGGAGGGCAGCTACGGCGGAGGAGTCGACTCCTCCGGACATGGCGACCGCTATCGTGTTGTTGGGCTCAGTGGGCATGGCTCTGTTCTATTTTCTCATCTCTCACTTTGCCAGAAGGAGATACCCCTCCCCCGTAGCAAAAGTGTGCAAAGTCTTCAAAAGATGGAGCTTAGGTCCGAACCGACTGATCCGGTTTCGTGGTTAAGTCCAATTTTTCGTGGTTCCCAGCGGCAAAGTATTCATTCTAAATAAGAAAGCTGAACCTTGGTTTGGCTCGGCTTTCTTCTCGATGTGAGAACCCTACTCCTTTAAGTATAGCGGTTCGATGAAACTGATACGCCACGCGATTTCGCTGGATTGGCGCGGGTTTTGGTGGGTTGGGGGCTTGACAGGTTTTGGTGGGCTTAGTTGAGGTTGATGCTGGTCGCCGAAGACCATGGATAGACTTCGGCAGTGGGGACGAGGTTGGCGCGGACGGGATTCTGGTGAATGTAGGTTCGACGGACTTCAAACTCGGTTCGGTCGCGGATGCGGTGGTCGGTGAAGCCTCGCTGCCAGACGGGTTGGGAGGAGGAGAGGCGATGGGAGAAGCCTCCTTTGATCAGGCTTACGGCGCGCTCGAGGGTGATGGCTTGCGGGGTGAGGAGGAGGTGAATGTGATCGGGCATGATGACGAAGGCGTGGAGTTTGTAGTGACCTTCGGAGCGGTAGTGCTGGAGGGTTTCGAGGAAAAGTTTGGCGTGGAGGTCGACTTGGAAGAGGCGGCGGCGGTTGTGGGTGGCGCTGGTGATGAAGTAGGTGCCGGGGCGGGAGGTGCGGGGCGGGATCGCCATGGGGTGATTGTAATGGCGGGTACCTCAGGGGCTAAAGAGGGTGATGAAAAATACCCCTCCGAACGAAAGGCCGACCTCAGCGGCTAAAGCCGCAATGCAGCCAAAGCTCTTGCGGCACGGCTGAAGCCGTGCCCTTAACAATACGGTTAATGCACGGTTGGTAGGGTGGCACGGTTGGTGGGTGGTGGGGGCGAGATCGGATAGAGGTGGGTTGGTTGGTGGACTGCGCTCTCAGCGCGGAGCGCAGTCCACGGATAACTACTATTTTGCGGTGGCGGTGGGGGTTGGGTAGATGGCCTGGAGGGTGAGGATCTCGTAGGGTTTGATGGGGACGGTGACGACGTCTCCGGTGAGGGGGAGGTGGTCGCCTTCGGGTTTTTCCATCATGTTGGACTCGATGGCGTAGGTGGCTCCGTGGGGGATGTGGAGTTTTACTTCGGATGCGGTGCCGGCCCACTCGTACATGCGGAAGACAAGGGCGTCGGAGTCTTCGGCTTTTTTTATCGCGGTGAGGGTTACGTTGGGGTTTTCGATGCTGGCGAAGGAGTGTTCGGCGGGGAGGGTTCCGGTGTGGGCGAAGACCTGCTGGGCTTTGAGTGGGTCGTTGAGCTCGTAGCCGCGGCGGACGGTCTGCGCTTGCTTCCAGGTGCCGGTGTGGGGGTAGAGGGCGTAGACGAAGTGCTGGTGGCCGCGGTCGGCTTCGGCGTCAGGCCAGGTGGGGGAGCGGAGGAGGGTGATGCGGAGGGTGTTGCCGACGGCGTCGTAGCCGTACTTGGAGTCGTTGAGGATTGAGAGGCCCTGGTGGTCGTCGCCTAGGTCGGCCCAGCGCATGGCGGGGACTTCGAACTGGGCCTTCTCCCAGGAGTTGTTGCGGGTGGTGGGGCGCTCGATGGAGCCGTAGGGGATCTCGTAGGTGGCTTTACCGCTGGTGGCGGCTAGGGGGAAGGCGGCTTTGAGGAGGACGTGGGTCTCGTGCCAGTCGATGTCGTTAGTGATGCGGACGGTGTCGGCTCCGGCGTCGAGGGAGATGTCTTGAACAAATTTTGAGGACTGCCAATGACGGGTGATGCGTACGCTTTCGCCCTGTTGGCCGTCTCCAATTAGTTGGATCGAATCGACCCGGCTGATGGGTGTCATCGTGCCGTCAAGAGTCCCCGGGTCGATGTTCCAGGCGTCATATTGCTTGGGGGTGTCTTTGAAGGTCTGGAGCTGGTTGCCACAACCGTTGGGAGCGATGAATTCTTTATCGTCGTGCAATAGCCTTTTAATGCAGCCAGTGCTCTTGTCAATCTCCACTGACAAGTTGTCATTCCCCAAAATAATCGAATTGTCAGGAGGGCGCTGTCTCCAAGCTAGTTGACCTCGGATCGAGGTCTCTGCGATGGGCTGTTCTCCATTCACTCCGCTTGCGTTCAAAACTTTGTAGCCCTGAGAAGGCACATTGGACGACCGAACAAGAACTTTGAAGGTATTTGTTGCGTCGTCGTGGTGGAGTACCGTGATCGGCAAGACTCGATTCTGCTCGTCTTTCAATGAAATTGAATCGGAGTGCTCGGGGAGCTGAACCGTAGCTTCGAACGTTTCTGAGCGGGGCCATGCAAGTGTGTTTGTGACGAGAATCGGTACGCCAGATGTGACGCGGGTATCGATGCGGGCGGCGAGGGTGTTGAGGGAGTTGTCGGCGATCTCTTTGTCCGCGTGGAAGACTTCGGTGTAGTCGCGTTGGGCGTCTTTGTAGATGATGGCGATGCCGGAGCCTGCGGCCAGGTCGTGGAACTGGTTGAAGGTGATTTTTTTCCAGTTTTCGTTTAGTTCATCGGCGGGGTATGCGCGCCCGTCTAGCCAAGCTAGGGAGGCTAGTTTTTCGGCGTCGAGGGTGGCTACTTCGCTGGTGCGCATGTTGCGTTTGTGCGCGGCTTGCGTGGTGTAGATGCCGCGGTGGTACTCGAAGTAGAGCTCGTCTTTCCAGGTGGGGATGCCGAGGGCTCCGTTGGCGGCTGGTGGGGCGGTGTAGCCTTTCGCGATGGAGTCGTAGTCCCAGGTGGGGGAGGTTGGGTTGAGGTTCTTTTCTACGTTGGTGAAGTAGTTTTGCGCGGTGTGGTAGCGCATGGTGGGGACGGCGTCGTGATCTTTGGAGCCTGCGGCGATCCAGTGGTCGGCCTGGTCGAGCATGGCGCGGGTGGGGCCGCCGCCGTGGTCGCCGATGCCGTAGAGGTCGAGCATCTCGGTGGTGCCGGGGTTGCGGTCGGCGGACTCGGCGAAGTCGGCGGAGATGCGGGTGGGGTTGACGTTGTCGTGGACGTAGTCGGTGGGGAAGTAGGTGAGGACTTTGCTGCCGTCGGGCGACTCCCACCAGAAGAGGCGGAAGGGGAGCTGGTTGGTGTCGTTCCAGTGCATCTTCTGGGTGACGAAGTAGTCGAGGCCGGAGCGCTTGTAGATCTGGGGGAGCTGCCAGTTGTAGCCGAAGGAGTCGGGGTTCCAGCCGATGCGGGCAGTGACGCCGTACTGCTGCTGGAAGTAGCGCTGGCCGAGGAGGAGTTGGCGGACCTGCGATTCGCCGTCGGGGAGGTTGAGGTCGGGCTCGACCCACATGCCGCCGACGATCTCCCAACGGCCTTCTTTGACGCGCTGCTTGATTTGCTCGTTCAGAGCGGGATATTTTTCGGCCATCCACTCGGTGTACTGCGCGGCGGATTGGGAGAAGGTGTAGTCGGGGTACTCGTTCATGAGCTGGAGCGCGGTGGTGAAGGTGCGCTTGACGACGTCGATGGTTTCGCTGCGGGGCCAGAGCCAGGCGGCGTCGATGTGGGAGTTTCCGGCGAGGTCGATTTTGGCTTCGGCGAGGACGGGATGGAGGGTGGTGAGGATCTCTTGCGCGTTGCGGAGGGATCTGTCGAAGGCGGCCTGGTCGGCGGAGGCGAGGGCGTTGGTGTCGATGGCGGCTACGGCTTCTTCAACTTTGGGGAGGAGGTCTGGGCGCGGGGTGGGGAGCGCGGGGAGGAGGTTGGCGGCGGCGATGCACTGGATGCGGATGTCGTCTGGGGATGGGCGGGCGTTGGCGCCGGTGGCGTTGGGATTTGGCTCGATGGTGAGGCGGACGCCGGAGAAGTTCTTGTCGTCGACGGTCTGGAGGAGTTTGACGGCTACGAGGATCTTGTCGCCGGGGTGGGCGGGTTCGAAGAGGACGATGGGTTCGAGGTCTTCGCCGAGGGCGACACGCTTGCCGTTGAAGTAGATGATCTCGGGGACGGCACCGTTGGCGTCGGAGCGGAACTGGAAGGAGATGCGGGCGCCGGTGATGTCGTAGCCGTTGAGGGTCCTGGGGACTTCGATCTGGCGGCGATACCAGACGGCCTCGTGGGGGGCTTTGGATTTGGGCTGGACGAGGGTCCAGGAGGAGTCGTCGAGGGTGGGAGATTCGCCGTGGGGGATGTCGCCTACGTGGAAGCGCCAGTCGCCTGCGGGGAGGGAGTTGAGGGTCTCGAGGGTGTGGAGCTTGGCTGCGGCTGCGGGTGAGAGGTTTTTCTGTTCGCGGACTGGAGTGAAAGATTGGGCGAGGAGGGGGGTGCAGGAGAGCAGGAGGGCGAGCGAGAGCCGGCTAAGACGCATAAAGGCAAGGGTAGCAAATGCATGCGGGAACTCACAACGGAGTCGTCGTGTGATTTGGTCCGCGAGAGCTCTGATCGGCGGGCTCTGATCGGCGGGCTGATGGTGTTGGGCGGATCAGACGGTCAGGTCGTGGATTGGGGCGTCGGGGGCGTTGGCTTTGACGGACTCGATGCCGGCGTCGCGCGCGGTGGTGGTGGTGTAGGTTTCGCTGGTGCCGATGACCTGATGGTTGGCGGCTTTGAGGTTGAACATGGGCTGGCCGTTCTTGGCTTCTTTACGCTCGTAGTGAGCATCGATGGGGGCGTTCTTCCTGACCGACTCGATGCCATTTTCGGCGGAGGACTTGCCGACGTACATCTCGCTGGCCAGGATGATCTGGCCGTTGCCGGCCTTGAGGTGGAAGTAGAACTCGCCGTCTTTTGCCTTCTTGATCTCGAACGTGCCTGCCATGAATTCTCCTTGAGAGGGAAGCGTTGGTGTCGTTTGCGAGGGCCGGATTTTTGCTGATTCGGATTGTAGCTCGTGTTTGAGCCGGGGGTTGAGAATTTATTGCAGAGGGGTGGTGGGTGGACGAGGGCGCTGGTAGTCTTTCGTGCATGATGAATCTGCGAGTTAGAGCGGCGGCGGTCTTTGGACTAGGTTTTGTAACGATGGGTGCGGCGTGGGCGCAGAACTCGCTGCCGACGGCTACGGCGACGGGGATCGATGCGGCGGCGGCAGAGGTGCTGAAGGCTACCGGGGTGCCGAGTGCTTCGGTGGCGGTGGTGCAGGGCGGGAAGATCGCTTATGTGAAGGCGTATGGGAAGGCTCGGCTGGAGCCGGTGATGCTGGCGGAGCCGGGGATGCAGTACTCGATCGGGTCGGTGAGCAAACAGTTTACTGCGGCGATTATTTTGCTGCTGGTGCAGGATGGCGGGGTGAAGCTGGACGATCCGGTGGGGAAGTATCTGCCGGAGCTGACGCGGGCGAGCGATGTGACGGTGCGGCAGGTGCTGTCGATGACCTCGGGGTACCAGGACTTCTGGCCGGAGGACTATGTGATGACGTCGATGATGCAGCCGGCGACGCCGCAGCACATTCTGGATGTGTGGGCGAAGAAGCCGCTGGACTTCGAGCCGGGGACCAAGTGGCAGTACTCGAATACGAACTATGTGATTGCGGGACGGATCGCGGAGATTGTCGCGGGGAAGCCGCTGATCGAGCAGTTGCAGGAGCGGATCTTCAAGCCGTTGAAGATGACAGGGGTGTTGAACTCGGACGCGAGCAGGCTGCCGGCGAATGACCCGACGGGGTACTACCAGCATGCGCTGGGGCCGCTGCGGCCGGCTCCGCAGGAGGGTGCGGGGTGGATGTTTGCGGCGGGAGAGTTGGCGATGCCTGCGAGCGATCTGGCGCAGTGGAATATCAGTTTGATGAATCGAACTCTGCTGGCGCCGGCTTCCTATGACGAGATGTTTACTGAGGTGAAGCTGAAGGATGGCAGCGGCACTCACTATGGGCTTGGCGTGCAGGTGAGCGCGCGGGATGGGCATCGTGTGATCTCTCATAGCGGCGAGGTGTCGGGGTTTGTCTCGCAGAATTCGGTGTTTCCTGACGATAAGGTTGCGGTGACGGTGCTGACGAATGAAGATGCTTCGAGCGCTGCCGGCGCATTGGCGCGGAAGATCGCTCCACTGGTGCTGGGCGGGAGTGCTGCGGCGAGTGCGTCGGATGGAACGGCGGCCGCAGAGAGGCGGGCGCTTGCGATCTTTACGGGGCTGCAGGAGGGTAAGCTGGACCGGTCGCAGTTGACGGCGTTTTGCGATGCGTACTTTACCGAGGAGGCGGTGGGGGACTTTGCCGGCAGCCTGAAGCCGCTGGGGGTGCCAGGCAGCTTCAAGCAGATGGATGAGGAGTTGCGCGGCGGGATGACGTTTCGGTCTTTCAGTGTGAGCTTTCCGGATCGGCAGTTGCGGGTTACGACCTATGAGGAGCCGGATGGGAAGCTGGAGCAGTACCTGGTGATTCCTTCGGGGAGCTAGAGGGTTTGAGGTGGGGCTGTGGCTGCAGAGGGCGAAGAAAAGATACCCTCCGAAACGAAAGGCTGACCTCAGCGGCTGAAGCTGCACCCAAAGCTCTAGCGGCACGGAGACCCAAGGCTAAAGCCTTGGGCTACCAGCCGTGCCCTTAAGCAAAACGGACTTTTCAGCAGCCTCTGCATCAAAGCGGTGATGGCAGAACAGATCCTTGCCGCGTGACAAACAGATTCTTGCTGGATGACAACCTTGCCGGATGACAAACTGACAGGCAGAGGACGTGTCGGTGATGATGCTCCGGTATCCGTTGAGTGACGCCGCGCAATAAAGGATAATAGTGCGTGGTGATGAGGCGTATGGTTGCCGCAGGGCTTTTCGTCGTCCCTCTTTGTTTTATTTTGCCTTTTGTGGCTTTCTCCCTTGAGTCAATACTTAGGACGGTGGATCAGACATGGAACTGTGGACGGAGTATGAAGGAAGAACGATCGATGGAGCGTTTCCTCTAACCAAACTGATACGGCCTGAAGGCCGGAGCGCGTTCTTTTCGACGTCGAATGGTGTGGGTGGGCCGACGGTGATACGGCTGATCGAGTCGCACTTCGATGATGAAGAGATCCTGGTGCGGTGGCGCGGGATTCAGGCGTTGAATCATCCCAATCTGGTGAAGCTGATTCAGTTTGGCAGGGTGATGCTGGATGAGACGTCGCTGGTCTACGCGGTGATGGAGCCGGTGGACGCGAACATGGCTGAGATCGTGGCGGAGCGGCGGTTGACGGTGCAGGAGACCAGGCAGATTGCGACGAGCCTGGCGTCGGCGCTTGAGTCGCTGCACACGAATGGTTTTGTGCATGAGCATATCGAGCCGGCGAATGTGCTGGCGGTTGGTGAGTCGATCAAGCTGCGGAGCGACTGTATTCGCGAGACTCCCGAGGGACAGGAGGGGAGTGAGCTGAAGCAGAAGGACGCACATGATTTCGCGGTGGTGCTGCTGCGGGCGTTGACGCAGAAGAAGACGCTGGAGGAGGCAAAGCGCGAACTGCCGCTGGATGCTCCGTTCGATGAAATGATCAGGAAGGGAATCAGCGGGGAGTGGGGGATTCCGGAGATGGTTAGGGCGTTGCGGCCGGACACGGAGATTCGGGTGGAGGCGCGGCCGGTTGCGGTGAGGGAGTCTCGGCCGGAGAAGGTGGCGGAGATGCCGGTGGAGCTGCCGACTTATTCGACAAATCGTGTGCGGGTTGCGGAGGAGAAGTCAGGCGGGATTGAAGGACGACGGCTGGTGATTGGCGTGGGAGCGATGGTGTTGCTGCTGCTGATCGCGCTCTTCATGCATGGCCGGTGGTCGAAGTCCAGTGGAGCGGTGCAGGCGAATGCGGTAGTGCCTGCGATTGCGACGGAGGCGAGTGATGCGGCTCCTGCGCCTGCTCTGGAGACGCCTTCGGCTGAGGCTGGTTCTGCTGGGGTGGCTGCTGCTGCTCCTGCTACGGCTGCGCCGGAGGCTTCTGTGACTGCGCCGGCTAGTGTTGGGGTGGGGCAGTGGCGGGTGGTGGCGTTTACGTATAACCGCGAGGCTCAGGCTCAGCAGAAGGTGGAGAGTCTTAGGGCGATGCATCCGGATCTGCGGCCAGAGGTGTTTACGCCAAGTGGGCACTCGCCGTACCTTGTGGTCGTTGGTGGGACGATGAGCCGGGATGAGGCGTTTGCTTTTATCAGGAAGGGACGCGCTGAAGGGCTGCCTCACGACAGCTACGCTCAGAACTATCGTCGATAGTGGCGTTGTCCTGCCGGACGGGCCCACTTCGCGTGGGGCGGTCACTTCGTGACGCGTATACCTTGTTTTGGTGGGATTGGTGGTGTGGGCCTCCCGTTGGTCGGAATGGGAGTTTGGGACGGCTAGTCGTTCATATTTTGCTGGGCTCGCAGGAAGGCAAAGTGGCTGACGTGCACCCAGCCGCGGAAGGGCAGGTTGACGTCGGCGATGGCGAGGAGAACGAGGGTGATGAGGAGGGTGAAACAGAAGACCTGAACCGCGTGGAGGGCTCGATTGGCGGACCCGAAGAGGGAGGCGGAGAGGACGGTGACGAGTCCGCCGACGAGGAGGACTCCCCAGAAGATGGTGGGGAGGCGGTAGACACTCTGGAGAAGGCGGGTTCGGCGATGCTCGGTGAGTGCACTGAGTTCGGTGAGCGCGTGATCTTCGGCGATGAGCTCGGAGGGGGTAGCGGCTTTGACGGACATGAGGGTCTTCCACATGTCGCGATTGAGAAGGTGGCTCTCTTCGGGGAGTTTGCTTTGAAACATCTCTGGCCAGTCGTGGTTGATGACGGCGTCGGCGTAGTCGCGGGCCTGCTGCTCGAGGAGTATTCGTTGCGGCGTGGGCAGGCCTTCGGCGATGTGATAGACGTTGCGCAGGGAGTTGGCTTCGAGGTCGGCGTTGAGGTTGGCTTCTCCGAAGTTGGTCCAGACGGTGTAGAGCATGAAGCCGAGGATAACCGCGTAGGTGGTGCCGAGGATGCCGAGTTGCCAGCCGATGAGGTCGTTGTGTACGGTGCGCCGTTCGCGTGGCCAGATGCGGTTGAGAAGCGCCAGGAAGAGCATGGAGCAGGTCATTGTGACGATGAGGATGACGATGTTTTGGATGAGGGTCAGCATGAAGGGCGAGCATCTCCGCGTGATGGATTCCAAGCTTACCCCAGCCTGCTTGCAGGCCACAGCAAAAAAGCGCCGCTCTTGAGGGAGAGCGGCGCTTTTATTTTTGTTTTGCTGTGTGCTGTGGCGACTATTCGGTGGAGTCTTTTTCTTTTTCTTTCTTTTCGGCAGGGATGGGTTCGGATTTGGCTAGTGGTTTGGTGATGTCGTCGAGGTAAGCGGGGGTGCCGTCTACGCGGACCAGTTGTGGGTAGCGGGCGCCGTCATGGTAGTCGATGTCGGCGGTGGTGACGAAGGCGTCGCTCTGGAGGATGAAGTGGATGGGCTCGGAGGTTCCTTTTGCCTGCTTGATTGCGGTCTTGAGGGCGTCGGCGGAGTAGACGTTGCCGTTGATGGCGATGATCTTCTCTCCGGGGAAGAACTTCGCCTTGTCGGCGGGGCTGTTCCAGCGGATGTCGGCGATGTTGCCTTCAGCGGAGACGCGGAGGCCGAGGGAGTACCAGACGTTGACGGAGCTGCCGCGACGGCTGCCGGAGTTGGCGAGGGTGCGTTCGGATTTTGTGGGTTCATCGGTGAAGACGAGTTTGTAGCCGCCGCGTTCGATGCCGGCTAGGTCAGCGCGCGGGTTTATGTTGTCGATGCGCTCGTGGATGAAGGTGGCCCAGTCGTATTTGTAGACCTGGTTGAGGTCGGCGATGAGTTCGTCGCGGTTGTAGGTGACGATGCTGGGGCCGGTGTTGCCGCCTTTGCCGAGGAAGAGGTGCAGGAAGTCGGTGAGGGATTTCTTGTTGTCGGTCTTTTGGCGGATGAGGGTGTCGGCGTCGAGCCAGAAGAGCTCGCCCTCCTGGTAGTAATCCTGTCCGCGCTTCCAGTTGGACCAGGCGGGGTTGCCGCCGCGGAGGATGCTGGCGGAGATGGCGGTGTCTTCGGTTGAGCGCCACTCGCGGCCGGGCTTGTAATCGAGATTGGCGGCGGAGAGGGCGAGCATGTCGCGGTACTGCTCCTGCGACTTGAGGCCGGAGCGGGCGGCGAGGACGTTGCCGAGGTATTGGGTCATGCCCTCGTAGACCCAGAGGAGCGAGCCCTGCTGCATCTTCTCGAAGTCGTCCTGATAGAGGTTGAAGGGGCGGCGGTACTTGCCGTTCCAGGAGTGGGTGAACTCGTGGGAGAGGAGGTCGGATTCGCCGAGTTGATGGGAGGGGTCGGAGAAGCCTTTTTCGCCTACGCCGTTGTCGGAGGACTGGCCGTGCTCGAGGCCTTCGCCGCCGGCTACGTCGGAGAGGGTGAGGAGGAAGTGGTAGACGTTGTAGTGGCGGGAGTCGTAGGCTGCGCCGGTCTCGCGGACGAGGTTGTTGAGTTCGGCGAGGAGGGCGGGGCGGAGGTTGGAGTCTTCTGGGGAGTCGGAGACTACGTCGATGTAGTGCCTGGGTGTGACCTCGGGTGCGAGGGCGAACTCGTGGAAGTACTGGCCGGTGATGACGGGGGAGTCTTCGAGTTGCTCGACGGTGGTGGGGGCGTAGGTAGTGACCACCGGTGGCCCCGGACTGAACGGACCAGACAATCCGTTCTGGGACGTGCTCGCGATGGTGAGGGCGGTGCCAATGCCCCAGCCTGCGGGAACTATGACGGAGGGCTGGATGGCGATGTCTTTTACGGGAGTCTTCGCGGGGTAGAGGAGGAGTTTTTCCCATTCGAGGACGGCTAGCTTGTCGGTGACGCGGGCGGTGACGATGCAGTCGAGATGGGCGTGCAGGGTGGTGACGCCGGCGGGGACTGTGACGTGGAACTCGTAGAGGTCTTCGTCGTCGCGACGCCAGGGAAGGACTGTTTTCGTTCCGCCTGGACCATTGACGGTGAAGACGACTCCGGTGATGTCATCGACCGGGCCGGTGGGGCGGTGGTTGCCGGGGATCCACTTGGGGGTGGTGAGAGAGACGGGGCCGGGCTGGACGGGGATGTCGACTTCGGCGTGGTAGAGCTTGCGGGGAGCTTCGGACAGGTCGGCGGTGATCTGGATGGGAGTCTGCTGGGCTTGCAGAAGGGCAGGGGTTCCGAGGGTGAGCAGGGCCAGGGGCAGGAGGGTGCGGCGGACGATCATGAACGGGAGTTTTCCTCTCGAAGTGAGGTGAAGATTTTAGATATTACGTGTAGACGGATCAGGAGAACGAAAGGATGCAGGCTGATTTTTGGGGCCTCGGTAGACGCTTCTCATCACTAAGGGCCTGAAGGCTGTGGATCGGCGAAAGATAGAAGCAAAGGGCGAAATGCGGGGGTTTCTCCACTCCGCCGCGCGATGAGACTGCGCGGCTCCGGTCGAAATGACGATTTGGGGGAGTTTTGAGACATGCTCTCAGAATGCGTCTCCGGTTCGTTCGATGTTCAGGAGTTGAGGGCGGATTCGATGGCGGCGACTACGGTGGGGTCGTCGGGCAGGACTTCGGGAGAGAAGCGGGCGGCGACTCGGCCGTTGCGGTCGATGAGGAACTTTTCGAAGTTCCAGAGGATGCCGGGTTCGGGGTTGGTGGTGGCCCCGTGCTGCTGGAGGAAGCCGTTGAGGTTTTCGCGGAAGGCTTCGCGGCCGGGGCTGGTGGCCTTTGGCTGGGCGGCGATGAGGGACTGATAGAGGGGATGGGTGTTGGGGCCGGTGACGGTGACCTTGGAGAACATGGGGAAGTCGACGCCGAAGGTGGAGCGGCAAAAGGTCTGGATGTCGTCGTTGGAGCCTGGCTCCTGGCCGCCGAAGTCGTTGGCAGGGAAGCCGCAGACGACGAGGCCGGAGTCTTTGAAGCGGGCGTAGATCTTTTCGAGGGCGTCGTACTGGGGGGTGAGACCGCACTTGGAGGCGACGTTGACGATGAGGAGGACTTTACCGCGATAGTCGGCGAGGGAGGTGCCTTCGCCGGTAATTTTGTGGACGGGGATGTCGTAGAGAGCGGCTGCGGACATGGATTCTCCTGAAAGCTTTAGTGAGTTGATTATAGGTGCGCTGGGTCCTGCCGGACGGGCGCCCTGCGCGGGCCGCGGTCACTTCGTGACTTGTATACCTTGTTTTGGGGGATCAACTGCGTGGGGCCTCCCGCTGGTCGGCACGGAATGATGGGCGGGAGCGATCTTGCGGGCACGGTCTTTATGAGATCTTTACAAATTTTTGCAGGGACTGACAGGTTAAATGCAGAGATTGAGTGAGTTGAGTTGACAGAGGCGGTACGATCTAAATCGTATGTCACTTACAGATTCGATTATTGGACGACCGCTTGCGACGAGTGAGGAGCGGGCAGAGCACATTGGTGTAGCTGCAGGAATCCCTATCTTTGGCCTGGATGGGCTGACGAGCGCGGCGTACGGACCAGAGGCGGCGATGACGCTGCTGATTCCGTTGGGGATTGGCGGGGTGGAGTATGGCTGGCGGATTATCGGGGCTATCCTGATTTTGCTGGCGATTGTGTACTTCAGCTACAGGCAGACGATTGCGGCGTATCCGGGTGGGGGTGGGAGCTATACGGTTGCCTCGGAGAATCTGGGGGAGAAGCCTGGGCTGCTGGCTGCTGCGGCGCTGATGATCGACTATATTTTGACGGCGGCGGTGGGGATCTCGGCGGGCGTGACGGCGTTGACGTCGGCGGTGCCGAGTCTACAGCCGCATACGCTGATGATCTGTCTGATCATCCTGGTGATTCTCGCGCTGGTCAATATGCGCGGCGTGAAGGATACGGGGACGGCATTCATGCTGCCTACGTTCCTTTTTGTCAGTACGCTGCTCGCGTTGATTGTGGTTGGGATGTGGAAGACGATTCACGCTGGTGGGCATCCGATGGCGATGGCTCCAATCCCTGCTGCGCTGCCGGCGACGGTGGGGACGCTGGGAACGTGGATGCTGCTGAAGGCGTTTGCGAGTGGATGCGCGGCGATGACCGGGGTGGAGGCGGTGTCGAATGGCGTGATGGCATTCGGCGAGCCGAGAGTGCAGCGAGCGCAGCGGACGCTGACGGTGATCATCGGCATACTGATGGTGCTGTTGTTTGGGATTGCGTATCTGGCAAAGACTTACCGGATTATGCCGATGGATCCGGATGCGGCGCAGTTTCAGAGTCTGCTTAGTTTGCTGGTGACTGCGGTCTTTGGGCGCGGGTGGTTTTATTTTCTGACGATGGGTAGCGTGTTGCTGGCGCTGGCATTGAGTGCGAACACGGCGTTCGCGGACTTCCCGCGTCTGACGCGGGCGATTGCGTTGCATGACTATCTGCCGCATGTGTTTATTCTGCGCGGGCGGCGGCTTCTGTACTCACACGGGATCTATGCGCTGACGGCATTTACGGCGGTGATTCTGATTCTGTTTGGCGGTGTGACGGACCGGCTGATTCCGTTGTATGCGATTGGAGCGTTTCTGGCTTTCACGCTCTCGCAGGCGGGAATGGTGGTGCATTGGAAGAAGGGCGAGGCGCATCCGGGACGGGGCTGGCACATGTTTGTGAACGGCATTGGCGCGGTGGCGACGGGGCTTACGACGATCGTCGTGCTGGTGGCGAAGTTCCGGGCGGGCGCGTGGGTGACGGCGCTGCTGGTGCCGGTGCTGATCGGGATTATGTGGGTGGTGAAGCGGCACTACTCGCGGGTGCGACGGGAGATGGCGGATATGACGCCGTTGAACCTGGTGAATCTGCAGGAGCCTATTGTGGTGATACCGATGGCGCGATGGGACCGGATTACAGAGAAGGCGATGCGGTTCGGGCTGCTCCTTTCGAAAGAGATCAAGGTGGTGCATGTGCACTCGGATGATGAGGAGGGCAGCCTGGAGGAGATCTGGGAGGAGCACGTGATGGCGCCGATCAAGAAAGAGGGGCTGCAGGAGCCGGAGCTGGTGACGATTCTTTCGAATTACCGGTTTATTGTCAATCCGCTGATGGACTACATTTTGACGCTGGAGGAGAAGAATCCCGGGCGGAAGGTGGCGGTGCTGCTGCCGGAGCTGGTGGTGCGGCACTGGTGGGAGAATGCGCTGCATAATCAGCGGGTTCAGCTGCTGAAGCTGCTGCTGCTGGTGAAGGGGAATCAGCGGATTGTGGTGGTTAATATTCCGTGGTACCTGTGAGGGTGTTTTTGCTGGGGTTTTTGGGAAAAACAGTGTTTTGGTTGTGGTGTTTTGATGGTGAAGATGTGGTGAGATGCGCGGTGGAACGTGGTGTTTCGCCGCGTGTTTTTCTGTGATGAAGATACGCCAGGTTTTTTGGATTTTATTTTTGTGGGGTAGGCCGCCTCTTTGGGAGGCGGATTTTGTTTTGGTCGGGTTAGGCAGGGATCAGGGTGGCGGGGGTCTTGCGCCAGGTGGGGCTCAGGTCGCGGAGGCGGGCTACGGCGGTGGGGATCAGGGTGAGGGCCTGGTCGATCTCTTCGGCGGTGGTGAGGCGGGAGAGGGAGAAGCGGATGCTGGCGCGGGCGCGGGCGGGGGAGAGTCCCATGGCGGTGAGGACGTGGGAGGGTTCGGTGGCGCCGGACTGGCAGGCGGAGCCTCCGCTGACGGAGAGGCCCTTGAGGTCGAGGGCGATGACGAGGGCTTCGGCTTCGATGTGGTCGAAGTAGAGGTTGGTGGTGTTGGAGACGCGGGGGGCTCCGGCTCCGTTGACGCCGCACTCCTCTACCTGGGAGAGGATGCTTTGTTCGAGGCGGTCGCGTAGGGCGGTGAGGTGGGTGGGGCTGTCGGCTTGGCTGGGGAGAGCGGTCGGGCTTGCGCCCGATGCCCACACATCAGAATCGATGTATGGGGCACCCGGATTTGTGGGGGTGCCCGGATTTTTGTTGGTACTCGGATTTTCTGTGGTGCTCGGGGTTTGGGCGAGCCAGGCCTGGGCTAGTTCGGCGGCTTTGCCGAGCGCGACGATGCCGGCTACGTTTTCGGTTCCGGCGCGGCGCTGGCGCTCGTGGGAGCCGCCGTGGAGCATGGGGGCGAGGCGGACGCTGCGTCGGACGAAGAGGGCTCCGATGCCTTTGGGGGCGTAGATCTTGTGGCCGGAGAGGGTGAGGAGGTCAACGTCCTTGAGCGGGCCTTTGGGGCTGAGGTCGAGGGGGAGACGGCCTACGACCTGGACGGCGTCGGTGTGGAAGAGCGCGCCGGCGGCGTGGGCGATGGCGGCCAGCGCGGCGATGGGCTGGATGACGCCGGTCTCGTTGTTGGCGAACATGACGCTGACGAGCCTGGTGTTGGGGCGGATGGCGGCCAGTAAGGCGGCTGGTTCGATGAGGCCTTGCGGGGTGCTGGGGAGGAAGGTGACTTCGATCTCCCGGCTGAGGGCTCCTACCTTCTTTTTTGCGAGGGACTGTTCGAGGGATTGGGCAGCGCGGAGGATGGCGTCGTGCTCGATGCTGGTGGTGATGAGGTGGGCGGGTTCGCCGAGGAGCTTGGCGTTTTCGAGGGTGCCGAAGAGGGCGAGGTTGTCGCTCTCGGTGCCGCCGGAGGTGAAGACGATCTCGGAGGAGCGGCAGTGGAGGAGGCGGGCGACACTGTCGCGGGCGTGGTCGACGGCGGCGCGGGCGAACTGGCCCTGCTGGTGAATGGAGCTGGCGTTGCCGTAGTGCTCGAGGAAGAAGGGGCGCATGGCCTCGAAGACCTCGGGGAGGAGAGGCGTGGTGGCGTTGGCGTCCATGTAGATTCGGCGCATGATTTTATTTTACTGTGTGTTACTCCGGGTCCAGTTTTGGGACCGATAAATCGAGCGTAGAGCAGTATGATGACCCATCGGCTCCGCACTTGCGACTCAGCATATGACTTAGAAGATTGCCACATCCCAGAAGGAGCGGCAGGCGTGCGCAATCGTTCCGGCGGAGTACGTTTTTAGATAGATTCAACAGACCACAATGTCCGAGGAGATCTAATGAAGATTGCAGTTTTGATGTTGCTTTCGTGTTTGACGTTCGGTGTGAATAGAGACTGTGCTGCGGCTGACCTGGACAAGTCGGCTGAGAACGCGGCTTTGATTCGGGCGCACCATGAGGCTATGAATCGCGGCGATTGGAAGAATGCGTCGACCTACTATGCTGAGGATACGAAGAACTTTGGAACGCCGGGTGGACGTCAGCGCCTGAGAATGGTTTATGAAGACATTTGGACGACGTTCCCTGACTTTCGTCTCGACATCATTGATCTGGTAGCGAAGGACGATGTGGTCGTTGTTCGTTGCCGCGAGAGCGGCACTCACCTTGGCGTCCAGAGGCGATCAGTAAACGGAGGCTTATTGATTGGAGTGCCTCCCACCCATAAACACTTCGAGGTCGAGGTGATGCATTGGTACAAGATTCGCGATGGCAAGATCGTCGATCATTACGGAGCTCGGGATGACGTTGGCATGATGGAGCAGCTTGGGTTATTGGCTGAGCCACAGCCTAAACCTTAGGAAACGGTATAGTTCCGCGGCTGTCGTGATCGCCATTCCGATTCTCAAATAACCGAGTCAATCCTCTGGGGAGGGAAGCGTCTCGGTCTGTGCGTTCGCCCGTTCGAAGGTGAGGTTGACGGAGCGATTTCCGATCGGTCTTGTGCGGTGACGAACGCCTCGCTTGACGGTAATCATGTGGCCTGGCAAGAGCTCGAGGGTCTGGTCATCAAAATCAATGAAGAGGCCACCTTCCAATGCAAGAAAACTCTCGTCGGAGTCGGGATGGCAGTGCCAGTGATAGGACTCGGTCATGACGCTTATGCGAACTTCATGATCGTTGACGTTAGCGATGGAATGGTTGTTGTAGCTCTCCGCTGTTGCTGATTCGGCCGAAAGACTGATGACTTCGAAGGAAGGATTTTGCATGTATTGCTCCATGCTCTTGTTTCGCGATTGTACCCTGCTGCAGATAGCTCTTCCGTCTTGCATGAAGTGGATGGAATGGGTAGTAATAGCGATATGGAAGAGCAAGAAAGACGGCTGGTTATGGACGAGTTGGCTTCGAGTGAAGCGAGGCTGTTGGAGTTGGTGCGTGGATTGTCGGAGGAGCAGTGGAGCTTTCGGGAGACGCCTGAGCGTTGGTCGATCGCGGAGAATGTCGAACATCTTGTTGTGTTCGAGGGCTTCATCCGGGGGATGATCGCGAAGACGCTGGAGGGGGCGGCGGAGCCGGAGAAGAGTGGGCTGGCCGCTGCGAAAGAACACCTGGTTCTTGGGGTGGGGAAGGACCGAAGTACGAAGCTCAAGGCTCGGGCGGCGGCGTCTCCGGTGGGCCGCTGGACGGACAGGCTCGAGTTGATGGCGGAGCTGCGGGGGGCGCGGGCGGAGACTGTTGCGTTTGCGGCGGAGACGGAGGCTGATCTGCATGGTCACTTCTTTCCGCATATCGCGTTTGGAGATCTTGACTGCTATCAGTGGCTGGTGCTGGTGGGCCGGCACAGCGACCGGCATGCGTTACAGATTGAGGAGATCAAGGCTCATGTGGGGTTTCCTGCTTCGTAGTCCTGCCGGACGGGCCTCCTACGCTTGGCCACCCCACAAACGAAGACCTGTTTGCGGGGACCCCGGTTCGCGCGTCACTTCGTGAGTTGTATACCGCTTCGCCCGGCACTCCCGTTGGTCGTGAACTAAGATTCCGACCAACGGTGTGCGTGAATTTGTTTGTGACATACGCGGGGACGAAACCTGATAGGCTTAGCGCGCGGCTCTGCGACTGCGGTCGCGACGTTGCCAATAAAATTGGAGGATGATGATGAAGCGGATGGTTGTGGTGTTGGCGCTGGCTGGTTGTTGTGTGACGGGCGTGCAGGCGCAGATGGATGCGAAGGGGCCGAAGATTGCGGCGGGAACGATGATTGAGCCGGCGAAGAGCTTCGATGGGATGCTGAGTGATTTTGAGAAGGAGTTTGTGCCGCTGGCCGAGGCGATGCCGGCGGAGAAGTACGACTTTGCCCCGAGTGCTGCGATCTTTGTGGCGGGGCAGGGAAGCGAATATGCGACGGTGAGCACGTTTCGGCAGATGGTGCTGCATGTGGCGTCGGCGAACTATTACTACGGCAGCATGGTGGGTGGGATGAAGCCGGATGTGGATGTAAAGGCGCTGGCCGATATCAAGAACAAGGATGCGGCAGTGGCGGCGCTGAAGACTTCATTCGTGTTTGCGCATAAGGCGGTTGCGACATTGACTGCGCAGAATGCGTTTGAGAGCGTGAAGGGGACCAATACGCGGGCGAGCCTGGCGGGGGGATTGGTGGCGCATGCGTCGGACCACTATGGACAGCTGGTGGAGTATCTGCGGATGAATGGGATTGTGCCGCCGGCTAGCAGGAAGTAGTTTTTTTGAACGGGAGTGATAGAGACGACGGGAACAAAGAGCAGCCTTTGCGGGCTGCTCTTTTTCTGTGAGGCTCTTCGTTTTCTGCGGGACTATTCGCCTAGCATGATGCGCTGGATGTGATGGGCGCGGCCGGTGGCTCCGTCGCAGTTGATGAGGGCGGCGCACATCTTTGGGTTGCCCTTGGCGGGTTCGAACTTGCCGGGCATGCCGGTGAGGAATCGGGCGAGGACTAGCTCTTTTTCTACGCCGATGACGGAGTCGTAGGGGCCGGACATACCGACGTCGGTCTGGTAGGCAGTGCCGTTGGGGAGGATGCGCTCGTCGGCGGTGGGGATGTGGGTGTGGGTGCCGAGGAGGGCGGTGATGCGGCCGTCGAGATACCAGCCTAGGGCTACTTTTTCGCTGGTGGCCTCGCCGTGGAGGTCGAGGAGGATGACTTTGGCGGTGATCTTGCTGAGGAGTTCGTCGGCTTTGCGGAAGGGGTCGTCGCAGGAGGACATGAAGACGCGGCACTGGAGGTTCATGACGGCGTAGGTCTGGCCGGTGGGGAGCTCGCCCTGGTAGAGGCCGAAGCCGGGGGTGCCGACGGCGTAGTTGGCGGGGCGGAGGACGCGGCGGCCGCGGACGTGGGAGTCGGCGGGGACGGTCATGTACTCGAAGATCTCGCGCTTGTCCCAGATGTGGTTGCCGGTGGTGATGACGTGGGCGCCGAGGTCGAAGAGCTCTTCTGCGATGGAGGGGGTGATGCCGAAGCCGCCGGCGGCGTTCTCTCCATTGATGACGAGGAGGTCGACGGCGTTGGTTTCGAGGACGTGGGGGAGGTGTTCGCGGACGATGTGGCGGCCGGCGGAGCCGAAGACGTCGCCGACAAAAAGGATGTTCACTGAAGAAGTTTACATGGGGTGGGGTGGAGAATTTTTCGCGGATGGGGGATGAGTCGGCGAATCCTCGGCTGGGTGTGGTAGCTTTTTTGAATGGCACAGAGCGGGCGGTTTCAGTTGAGCGTGCGAATTTTGGCGGTGCTGGCGAGCGAGCCGGGGGCAATGCATACATCGTCAGCGATTGCAGAGGAGCTGAAAGAGAGCGCCGTGATGGTGCGGAGGTCTTTTCTGCTGCTGCATAAGGCGGGGTTGATTGAACAGAAGAAGGGGCCGCACGGGGGCGCGAAGCTGAAGCTTCCGGCCAAGCAGATCGGTTTGGGGGATGTGTTTGAGGCGTCGGCCGGGGATTGGCTGAGCATCGAGGATAAGGCTGTGGGCGCGTGGATCAAGAAGGTGCGCGGGGATGCGGTGGCGGCGATGAATGAGCACTCGCTGGCTGGGGTGGTGAAGCGGATGAAGAAGACGAAGTAGTCGTTTCGAACTTGGAGAGAGCCTCGGTGGGAGCCGGGGCTTTTCTGCGTTTGTTGGTTATTTTTTTCGTTCGTTGCTTGTGTTTATATGTCCTGAACGCTGAGGGTGCGGGGATCGGTGACTCGCTGCATGAGGGCGGCTGCGATGAGCATGCAGAGGCCACCGGCGATGATGGCGTAGATGCGGTTGTTGTGGAGAAAGTGAGTCATGATCCAGCCGAAGAAGAGCGAGGCCAGGATTTCGGGCGTGACGACGAAGAAGTTGAAGATGCCCATGTAGACACCGGTGCGCTCCGGGGGGAGGGTGGCGGCGAGCATTGCGTAGGGCATGGAGAGTGTGCTGGCCCAGGCGATGCCTACGCCGAGCATGGTGAAGAGCAGCATGTACTTGTTGTGCATGACGACGACGGAGATGAGGCCGATGGCTCCGCAGAGGAGGCAGGCGGTGTGGGTCTTTTTTCTCCCGATTTTTTTGGCGAGCCAGGGCAGGGCGAAGGAGAAGGCGAAGCAGACGGCAGAGTAGGCTGCGAAGCAGATGCCTCCCCACTCGATGCCTTCTTTGTAGAGGGGTGAGGCGGGGTCTGTCGCGCCGAAGACGTTGTGGGCGACGGCGACGGGGAAGTAGAGCCACATGCAGAAGAGACCGAGCCAGGTGAAGAGCTGGACGGGACCGAGCCTGCGCATGGTCTCCGGAGTGTGGGCGATTGCGGAGAGGATCTCCTTTGCGCCGGCGATCAGGCCGGCTTTCTCTTTTTTGGCGCGGCGAAATGCTTCCATGTTCTCGGGGGGATATTCGGGCGTGGTGAAGATGGTCCATAAGACCGCGCCGAGATAGGCCACCGCGCCGATGTAGAACGAGATGCGGACGGTGGTGGGGACGGCGCGGGTGTCGCCGACGACCTGGGTCATGTGGAAGACGTTGGTGAGGAGCCAGGGAAGTGCGGAGGCGATGACGGCGCCGAGGCCGATGAAGAGGCTCTGCATGGCGAATCCGCGAGTGCGCTGTCCTTCGGGGAGGATGTCGGCGACGAAGGCGCGGAAGGGCTCCATGCTGACGTTGATGGAGGCATCGAGGATCCAGAGCATGCCTGCCGCCATCCAGAGGCTGGAGCAGTTGGGCATGAAGAGGAGCATGAGGGAGCTGAGGATGGCTCCGACGAGGAAGTAGGGGCGGCGGCGGCCAAGAGGGCCCCAGGTGTGGTCGCTGGCGTTTCCGATGATGGGCTGGATGAGCAGGCCGGTGAGGGGAGCGGCGAGCCAGAGGATGGGGATTTGATCGGCGCGGGCTCCGAGGTACTCGTAGATGGCGCTCATGTTGGCCATCTGGAGGCCCCAGCCGAACTGAATGCCGAGGAAGCCGAAGCTCATATTCCAGATCTGCCAGAAGCTGCGTTCAGGCTTTCTCATGGAGGTCCTCGCAGGTTCTTCAAGGTGCAGCGCAGCGAGAGGTGGGTTCTGCGCTTGCTGGACGGGAGCAGACGGATGAGACGAGATGTCAGGGCGTGGGCTCACAGCGGGGAAGCATAGCAGCCAGAGGGCGGGAGAAGCTATGCGTTTTAATTGCGAGGCTTCGCGGGAGCAGTTTGGAGTACGGGCGGAGAGGCCGGGGGGGCTTGATATGTGGAGTTAGTCGTTGCGGATGTCGAGCGAGCCCATGCCTACGTTGATCTGGAGTGAGCCTGCGCCGGTGCCTGCGTAGTCTTTGCTGACGACGATGTGGCCGTCGTGGCCGCCGGGGCGGTGGTCGTGGAGAGAGCCCATGCCTACGTTGACTTCCATCTTGGAGTAGTTCTTGTCTTTGTCGACGATGAGTTGCATGTGACCCATGCCTACGTTGATCTCGCGGTTGCCGGCACTGCCGATTGCGTTGAAGTCGAGGTCGCCGTAGCCGAGGTTGATCTCATTTTCGGAGTTCTGACCCATGGGTAGGGTGACGGTTACGGTTGCGTGGGCGGCTTTGGGGAAGTTGAGATTGATGACGCCTTTGTCTGGCTGGACGCGGATGGTCTGGATATAGTCGGCGACGGTGTAGCTGCCTGATTGGGTGTCGAGGTTGACGGTGAGCTTGATCTCTTTGGCGTCGGGCCGAGTGTTGATGCGCAGGTCGGCGCGGCAGATGTGGAGCTTTAATTTCCCACTGGGGGCGAAGGGACGAGTGAGTTCGAGGTGGTGGGGGTGGAGGATGTCAGAGGGGGCGCTGATGTAGTCGTGCGTGGTGATGGGCTTGTCGAACTCGGTGCAGTTCATGGAGTCGGAGTGGGAGTTCGATTGCGTGTCAGTCTGAGCCGCGTGCGCCGTGAGTGTGGTTGCAAGGATCAGTGCGAGGGCGTAGCAGAGTGATTTGCGCACGATAGGCTCCTGTCGCTGAGAGATGTTATTTCGGCTGAGGCTAGATACGGTGGGGGAGTGGTTTGGTTCCCGGTCTCAGGGTTTGGGGCGGAGTTGCTGGAGGAGGGCTTGGGCGGTGGGCTGGGTGTTGAGGATGTCGGTGGGGGTGAGCCAGGCGCGGCGGAGCTGGGTGATGCCGTAACGCATCTGGTCGAGCTCTTCGGTGGCGTGGGCGTCGGTGTTGATGACGATCTTGCAGTTGTGTTTTTTGGCGAGGCGGAGGTGGAGGTCGTTGAGGTCGGCGCGGGCGGGGCTGGCATTGTGTTCGACGGCTACGCCTTTTTGTGCGGCGGATTTTAAGATGGTGTCGATATTGATGGCGTAGGCTTCGCGGCCGAGGACCTTGCGGCCGGTGGGATGGCCGAGGATGCGGACGTGTGGGTTCTCGATGGCGCGGAGGACGCGGGCGGTCATCTCTTCTGCGGGTTGATTGAAGTGGGAGTGGATGCTGGCTACGACGATGTCCATCTGGGCGAGGGTGGAGTCGTCGAGGTCGAGGGCTCCGTCGGCGAGGATGTCTACTTCGATGCCGGGGAGGATGCGGAAGGGCGAGGGGGTAGGGTGTAGGGAATAGGGAGTAGCAGACGACTTGTTGCCGGCGGCAAACTCCTCGGCGAACTCGGCGTCGATCTCGCGGATGCGCTTGATGTGGGCGAGGGCCCTCGTGTCGTCGAGGCCGTTGGTCATGGCGAGGTTTTTGCTGTGGTCGGTGATGGCGATGTAGGCGAGGCCGCGGGCGAGGGCGGCTTCGGCCATCTGGCGGATGGTGTCGCGGCCGTCGGTGGCCTCGGTGTGCATGTGGAGGTCGCCGCGAATGTCGGCGAGGGTGATGAGCTGCGGGAGCGTGTGGGTTGCGGCGGCTTCGAGCTCGCCGCCGTTCTCGCGGAGCTCGGGTGGGATGTAGTCGAGGTCGAGGGCGTTGTAGATCTCGGCTTCAGATGCGGCGGCTACGATGACGTTGTCTTCGAGACGCAGGAGTGCGTACTCGCTGAGGGTGAGGCCGCGTTTGATGGCGCGCTGGCGCAGGGCTACGTTGTGCATCTTGCTGCCGGTGAAGTATTGGAGAGCGGCGCCGTAGCTGGCGCGGGGGAGGAGGCGGACGTCGACCTGGAGATTGTTGCGGAGGGTGAAGGAGACTTTGTTCTGACCTTTGGCGATGAGCTTGTCGATGAGGGGAAGAGCGGCGACGTGCTCGACGGCCGCAGAGACGACGTCGGGTTCGCAGGCGGGGCCGGTGGCGAGGAGGTCGAGGTCGCCTACGGTCTCGCGGCCGCGGCGGAGGGAGCCTGCGGGGATAATCTCGTCGATGCCGGGGAAGGCTCGGATGAGGTTGATGATGGTGTCGGCGTGCTGCTGGGCCTTGTCGATGCGGAAGCGGCTGGAGTTTTTGCGGTGGTCTTCGATGCCTTTGAGGAGCTTGGTGACGAACTTTTCGCCCATGCGGGGGAGCTTGGTGAGATGGCCGGCTTTGGCGGCTGCTTCGAGGCCGTCGATGTCGCATACCTGGCAGGCAGACCAGACGAGCGCTACCGTTTTGGGGCCCATGCCGGGGAGGCGGAGGAGTTCGAGCATGGTGGGTTTGTACTTTTGCAGGAGCTCTTCGCGGAGAGGCATGGTGCCGGTGGTGAGGAGGGCCTGGATGTTGGCGACCATGCCTTTGCCGATGCCGGCGATGGCGAGAAGCTGCTTGGGGTCGTCGGCGATGGTGGAGAGCTGCGTGGTTTGCTGCTCGACGGCTTCGGCGGCGCGGCGGTAGGAGCGGATGCGGAAGGGGTCGGCGGAGTCGATCTCGAGGAGGGAGGCGGTTTCGTCGAGGAGGCGGGCGATCGAGATATTGTCCATGGGAGAGCGTCAGAGGCGCGTGCGGCCACTGAGGTCAGTATGCAACAGATTTGGGAGGAGGCTTACAGGGATCGAGCAGGGCTGGTCGTGCGAGCCACTGCACCGACCTGAAAGGAAGAGACCACTACTGACTTTGACTCGCTTGACTCTGACTCGCTTCTTTGAGACGAGCTACCTGATCGGCCTGAGGCCCCTTGGTGCCCTGGATGATGTCGAACTCTACCTCGTCCCCCTCTTTGAGGCTCTTGTAGCCCTCACGTTGGATGGAGCTGTAGTGGACGAAGACGTCGGCCCCGCCGTCGCGACCCAGGAAGCCGTAGCCTTTTGCGTTGTTAAACCACTTCACCGTGCCCTTGTATTGTGCCACTGGAGCGACTCCCTTTCTTTGGTTCTGTACTATGGTGCGCCGCGAACTGAAAGCGTTTCAACGGTAGCGCCATCTGGAAGATGTGACGCAAAGAGGGGAGGAGGAGTTTTCCGGAGGGGTAATTGTCGTTGGGGTTTTTTGAGAGAGGCAGGCGTGTCTGGTTACGAACTTGCACCCAAGTAATGTGGATAGGAGTGGAGGGTGAGTTCGTGTGTGAGGCTTTGATGGGATATGAAAGAGTGTAAAAACCTCTAAATAAATATGCGTCATGTCTGGTGGAGGCTTGACAGAACGCTTGCTTGCGGGAGGTGTTTTTTAGAGGCGGCCAGCGCGACGAGCTGAGTCGTAAAGCATGAGACCGATGAGGGTTTTGCCGTCGTGGATCTTATTGGCGGCGATGAGGGCGAGGGCTTCGGAGAGGGGGAGGCGGAAGACCTCGATGTTTTCGTCGGGCTCGGGGGCGGAGGCGCCCTGGCGGAGGTCGCGGGCGAGGTAGATCTGCATCCACTCGCCGAGGAAGCCGGGGCTGGCGAAGTATTTGGTGAGGAGGGTCCAGCGTTTGGCGCGGTAGCCGGTCTCTTCGATCATCTCGCGCTTGGCGGCGGCGAGGGTGGCTTCGTTGGCGTCGACGCGGCCGGCGGGGAGCTCGATGAGGAACTGCCCGGCGGCGTGGCGGAACTGACGGATAAGAATGATCTCGGGGTCGGAGGGGTTCTTTGACTCGTCGACGGCGAGGATGACGACGGAGCCGTTGTGGCGGATGACGTCGCGGGTGTGGACGAAGCCGCTGGGCTCTTCGACCTTGTCGGTGAAGACGGAGAAGACTTTGCCTTTGTAGGTGAGTTTGGAGGAGATGAGTTTGGGCTTGGCGAACCTGGATGTGGGCTTGATGCCGGACGCGGGTTTGATGGTGGTTGCTGCTGTTGGTTTTGCGGCTTGGGTCTGGGGGGCGCTCGGCTTGGTTATCTGCTTTCTTTTTGCGGCCATGAGGCTAAAGTATCATCCTGCATCTAGACTTGGGTGACGGGCATCCAACCGAATGCGCGGAAAAAATGTTGTGGGCTGCGTGTTGCCCTAGGGAACGAGGCTGAGGACAGGTCTGCATGAGCGTTGAGTGTTTTCCGATCACGGTGTTGCCGCATGTGTCGCAGATCTATCGCGACTATCTTGCGATGGCGGAGAGCGCCGGGGACTCTGCGATTCGGCGGTGGTATGGTGCAGAGCCGTTTACGGGGAGATGGATCGGAAGGGGCGAGCCGGTGAAGGATGCCGGAGCGTTGGCGGATCTGTTGGAGAAGCAGGCGGTTGAGTTTGGTGCGGGGGACGCCGCGAAGGCGAATATTGCGAAGTTGCGCGCAGGGGCGCGGGCGGTGGTGACGGGGCAGCAGGTGGTGCTGTTCGGTGGGCCGCTGTTGACGATTTTGAAGGCGGCTACGGCGGTGGCGCGGGCGAAGGAGGCTACGAAGGCAACGGGCGTCGAGCATGTGCCGGTGTTCTGGATGGCGACGGAGGACCATGATCTGGAAGAGGTAGATCAGGTTTCCCTGCTGACGAAGAGTTCGGTGGAGACGCTGCGCGCTGGGTTGAAGGTGGCGAGGGCGGTGCCGGTGGGTGGGGTGGTTCCGGGGCCTGAGCTGGAGGCGGTGCTGGAGCGGGCGAGTGAGCTGCTGGAGTTCGCTCCGGTGAGCGAGTGGCTGCGAGAGTGTTATGGGCCTGAGGGCGGGAGGCGGCCTTCGTTGGCGCTGGCCTTCGGGCGATTGATGGCGAAGATCTTTGCGGAGCAGGGGCTGGTGGTGATGGATGCGGCGTCGCGGGAGTTTCATGCGCTGGGGGCGAGCACGCTGCGCTATGCGATCGAACATGCGGCGGAGTTGCAGGATGCTTTGATTGCTCGGGGTGAGGAGCTGGTGGCGCGTGGGTATCATGCGCAGGTGCTGGTGGCCGAGGGCGGGTCGATGTTGTTTCTGCTGGATGAGGCGACGGGAGAGCGGGTGGCTCTGCGGCGCAGTGCGTCGGTTGATGGGGATGCTCAGTGGAAGGCTGGGGGGCGGAGTTATTCGACGGCGGAGTTGATTGCGATTCTGGAGACGACGCCGGAGAGGTTGAGCCCGAATGCGCTGCTGCGGCCGGTGTTTCAGGATACGTTGCTGCCGACGGCGGCCTATGTGGGTGGGCCGGCGGAGATCGCTTACTTTGCGCAGAGTGCGGTTTTGTATGAAGCGATCTTCGGAATGGGTCGGATCACGCCGGTGCTCCCGCGGTTGAGCGCGACGCTGCTGGAGCCGGCGATTGCGACCGTGATGGATAAGGATGAGGTCCAGTTGCCGGATGCGATGACGACGGCGGAGGCGCTGGCGCAGAGGCTGGGTGCGCGGGCGATGCCGATTGAGGGGAAGCGCAAGATTGCGGCTGTTGGGAATGCGGTGGAGACAGAGTTGAATGCGCTGACGGAGTACCTTGCGGGGATGGATGAGTCGCTGGGGCGGTCGGCGGAGGTTTCGGGTTCGAAGATGCGGTACCAGATGAACAGGCTGCGGAGGATGGCGGCTACGTTTGAGCTGCAGAAGGAGGCGAGTCTGCGGAAGCATGCGGAGGCAATTGTGCTGAATGTGTTTCCGGGGGGGCATCCGCAGGAGAGGGTGGTGGCGGGAGTTTGGTTTATGGCGCGGTATGGGGATGGGTTGGTGGAGAAGTTGGTGGGGGTGGCGGGGAATCAGTGTCCGGGGCATGTGGTGGTGCGGCTTTGATGGATTTTTTTGAAGCCTTGTCGGTGAACTGCAGGAAAGCATACCCCAGGGGCTAAAGCCCGGTATCTTTGGTGGGCTGAGAGACCCAAGGCTGAAGCCGTGGGGTACCCAGATGCGAAGACGTCAGCTTGACAGACACTGTCGGTAGACCGGTTCTGTCGATCGAGCGAGAGACAGAATGCTAACGGGTTTTTGTTGGCGGTTTTAGAATGGGTGGGTGAGGTGTTGCGATGGGATTGAGTGATCAGCCGTTTGAGGTGATGTGTCCGGATTGTGGGGCGATGTTGAAGGTGGATCCGGTGACGCGATCGGTGATTGCGCATACGTCTGCTCCGAAAAAGAAGATGTTCGAGGACTTTGGCGAGGCGGCGAAGGCGTTGCGCGAGGCGGATGCGCGGAGGGATTCGATCTTTCAGCAGAGCGTGGATGCGCAGAAGAACAAGGATGATGTGATGGCGAAGAAGTTTGCCGAGGCGGTGAAGAAGGCGAAGGAGACTCCGCTGACGGATCGGCCGTTGAGGGATTTTGATCTGGATTAATTTTAGAAGACTACGAAGGAGAAGTTTCAACGATTGCTTCGCGAGATCACGCCGTCGTCGACTCTGATCCTTAGAACCTCGTTCCATTGATTGCGATAGATCAACTGTTGGCCATCAGATGAGAATGAAAGGATTGCGCCGGCAAACCATTCGGGAGTGGCGTCAGTAAAGATAAACAAACCTCTTCCATCAGGATCAACCTGTTTTGGAGTCCAAAGATCGGTGATCTGATAGCTACGGATGAGTTGCCCCTTGTGGTCATTTCTCTGATAAATCTCAAGCACTGGTTGTCCAGGGATAGGCGCAGTGACAGCTATGAGAATGAGCGATTTTCCATCATCGCTGATCATCGGCCAGAAAATCCGCTTTCCTTCGAGCCCTTCAAGGGTGACCTCCCAACTCCATGCTGAATCTGACCAGAACTTTACAGGAGAGGTTAGGCGGTCTTTGCTATTGATGAAACTCTCCGTTTCCATGATTTTGTAGGTGGTCCGTCGAATTCTTCGAAGTTTATCGTTTGGGTTCTCGTATTCCCATTCAGCCACAACGAGAAACCGTCCATTTACCGAGGAAGAGGCGTGGACATTAGGCGGCAAGGCGCTGGCGAAGATCTTGTGCGATTTGCTTGAGACGGAGATCGCGGCAAGCAAGAAAAGGATGGACGTCCAGCGGTAAAAGCTCATCGTAGTTCACCTCGAGGCAACGGTGGCAGTAATGCAATTTACACTAGAGAAATGCCACCAATCTTAAATGCGCAGGGTTTGACTAAGGCCTTTGGCGCTACGCCTTTGTTTCGTGAGATCAGTTTTACTGTTTCGGATGGAGATCGCATTGGGCTGATTGGGCCTAATGGCGCGGGGAAGTCTACGCTGTTGAAGGTGCTGGCGGGGGATGAAGACGCCGATGCCGGTGACGTTGCGGTGCGGAAGCGGGCTCGGGTGGGATACGTGGCGCAGGAGTCGGTGTTTGCGCCAGGGGTGACGGTGCGTGAGGTGCTGGAGGCTGCGCTGGTGCGGGCGAAGGTGTCCGAAGGAGAACATGAAGGACGGCTGCGGGAGACTTCGGGGCGGACGGGGTTTCCGAGTCTTGATGCGGAGGCGGCGCGGCTGAGCGGTGGGTGGCGGAAGCGGCTGGCGATTGCGGAGGCGGTGGTGACGCATCCGGATGTGCTGCTGCTGGATGAGCCGACGAACCATCTGGATTTAGCCGGGATTGCGTGGCTGGAGGAGCTGCTGAATGAGGGTAGTTTTGCTTGTGTGCTTATCAGCCATGATCGTTATTTTCTTGAGAATGTTGCGACAGAGATAGTCGAACTGAATCGCGTGTATGCCGAGGGGCTACTGCGGGTGAAGGGGAGTTACTCGAAGTTTATTGAGGGCAAGCAGGCGTATATGGAGGCGCAGAGCAAGCTGCAGGATGCGCTGAAGAATCGCGTGAAGATTGAGGTGGACTGGCTGCGGCGCGGACCGAAGGCGAGGAGTACGAAGGCCAAGGCGCGGATCGATAATGCGCAGGATCTGATTGGGCAGTTGAAGGAAGTGAATTCGCGAGTGCAGACTTCTAGCGCGGGGATTGATTTTTCGGCGACGGATCGGCAGACGAAGAGGCTGGTGGAGTTGGAGGATGTCTCGGTTGTGCTGGGGGATCGGAAGATTGTGGAGGGGTTGAATTTTCTGGTGACCTCCGGGATGCGCGTGGGTCTGGTGGGGCCGAATGGGAGCGGAAAGACTACGCTGCTGCGGTTGCTGACTGGTGAGCTGGAGCCTTCGCAGGGGACGATCAAGAAGGCGGCTTCGCTGAAGATTGTCTACTTCAGCCAGATGCGTGAGCTGGAGGAGGGCGTGACGCTGCGACGGGCGCTGGCTCCGGATTCGGACTCGGTTGTTTATCAGGGACGCGTGGTGCATGTGGCGAGTTATGCTACGAAGTTTTTGTTTACGAGTGAGCAGCTGAACCAGCCGGTAGAGAGGCTGAGTGGCGGCGAGCGGGCTCGTGTATTGATCGCGAAGTTGATGTTGGAGCCTGCGGATTTGCTGCTGCTGGATGAGCCGACGAACGATCTGGATATTGCGACGCTGGAGATTCTGGAGGAGAGTTTGCTCGAGTACACGGGCGCGTTGGTATTAGTGACCCATGATCGTTACATGTTGGATCGGGTATCGACGATTGTGCTGGGGCTGGATGGGCGGGGTGGTTCGGAGATGTTTGCGGACTACTCGCAGTGGGAGCAGTGGCGGGGTGTGAAGGTGGAGGAGGCGATCGCTCCGGGGGCTGCGGGGGTTGCGGTTTTGCCGGCGGCTGCAACGAGCGCTTCGAATGGGGCTTCGAATTCGGGTGGGAAGAAGAAGCTTTCTTATCTGGAGGCTCGTGAGTACGCGGGGATTGAGGCAGCGGTGGAGGCGGCGGAGGATCGGCTGCAGAAGGCTCGGGAGATGATTGAAGATCCGGCGGTGGCAGTAGATGCGGGGCGGTTGACGGCCGCGCTGGCGGAGATGGAGGCGGCGCAGGAGGAAGCAGATGGGTTGTATGCGCGGTGGGCAGAGTTGACGGAGAAGGTTGGGTAGGTCTTCCTTGTTGCGGGTATGTTGGTTGGTGGAGGAGAGCGGTCGGGCTTCGCCCGATGCCCATACATCAAGTTCGATGTATGGGGCACCCGGCTTCGTCGACGGTGGGGCTTTAGTGGATAGGCGTTAGTGTTGCGCGAGGACTCGGCGGTTGGATTCTGATTGCACTTTGTCCAGGTCGTGGTGGAGGAGTTGATTGTGCTCGACCATGAGCTCGCCACCGACGTAGACGCTGTCGATGTCGCGTTCGGCTGCGATGAGGACGAGGTTGGCGTAGGGGTCTTCGAGGGAGACGCCGAGACGCTTCGGGTTGATGAGGAGGAGGTCGGCGAACTTGCCGGGTTCGAGGGAGCCTAGTTTGTCTTTGACGTTGAGGACGTCGGCTGAGCCCATGGTGTGGAGCCAGAGGACCTGGTAGGGGCTCATGATGGTGGCGTCTTCGTACTTGTCGTGGATGGCGTAGAGGCCGGTGCGCATGTTTTCGAAGGGGTCGGCGAGGTCGGCGCTGGCTTCGCCATCGACGCCCATGCCGACGCGGATGCCCATCTTGAGGTACTTCGGTATATCGGCGACACCTGAGGCGAGGCGGCCGTTCGAGAGCGGGTTCCACGACATGGAGGCTCCGGCCTGAGAGGTCTGCTGGAGGATGAAGTCGTCGGTGTGAATGAAGTGGCCGAAGATGAGCTGGTTGGTGAGCAGGCCGCTGTCCATGAGCCAGCGGAATTTGGAACGCTGTTCGCCTTGGTCGTCGGGCGCTTCAATGTAGTGGGTTTGGTTGCCGAGGTGGAACTCCTTCATCATGGCGGCTTCCATGACGGACTGCTGGTAGGTGTTGTTGAAGGCGGTCATGCCGCTGATCATGACGCTGAGGAAGCGGGGGTCGGGTGGTTGATTGGCGGTCCAGTCGAGGAAGGTCTTGAGGCGTGTGCGGGCCTGGTCGATGGTGATGGCGGGAGACATGCGGTCGGGGCCGTAGCTGTGCACGAAGCGGATGCCGGACTCGGCTGCCCCGCGGAACTGGGCTTCTTCGAACTGATTGTTCAACTCGGCGGTTTTGGCTCGGCCACCGTAGGTGAAGTTGTAGGCGGTGGTGATGCCGTGCTCGAGGTGGTCGAGCGAGCCGAGGAGAGCGAACCAGTACATATCTTCCGGGGAGGCTTTGGAGGCGTGGACTCCGTAGAGATCGTCGATCCAGCCGGGCAGGGTCTTGTCGGCGGCGAGACCTCGGTAGGCTGCCTGCCAGAGGTGGCTGTGCGCGGAGATGAAGCCGGGGATCATGAGGTCGCCGTGGGCGTCGATGATCTTGTCGGCGTGGAGAGTTGCGGGCGGTTCTCCGGCGGCGACGGCCAGGATGGTGCCGTCTGGTGCGATGGAGAGATAGCCGTTGATGGGTTCGCGCTGGTTGGCGGCCATGGTCATGATGCGGGCGTTGCGGATGATGAGTTTGGGATTCGCGGCGAATGCGGGGGAGATGAGGATTGTGACGAGGACGAGTGTCCGGCGAAGGAGGACTGGAAGATGAGGGGGCATGGTTGTGTTTAGCGTGGATGGATTGTCAAGTCAATTGGAAAGTGCTGCGTGGCGGGGGGTGGGTTGTTTGCGAGTGTGCGGTATGCTGCTGGAACTATGAAAAAACTTCTTTGTGGGCTTGTCGGTGGGCTTGTCGGTGGGCTTGGATGCGGGTTGGTTGCTGGTTTTGCGGCGTCGGCGATTTGCTTGGCGCAGGATGCGGCGCCAGCTAAGCATGTGGTGGTGCTGCATGCGGCTCGGATGCTGGATGTGGCTGCGGGGAAGTTGGTGGCTCCGGGTGAGGTGCTGGTGGAAGGAGAGAGGATTGTTGCGGTGGGTCCGCAGGTGGAGCGGCCTGCTGGCGCGGAGATGATTGATTTGGGGGACGCGACGTTGATGCCGGGGTTGATTGATGCGCATGTGCATCTGTTTCTGCATCCGGGGGCGGAAGATCTGCAGACGGTGCAGGAGAGTGTGCCGGAGCGGACTTTGATCGCGGCGGGCGCGGCGAAGGCGGATCTGATGGCGGGGTTTACCGCTGAGCGCGATATGGGCACCGAAGGCGCGGGCTGTGCGGACGTTGCGGTGCGGAATGCGATCAACTCCGGGTTGATTCCGGGGCCGCGGATGCGGATGAGCTGCAATGCGATTGATTTGACGGGTGGGCATGAGGATGCGATCGGGTATAACCCGGCGCAGAGGGTGCTCTCGAATGCGGACTATGCGGATTCGAGTGAGGAGATTGTGAAGGTGATGCGGGAGCAGCGGAAGGGTGGGGCGGACTTTACGAAGGTGTATGAGACGGGCAGGGATTTGTTTCATGATGGCGGGTTTGAGACACCGTATCAGTACACGGAGGCGGAGCTTGCAGCGGCGGTGAAAGAGGCCGAGCGGACGGGCGGTGGTGCGGGTTCTGGGCGTGGGGTTGCAGTGCATGCCACGGGGGAGCCGGGGACGGGGTTTGCGGTGGCGGCGGGCGTGGCTTCGGTGGATCATGCGTATCAGTTGAGCGATGCGACGATGAAGGCGATGAAGGAGAAGCAGATTTATGCAGTGCCGACGTTTGCGATTGCGGAGTACTTTGCGGAACATGCGGCTACTCCGGCGCGGGCGGAGTGGGATCGCACGGAGCAGACCTACCATGCGGCGGAGTTCAAGAAGCAGCTGGCGGCGGGAGTGCCGATGGTGGTGGGGAGCGATGTGGGGCCGTTTCCGCATGGGACTCAGGCGCGTGAGCTGGAGTTGATGGTGGAGTTTGGCATGAAGCCGGCTGCGGTGTTGCAGGCGGATCTGTTGAATGGTGCGAGGCTACTGGGTTGGGCGGGAAAGATTGGGGAGTTGAAGGCTGGATACTTTGCGGACGTGATCGCGGTGCCGGGAGATCCGCTGGTGGATATTTCGGCGACTACGAAGGTTTCGTTTGTGATGAAGAACGGGGTGGTTTACAAGCGGCCTTGAGGTGCAGCCTGAGGGCTTGCTCTCAGGCTGACCACTGCTCGTCGGCGGAGGGGCCGTAGAGTGCGGGGACGGGGATGTCGTTGAGGCGGAGATAGACGCCTAGCTGCGCGGTGTGGTGGATGAGGTGGTTGAAACACATCTGGCGGAAGGTGAGCGAGCGGGGTTTGTTCGAGATGATCTGGTCGCCGTAGCTGAACTTCCAGAGTTTGGCGAGGTCTTCGTCGGAGGATGCGGCGATGGCCTTGCGGCAGGCGGCGGCGCTCTCGTCCAGGTTTTGCAATGCATTTGCGGTGGTGGTGAACTCGAGCGGGACGTGGGGACGTTTTGGGGCGGCCATGTCCATGTCGTCGTCGAGGATGATGTAGGAGCCGAAGAGGGGCAGGGTGGCGCAGTGCATGGCGAGCTTGCCGAGGACCATGGACTTGTCGTGACACTTCCAGTCGTTCTTGCCTTCGGGGACGCGCTCGAGGGTGCGGCGGGTGTTGGAGATCTCGGTGTCGAAGTCCTGGAGGAGAATTTCAGCGATGGTCATGTTGGCTCCTTTTTGATGACGAGTGAAGGATACTCGAAAAGAGTGGAGTGGAAGATGAAAAGCAAAGGCGAAATGCGGGGGTCTCTCCACTGCGCAACTCACGATAAGACTGTGAGCTGCTTCGGTCGAGATGACGGTGGTGTTATTTGGGAGGAAGCTAGAGGCCGGTGATGTTGAAGCCGCAGTCTACGAAGGTGATTTCGCCGGTGATGCCGCTGGCGAGGGGGCTCGAGAGGAAGAGGGCAGTGTTGCCGACTTCTAAGGCGTCGACGTTGCGATGGAGTGGGGCGCGCTGTTCGACTGCGGTGAGGATGCTGGTGAAGTCGCTGATGCCGCGGGCGGCGAGGGTCTTGATGGGGCCGGCGGAGATGGCGTTGACACGGATTTTTTTTGCTCCGAGATCGGAGGCGAGGTAGCGGACGGCGGCTTCGAGTCCGGCCTTGGCGACACCCATGATGTTGTAGTTGGGGAAGACTTTTTCTGCGCCGTAGTAGGTGAGGGTGAGGATGGAGCTGCCTTCGGCCATGAGAGGCTCGGCGGCGCGGGCGAGGGCGATGAGGGAGTAGACGCTGATGTCGTGCGCGATGCGGAAGTCTTCGCGGGTGGTGTTGAGGACGTTGTTCTTGATGTTCGGGGCAAAACCGATGGAGTGGACGAGGATGTCGATCTTGCCGTAGGCGGATTTGAGCTGGTTGATGACACCGTCGATGTCGGCGTCGATGGAGACGTCGCAGCGGAAGGTCTTGGTTCCGGGCAGATCGGCGGCGAGCTCTTCGGCTTCGCGCTGGAGGCGCTCGTTCTGGTAGCAGATGGCGAGGGTGGCGCCGGCTTCAAAGAGCTTCTGGGCTACGCCCCAGGCGATGCTGCGTTTGTTGGCGAGGCCGAAGACGACGGCTACTTTGCCTTTGAGGTCAATCATGATGCTCGGTGATCCTTTCGAGACGGCTTGGGCGGTGGATGCGCGGCCCAACAGAAAGGATAGCAGGATGAGAGCTGCGCGAGAGGACAGCTGATTCTTCTATAGTGGAGGCGCTGGTTGAGGAGGATATTTTGATGTCGGAGTTTTCGCGCAGGCGGTTTTTGCAGACGGGGAGCGGGTTGGCTATGGCGGCGGCGTTGCCGGGTGTGTCGCCCGGTGCGGTGGTGCTTGGGCAGGAGCAGGCGCAGCCGGTGGCGAATGGGGACCGGGTACGGTTTGCAAGCATTGGGGTGGGGATTCAGGGGTCCCAGCTGCTCAGGAACGCGGTGAGTCTGCCGCAGGCGCAGTGCGTTGCCGCGTGCGATCTGTATGACGGGCGACATACGCTTGCGAAGGAGATTGCTGGACCGAACATCAAGACGACGCGACGGTATCAGGAGATTCTGGAGGACAAGAATATCGAGGCGGTGATTGTTGCGGTGCCGGATCACTGGCATAAGCAGATCACGGTGGATGCGATTCGTGCCGGGAAGGACGTGCACTGCGAGAAGCCGATGTCGCACACCATCGCTGAGGGCGAGGAGATGGTGGAGGTGGTGAAGGGGAGCAAGAACTTTGTGCAAGTGGGTTCGCAGAGGGTGAGTTCGAAGGTGTTTGCGAAGGCGAAGGAGTTGTATGACTCGGGCGCGATTGGCGAGGTGCACCAGGTGGAGTTGCAACTGGGGAGGAACTCGCCGGGTGGGGCGTGGGTGTATCCGCCGCCGCTGGATCTGTCGCCGGAGACGCTGGACTGGGCGACGTGGGAGGGGACTGCGCCTAAGAAGGCGTTCGATCCGATTGCGTTTGCGCGGTGGCGTGCGTTCCATGAGTACGGGACGGGGATGGCGGGAGACCTGATGGTGCATCTGCTGAGCGGTATGCAATTTGTAACTGGAATTAATGCAATTCCTGATCGGGCTTATTCGATTGGGGGGATATATCGCTGGAAGGATGGGCGGAATATGCCGGACCTAATGGTGACGGAGTTTGAGTATGGCGATGTTGCGGTTACGGTGCGGCTGACGCTGGGGACGGAGACGCCGGAGGTGACGCGGGTGATGGGGCCGAAGGGCGTGATCGAGATTTCGAACAGCAATACGGTTACGTTGATTCCTCAGCTGGGGGTGGATCGGTCGCCGGCGTATGGGATCAATGGGTTTCCGGCGGCGATGCATGCGCAGTATGAGAAGCAGTGGCATGCGGAGCACGATGCGTTTCTGGCGGAGCATCCGCTGGATGACACGATGATGTGGAAGGGGCCGTCGTGGGATGATCTGCGGCCGCACCTGGCGACGTTCTTCGATGCGGTGCGGTCGCGGAAGCCGGTGGCGGAGGATGTGGTGTTTGGACACCATGCGGCGGCGGCCTGCCATATGGCGAATGCTTCTTATTTTGAGAAGAAGGTGATTCTGAAGAAGGCTTAGGCAGTGAGCCGGATAGCAGTCGGCGTGGACGAGAGCTATTGCTGCAGGAGGTTGCTGCGACTTGGGGGGAGGATGACGCGCTCGGAACCGGCTTCGGCATCTGTCCCGTGAAGGAGGATGCGGCAGCAGTTCCGGCCGGCATTTTTGGCGTTGTAGAGGGCCTTGTCGGCGCGGGCGAGGAATGGGCCCGCGAGTTCGCCTGGAGCGGCCTGGGTGAGGCCGATGCTGATGGTGAGCGAAAGTTCTGCGCCGGGGCTGGAGAGCTCGCGTACCGACTGTTTGATCCGGGAGGAGACGATGAGGGCGTCGGCAGAGGAGGTGTTGGGAAAGATGAGGAGAAATTCGTCGCCGCCGAAGCGGCCGAGGGAGTCATAGGCGCGCATACGGCTGGAGATGGCGGAGACGACGTCGCGGAGGGCGGTGTCGCCGGCTGCGTGTCCGGCGTAGTCGTTGATGGTTTTGAAGTGGTCGATGTCGATGAGGGCTATGGACAGGTTGTGGCCGCCGCGCTCGGCGCGCTTGAGTTCGGTGTCGAGTCTTTGCTCAATGCCACGGCGGTTGAGGACGCCGGAGAGCAGGTCCCGTTCCGACTCATCTTTGACCAGGGTGAGGAGGTCGCCGCAGAGCATGAGCAGGAAGGAGAGGCCAATGAGGAAGGCAAAGGAGACGCTGAACAGGACGGAGACGGTTTGCAGAAAATTTCGCTGTGCCGGGTTTGGCGGGGCGGCGTAGATCAGCAGGAAGATGACGCGATTCAAGGCGAAGATGGCATAGGCTGCCATGAGAAAGGCGAAGATCTTCAGGAAGATCCTGTCGGTTGAGTGCCGGAGTATTTCGAGTGCGATAACTCCGCGCACCAGAAAAAAACTGACGGCAATGATGTAGGAGAGGGTCCTGGTGTGGTCGTGCGATAGGACCAGATAGAAGATCAGGGCAGACGTGATATAGGTGAGGGCCCAGGCGTAGCGAATCGTGCGAGGACTCTTAAAGAAGTGGAGGACGCCAGTGTAGAACAGGACGAATGCAGAGAGCAGGAGGCAATGGGCGAGACCAATCGAGAAGAAAGCCGGTATGGAGCCGGACAGCAGGAGAAGGATGTTGGAGATAGTTGCCGCAAAGAAGGCAAGGGCGACGGCGCCTGCGCCGCGCAGATAAGGATAGATGGACTTCATGCAGAAAAAGACGATCGCATATACCAGCGTCAAAACGATCTGACAGCCGAGAAGAGTGCCGACATCTATCGATGCGATAAAGGACATTCCTTGCAGCCTTGTGTGGGGATTGTAAGCGCAGAGATGTCAGAAGCAAAAGAACCTTAGGTGATTCAGGAAGTAATTTACCGCAACTCGAATCAGGAGGCGGTGAGCCAGTCGTACTGGGCGTCGGTGAGTGGGACGACGGAGAGGCGAAACTGGCGGAACATGATGGAGTCTTTGAAGACGGCGGCAGTGCGGATGGCGTCGAGGGATTTTTCTGTTTTGAGGCGCTTGACGGGCTGGATGCGGACCTGGGGATTTTTGGGGTCGGTGGCGTCGACGGAGACGACCTTCGCTGTGCCTACGGCTGCTTTGCCGACGACGGAGTGGTAGATGACGAGCTTGTCGCCCTTCTTCATGCCGCGCAGGTTGAGGAGGGCCTGGTTGTTGGAGATGCCGTCCCAGGTGGTCTCGCCGTCGCGCTCGAGGTCTTCGAAGGAGTATTTGGTGGGTTCGGTTTTGAGCAGGTAGGGCATAGGGACAGGGTATAGGGAGTAGGGGGTAGGGTGTAGAAAAATCGGTTGCCGGTGGCTTCAGTTTTTGTCGCGGTGGTTTAGCCGCCCAGGTCGACTAGGTTGACTTCGGTGACGGGTTGGCCGAGGAAGTTGGAGCCGAGGCGCTGGAATTTTTCTATGGAGTCGGTGGCGTAGAAGGTGCAGGCGGGTTTGACGGTGGGGGTGAGGTTGGGGAAATGGTGGGCGACGAGCGTGGCGGTGGCTCGGGCGGTGGCGTCGGCGGAGTCGATGATGGTGAGGGGGTGGCCTATGGCGTCGAGGATGCGGTGGATGGCGGGCTCGATGAGGGGGTAGTGGGTGCAGCCGAGGAGGAGGGTCTGCGTCGCGGGTGCGGCGGCGAGGGCTTCGGTGAGGTAGATCTTTAGGACTTCGTCGGTGACGGGGTGGTTGGTCCAGCCCTCTTCGACGAGGGGGACGAGGAGTGGGCAGGCTTTTTCGCTGGCTTCGAGGCCGAGGGCGCTGAGGGCGTGGGTGTAGGCGTGGGATTGGACTGTGGCTTGAGTGGCGAGGACGAGGACGTGGTTGGGTTGAGTGAGTTGAGTCGTTGACGGTGAAGAAGCGGGTTTCTCCACTCCCCCTTCGACGCGCTTCGCTTGCTCAGGGTACGGTCGAAATGACGAATCTTTTGATTGGGTCGAGGAGGCATCACGCTGCGGTCGAAATAACGAGTCTTGATGCGACGATGCATGGGTTGCGAGGGCTGCCTGGGCTCCGGGTTCTACTACGCCGATGACGGGGATGGGCAGGGCTTGCTGGATGTCGGGGAGGGCGAGGGCGGTGGCGGTGTTGCAGGCGATGACGAGGAGGTCGGCGCCTTGCTCGTGGAGGAACTTTGCGCTGGAGACGGCGTAGCGGGCTACGGTTTCGCGGGACTTGGAGCCGTAGGGGAGGCGTGCCGTGTCGCCTAGGAAGATGTAATGGGCGTGCGGGATGAGCGGGAGGAGGGCGCGGAGGACGGTGAGGCCGCCGAAGCCTGAGTCGAAGACGCCGATGGTGAGGGATTTTGCGGTGTTTGGATTGGCTGCGGTGCTGTCGGTCATGGCTGTTTTGTTATTGCTGAAGTTCTTTTCGTTTTTGTTGAAGGTTGTTTCTGTTGCTCAGGCTGCTTGTTTGGTGAAGGCTCTTGTTATTGTTTTGGCGGAAAGGTTCGGAAGGTTGTGAATGATTGGTGGTCTTCGGGATCCTTCGCTGCGCTCAGGATGACGGTAAGAACAAAAGCAAGGGCGGAGGTTGAGCTATTTATGTTTAAAGGCTCTTTCTTTTATAGCTGAGGAGTTTCGGTGGGTGGGGCTGGGTGGGAGGTGGTGTCGACCGCGGGGTAGGTGCGGAGGAGGTCGGCGTGGCCGGCGAGGGTGTCGTGGGGCTGGCCGTCGACCAGGAAGCGGACTCCGGTGATCTGGGGGAGCGCAGAGTGGAGGGTGCCGACGATCGATTGCACGGTGAGGGCTTCGACCTGGATGCCCGAGGGGTGATTGTCTACGAAGGAGCTGTGGAGGTTGACGATGGCTAACTGGTTGGGTTGCGATGGGTCGGATGAAGGCTTGTTCGGTTTGTTCGGCTTGTTGTTCTGGTTGGTCTCGCGGGGAGCCAGGAGGAAGACGTCGTCGACGGCGGGGCCGCTTTGGAGGGGGTGTTTGGAGGTGGGGAGGGAGTAGGTTGCGAGGAGGTGCTCGAGGAGCGTGCGGGCGCGGAGGGTGGGGGCCTGGGGCAGGGCGAAGGATTCGGTGGTGGGGGTGATGGAGGCGTCGTCGTCGCTGGCGAGGTAGAGCGTGATGTCTTCGGTGGTGGTGGCGGTGGGGGCGGCGATGGGGGTGGCGTTGTTGAGGGCGGCGAGGCGCTTGTGGGCCTGCTCGCAGCCGCGGAGGAGAAAGGCCGACATGAGGAGGATGCCGCCGAAGAGGCTCCAGAAGAGGATGCGCTGGTAGCGGGGGATCATCGGGCGGCTCCGAGCTGGTTCCGGCGCCAGCTGGTGAGGCCGGTGATGATGGCTTCGGCGATCTGCTGCTGGTAGTTGGCGTCGGTGACCGGGGTGACTTCGCCGTCGGCGGGGGTGAGAGGCGCGATCTCTATGGCGACGGCGGGGCAGGTGAGGTTGTCGAGTGGGCGGAGGGAGGCGCGGCTGAGGAGGACGGGCAGGCGGGAGTGAAGGAGGGCGAGGCCGAGGGCGTTGGCGAGGGCGAGGCTCTGGGGGATGGAGGCGGATTGGGCGGTGTCCCAGGGGATGACGTGGCGGGTGTCGGTGTCGTCGTGGGGCGGGGGGACGTCGGAGGTGATGATGTGGACGCCGTTGCCGCTGGCGGTGGCGTGGAGGACGATGCAGGCGGTGGGGTGGGAGTGGTTGGCGATCTCGGCGCGCTGGTCGGTGGGGAAGGGGACGGTGGGGTCGGTGTCGCGGGTGGCGATGACGGAGAAGCCAGCGGTGGAGAGGACGGTGCGGAGGCGGGTGGCGAAGGCGAGGGTGAGGGATTTTTCGGGGAGGCTGTCGGAGAGCCGCGCGCCGGGGTCGGGGCCGCCGTGGGCGGGGTCGAGGAAGATGGTGGTGCGGGGGATGGGCTGCTGGGCGTAGGCGGCCAGGCTCGTGATGAGAACGAGGGATAGGCACGCGGCGAATTGCTTTAGGGGGAGGGTCAAAGGGTTTGAGTGTTGCGGGTTTGATTGTAAATGGATGGGTTTGGCGGATGGCGCTAACAGTGCCAATCCTGATTCAAACTGCGGCAGGAGCAGTCTCAGAGAACCAGCGCATTCCAGATGGAAGGGAGGAGGCGGCGAAATCGATGTGAACGACTCGCCGATGCCCGGGTATTCGAGAAGGAGATGAAGCATGAAGCAAAAGAGGCCGCATTAGCAACGCTCCGCCAAGTTTCGCGCTGCAAACAGCTTCGTGCGAGATATCTCGAATGGATTGGATTTGGTCCTCGGGAATTCGACCGCGTTTATGCGAACCGGGAATGACGCGCAACGCTCCGTTTTCTTCGCCACAATCGTCGAGATGAAGCCGGACAGAGAGCATGCACTCCAGAATTGAGGCTGGCGGTTGAACATGAAGTACTTCGGCCTTTACGGACCACGGTCCAAAACCTTCGGTTTCGACCTTGTCTTGAACTGCAATCGTCACATCCTGATGCCACGGTACTTTCCAGTTTGCATCTGGGATTTTGTCGAAGAGGATACCTCTGACTGGAAAGAACTCCGATCCCAGAATAGGTTCGACCAACTCGCGGACAGCGGGTGAATGAGCGACGTTCCGGATTTCAGAGGATGCGTCTAAAAGGTTTCGGATGGCAAAGACTCCTCCGCGCTTTCTTACAGGTCCGTCTTGCCCGATTCTTTCGAGCGAAAGCAGCAGCTTCTCCACCTCACCCGGGGAGAGGACGGCCTCTCGAATGGCAAATCCGTTCGCATCGACTTCAGCTTTGAGATCAGTCTGGTTCATGTCTGCTTCGCTGGTTAGTCGAGGGCGTAGATGGCGAGGCCGCTTAGGAGTTTGGGGTAGAAGTCGGTGGATTTCTGGGGCATGACGTCGCCGGAGAGGGAGATGTCGCGGAGCTGGTCGAGGGTGATGGGTTTGATGAGGAAGGCGATGTCGGCGTCGCCGCTGGCGACGAGCGCGGTGGCTTCGTCGGCCTCGCGGATGTAGCGGACGTTGCCGAGACGGGTGATGGTGTCCTGATCGAGGCCGAGGAGCTTGTCGAGGATGATGCTGTGGAGTTGGACGACGTCGAGCTGGGCCTGACGGGGGGAGATGCCTTTGAGGGCGGCTGCGATGACGTCGGGCTTGGGGGTGAGGAGGTAGTTGCCGTCGCCGGTGGCGGCGAGGAAGGCGGTGCCGGGGGTGGCGTTGAGCGCGGCTAGGTCGGGTGTGGGGAGCTCTTTGACGTTGAAGAAGGCGCTGGCTTTGGTGACGAAGTCGGGTGAGCTGAAGCTGGTCAGGCCGTGGACGACGCGGTGGGTGGGCAGGATGGTGATGCCGGGGGCGTCCATGTTGACGAAGGTCATCATCATGGCGGCTTCGGGGAAGGCGGGGACGGGTAGGGTGGAGCGGGTGTCGCCGTCGGCGATGACGGAGGGGGAGCTGTCTTCGTCGCCGGGGATGGCCTGCTTGAAGGGGAGTTTGAGCTGGGCGGAGCGCTCCTTGGCGTAGGCGACGGAGGTCTCGTAGCGGTGGTGGCCGTCGGCGATGATGAGCTTCTTGTCGGCCATGGCGGTGAGGAGGAGATTGATGGTGTTGGGGTCGGTGATCTTCCAGACGCGATGGACGACGTTGTACTCGTCGGTGATGGCGAGGTCGGCTGGGGCGGTGTCGGGGCCGATCATGCCGCTGAAGTCTTTGCCGGGGCCGCTGGCGCCGAAGATGAGCTTTTCGGCGGTGAAGGCGGGGTCGGAGTAGAGCATGTAGATCTGCTCGCAGTAGGCGCGGGTGGCCTTGAAGAGGGCGAGGCGGTCGGACTTGTGCTTGGGGAAGGTCTGTTCGTGGCGGTAGACGACCTTGTCGGCGTAGTCGTAGAGGTGGCCGAGGGCGATGAAGCCGCGGCGTTCGCGGGTTTCGGGGGTGCCGGGGACTTCGCAGGGCACTGTGTAAGTTTGGGAGTAGCCGTAGACGGCTGGCTCGGACTCTTCGGCGAGGACGCGGTCGCGACGCCACTCGCGGAGGGTTTCGGCGGCGCGGGTGTAGACGTTGCGGGCCTGTTCGCCGTGGGGGAGGAAGTCCTGCGCTTCGGTGTCGCCGGGCTCGTGTTTGCCGAGGATGACGCGGATTAGGTTGTAGGGGCTGGCTTCGTAGTAGTGCTGCTGCATGGCCGGGGTGATCTTGTCGTAGGGCTGGGTGACAACGTCTTCCATGTTGACGCGGGCGGGGTCGTAACGGAGGGCGCGGAAGGGGTAAAGACGGGCCATGCTTTGAGGGTTCTCCAGAGTTGGAATATGAGGTGATTGTACGGGTTGGACGTGAAGAGAGGGTAAGAAGGGGCGGGATAAATCCGGATGCGTACGTAGAACGTTGACGAGACAGTACCGGCGCGCAGGCTGTGATGAATTGATGACAAAAGGGGTTGACACGGGGTCTATTATCTTCAGAACGCAGCATCTGATGGACTTGGCGGGCTGTGGGTTGGGTGATTGGTAAAAGGCTCCACAGATGGTGCGACAACTGAGTGGTCGCGAGGATTGCATAGGTGCCGAGATGGAGATCAACAGACGGGACGGGGTAGTTGCGGGGGACGACGGGGGAAGAGATTGGATGGCGGGTCGCCTGAGAGGGCGTCGGGCCGGGTGGGGGCTTGTGGTGTTGCTGGGCCTGAGTCTGTGGGGTGCAACGAGGAGTGGAGTTTGCTACGCGCAGGAGCAGGAGAATCCGCTGGATGTGGTTCATACGCCTGCGCCGCCTGCTGCGCCGAAGACTCCTGAGGAGAAGAAGCCGGTGATTGAAGGTGCGGCGAATGCGGCTGCGCTGGGAACCTCGAGGCGGGATGCGCGGATTCGGGTGGATGTAAACCTGGTTCTGATTCCGGCGACGGTGACCGATCCGATGAATCGTCTGGTGACGGGGTTGGAGCGGGAGAACTTCGAGGTCTTCGACAATAATGTGGGACAGGTGATCAAGAGCTTCTCGACGCAGGATGCGCCGGTGACGATTGGGATCATCTTCGATTTGAGCGGGAGCATGTCGTCTAAGTTTGTACGGGCGCGGAAGGCGTTGAGTGAGTTTTTGAGGACGTCCAATCCGCAGGACGAGTTTTTCGTGGTGGGGTTCAACGATCGTCCTGCGGTGATTGTGGACTACACGTCGGATGTGGATGACGTGGAGGCGCGGATGGTGATGTTGAAGCCGGAGAATCGGACGGCGCTGATCGATGCGATCTATCTTGGTGTGGATAAGCTGAAGCAGGCGAAGTTTGAACGGAAGGCGTTGCTGATTATCTCGGATGGCGGAGATAATCGAAGCCGTTATACGGAGGGCGAGTTGCGGCGTGTGGTGCGGGAGAGCGATGTGCAGATCTACTCGATCGGGATCTTCGATCAGTATGCGCCGACGACCGAGGAGCAGCTGGGGCCGATCCTGCTGACGGATATCTGCGATATGACTGGAGGAAGGATGTTCCGGGTGTCGGAGATGGGGGATCTGGGAGATATTGCTTCGCGGATCAGCGCGGAGCTGAGAAATGAATATGTGATCGGGTACAGGCCGTCGGAGGTGAAGCAGGATGGGAACTGGCGTAAATTGAAGATACGACTCGTTCCGCCGCCAGGGCTTCCGAACCTGACGGTACATAATCGCCAGGGGTACTATGCACCTTCGCAGTAGACGTTTTCAGCCGGGGATGGCCGCCGCAGGATGGTTGTTGCTGATGGCCGGTGGGGCGTCGGCGGGATGGGCTCAGCGGCCCGCATCTCCGCAGACAACTTCGCAGCCACCCGCGAAACAACAACCCGCTTCGCAACAGCCTTCTCTGACGGTGGATCGCGATCCTGTGGCTTCGCCTGATCCTGATCTGCCGGCGCAGAGTCAGACTGGCGCGCCCCAGGGAGTGGCGGCCGGAACGATTGCGCGCGAGAACGGCAAGTACACGCTGCGGCAGGATGCTTACGAGGTGCGGCTGAATGCGACGGTGCTGGATGGAAGCGGTCGGTCGGTTCAGACGCTGGATAGAGATGCGTTTCATATCTATGAAGATGGAGTTCCGCAGACGATCAACTCGTTTCGTCATGAGGACCTGCCGGTGTCGCTGGGACTGCTGATCGACAGCTCGGGGTCGATGTATGACAAGCGTCAGGCGGTGGATAAGGCGTCGCTTGATTTTGTGAAGCTGTCGAATCCCGAGGATGAAGAGTTCCTGGTGGACTTCTCGTGGGAGGCGTTCATCGATCAGGACTTTACGAACAATATCGACAAGCTGCAGCAGGGGCTGGGATATATCAAGTCGAGCGGTGGCACGGCGATCTACGATGCGCTGGTGGCTTCGGCGGATTATCTGGCGAAGAACGCGAAGCATCCGAAGCAGGTGCTGCTGGTGATTACAGATGGCGAAGACAATGCTTCGAGCGCGACGCTGGAGCAGACGATTCGCAGGATTCAGGATCTCGATGGGCCGGTGATCTATTGTGTGGGGCTGCTGTTTGGCGAGGATACGGATAAACGCGAGTCGCGACATGCGCGCAGGGTGTTGGAGACGCTGGCGGAGCAGACGGGTGGGGCGGCGTATTTTCCGAAGTCGGTGAATCAGGTGGACGAGATCGCTGCGGAGGTGGCGAAGGATATTCGCACGCAGTACACGATCTCGTATCACTCGACGAAGTCGCCGACGCTGGGCGGGTATCGCGAGGTGCATGTGGAGGCTAAGTCCAAGAGCTTTGGCCGGCTGTCGGTGCGGACGCGGACGGGGTATTATCCGAGGGTGGTGGCGGACGCGAGCAAAGGTGGGAGCGCCGGCTTTAGTGATCCCGGAAAGAAGAACTGAGGCGTAGGATCGCTGATGGAGTTGCGGGCGATTGCCACAGGACGCCTCCGTCTGTCAGATTGAAGTCTGTCAGATTGATCTGACGATCGATTTTTGCTTGTGAAGGATTGGGTTGATGAAGGTTGTTGAGAGCATCTTGGAGTTAGTGGGGCAGACGCCTATGGTTCGTCTGCGCCGGCTTGAACAGGGAAGTGGCAGTGACGGCTGCGGAGAGATCTGGGCGAAGCTCGAGTACTTGAATCCTGGTGGAAGCATCAAGGATAGAGCGGCGCTTGGGATTGTGCTGGACGCTGAGCGGCGGGGCGTGTTGCAGCCTGGTGGCACGATTGTGGAGGCGACGGCTGGGAATACCGGCGTTGGGCTTGCGCTGATCGGAGTCAATCGCGGATACAAGGTGATGCTGTACGTGCCGGAGCAGTTTGCCGAGGAGAAGTGCAAGCTGATGCGCGGGCTTGGTGCGACGGTGGAGCGAACGCCTGAGGCCGAGGGGATGGCGGGGGCGATTCGACGGGCGTTGCAGTTCGAGAAAGAGACGCCGGGGGCGTTTGCTGCGCTGCAGTTTGAGAATCCGGCGAACCCTGACTTTCATGAGGAGACGACGGCGGTGGAGATTTGGGAGCAGATGGAAGGGCGGGTGGATGCGTGGGTCTCGGGGGTGGGATCGGCGGGGACGTTTACTGGAGTGGCTCGATTCTTCAAGAAGAAGCGTGCGGCGATTTTGACGGTAGCGGTGGAGCCGCAGGGGAGTGTGCTGGAGGGCGGCGAGCCGGGACCGCATAAGGTGGAGGGGATTGGGGTTTCGTTTATTCCTGCGACGTTTGACCGCTCTGTGTGCGATCGCGTGATGATGGTGATGGACGAGCCGGCGTTGAAGATGGTGAGACGACTGGCTGCGGAAGAGGGTGTGTTTGCAGGGTCGAGCGCAGGGGCGATGCTGTGCGCGGCGGTGGATGTGGCGCGGGAGCTTGGAGCGGGGAAGAGAGTGGTTACGGTGATTCCTGATTCGGCGGAGCGCTATTTGTCGAAGGCGCTGCTGGACTAATTTTTAGATTTGAATAAATTGTGATAATTGAGGTTACAAATGACAGAAGCGAAGAAGAGAGCTGGGTTTGCAACGCGAGCGATTCACGATGGGCAGGCTCCGGACGAGTTGACGGGCGCGGTGAATGTGCCGATTTATCTGACCTCGACGTATCAGCAGGAGGAGATCGGGAAGAACAAGGGGCATGAGTACGCGCGGCTGACGAATCCGACACGGGATGCATTGGAGGAGAGCCTGTGCTCGCTCGAAGGCGGGACGAGTGCTCATGTGTTCGGCAGCGGGATGGCGGCGATTACGGCGCTGTGCACGATGATGAAGTCGGGCGACCACGTGGTCTGCTCGGATAATGTGTACGGTGGGACGGGGCGGCTGTTCGACAAGGTACTGACGAACTATGGGCTGACGTTTACCTATGTCGACACGAGCGTGGCTGAGAATGTTGCGGCTGCGATTACTCCGGCAACGAAACTGGTGCATATCGAGACGCCGACGAATCCGATGATGTCTCTGACGGATATTGGCGCGGTAGCGAGGATCTGCCATGCGAAGGGTGTGGAGTTGAGCGTGGACAACACGTTTCTGTCGCCCTATCTGCAGCAGCCGATCGCATTGGGCGCCGATATCGTGATGCACTCGACGACGAAGTTTTTGAATGGCCACTCGGATGGACTGGGTGGCGTGTTGATCTGCACCAAGCCGGAGCATGCGGATACGTTTCGGTTTGTGCAGAAGTGTACGGGTGGAATCCTGTCGCCGTTTGAGAGCTATCTGCTGCTGCGCGGAGTGAAGACGCTGGCTGTGCGGATGAAGCAGCATGATGCAAATGGCCGCGTGGTTGCTGAGTTTTTGAAGGGTCATGCAAAGGTGCAGCAGGTGTTTTATCCCGGGCTGGTGGAACATCCGCAGCATGAACTGGCGAAGCGGCAACAGCATGGTTTCGGGTCGATGATCTCGATGGAACTGGGGTCGCTGGAGAAGGCCAACAGGTTTGCCAAGGGGCTGAGGCTTGGTCTGCTGGCAGAGTCCCTCGGAGGAGTTGAGACGCTGATCTGTCATCCGGCGACTATGACGCATGCTGCGGTGGGGGCCGAGGGGCGTGCGCGCCTGGGGATCACGGATGGATTGATGCGTGTGTCGGTGGGGATCGAGGATGTGGAGGATATTGTCGCGGATTTGGGACAGGCGCTGGATAAGATCTGACGATTGTGTCCTGCCGGGCGGGCCTCCTGCGCGGAGGGCGGTCACTTCGTGACGCGTATACCGGTCTGGGCAGGCTGAGCGACATAGGCCTCCCGTTGGTCGGAATCATTTTTCTTCGCGACCAACGGGAGCGCCACGCGAAGCAGTACACATGTTACGAAGTGACCGCCCCCACGCGCAGTGGGCCCATCCGGCGGGCCATTTGTTGCACGTGCCAGAGTATGCATGGATGTGATACATGTATTAGCGCAGGTTATAACGCGCTGGAGGGTTCATGTTTGGGTTGACGGATGAGCAGAAGCAGTTACAGAGTGCGGTACGAGCCTTTGCTGAGGGCGAGATTGCACCCCACGTTTCGGAGTGGGATGAAAAGAGCGAGTTTCCGCATGAGGTGGTGAAGAAGCTTGGAGAGATGGGTTTGCTGGGCGTGATCTTTCCCGAGTCGCTGGGCGGTGCGGGGATGGGCTACGTGGAGTACGTGCTGGCGATTGAGGAGCTCTCGCGGGTGGACGGGAGTGTCGGAATTATCGTCGCGGCGCACAATTCGCTCTGTACGAATCACATCATGCTGGGTGGTAACGATGAGCAGAGGAAGCGGTGGATTCCGAAGCTGGCGAGCGGGCAGTGGCTTGGTGCATGGGGTTTGACGGAGCCAGGATCGGGTTCGGATGCGGGTGGTGCGCGCACTACGGCGGTGAAGCAGGGAGACAAGTGGGTGCTGAACGGGAGTAAGACGTTCATCACCAACGGGACTTATGCGAACTGCGCTGTGGTGCTCGCGGTGACGGATAAGGAGAAGGGAACACGTGGCGGGATCTCGGCGTTTGTGGTGGAGCGCGGGACTAAGGGGTTCAGGTCGGGGCGCAAGGAGAACAAGCTGGGCTTGCGAGCGAGCGATACGGCAGAGCTGATCTTCGAGGACTGCGAGGTTCCGGCGGAGAACCTGGTTGGCAAAGAGGGAGACGGGTTCAAAGATGCGATGCGCGTGCTGGATGGAGGGAGAATTTCAATTGCTGCGCTGAGTCTTGGGATGGCACGGGGTGCGCTCGATGCGGCGATGAAGTATGCGCAGGAGAGACGACAGTTCGGGAAGGCGATCAGCGAGTTTCAGGCGATTCAGTTCAAGCTGGCAGATATGGCGACGCAGCTGGACGCGGCGTGGTTGTTGACGATGCGTGCGGCGCAGATGAAGGACGCAGGCAAGAAGGTGACGCTGGAGTCGGCGATGGCAAAGCTGTATGCGAGCGAGGCGGCGTGCAGGATCTGCGACGAGGGGGTGCAGATTCATGGAGGATATGGGTTCATCAAGGATTATCCGGCGGAGAAGTTCTACCGCGATGTGAGGCTGTGTCCCATCGGCGAGGGGACGAGCGAGATTCAACGGATGGTGATTGCGCGCGAGCTGCTTGGGAAGAGTCCCAGCCGCGGCTAGCGCGGGTTACTGTGTGTCGGTTAGATCTGAAGTCTTAGCTTCCATTTCGTTAGAAGGGCAGCGAGCGCCAGGATCAATGCGGTAAAGATCATGCATCTCAGTACGCCCGCGAAGCCGGAGTTAGCGTGCTCGGCAAAGTATGTAAAGCCACACGCGGACGCGATGAAGAAGTAAAAGTCAGGGAGCAGATAGGTGAGGAGTGTGTTCTCGCCGGCTGGGCGCGTGAATGCAGCCCAGCGCACTGCTCGCCGGACATCGCAGACCCAGTAGAGCAGCGTGAATAGTAGGACGCTGCAGCCGATGCTGTAGAGACACCAGGTTGGAGTGGCGCGGATCTTCGAGATGCCTAGTGGAGTAAGGAGCCATCCGCCTAGGAGCGTGATGCCGCCGAATGAGATGGCGGCGATCGATTTTTGTCGAAGGGTGGTCGGCCGGAGGCTGCGGCTATCTACAAAGATGCCCGAGGTGACGACACCTGCCAATGCGATTGAAGCCATGGCTCCGTTACCGAACGGCCAGACGTAGAGGGGAATATGGCCCGGGAATGGGATCCACTTTGCCGTTGATGCGACGCAGAGGGCCGTCATAGCGATAAACCATGCGAGGGGTGCCCAGCGCCATCGGCGAGTTGCGATGTATAGGATTGAGACGGCGAAGTAGGTGTATCCGAGCAATCCCAAGATCTCTGGATAAGAGGTACTGATCCATGCGGCGTGTCCGTCGGGCATCGCTCTGCGGAAGATGGCAAACATTGCGACCATCAATACCAGGCCGGAAAAGCGCAGGATGCGAAATAGAGTTTTGTGGCGTTCGGAGCGGCTGTATACGTTCCAATAAAGTACGGCACCGATGAGGGCGAGGATGGTCCATAGCATTGGATCGATCCCCATCAGCGAACGGCTCCCAACCTCTGCGTTTGCGAGAATGAGGCCGAGGACGATCAAGGCAATGGTGCGCAGGATCACATGGAGCGAGAGAGCAGGCAGCGATGGGTTTTTACGAATGCGATGTTCGAGGGCGATAGGAATTGTCATCCCCAGGATGAATAAGAAAGCTGGGAACACCATATCGACGTAGGTCATGGCGTCGACCTTTGCGGGGGCGTGATAGTTCCACCAGGGAAGGCCTTTGACTGCGGCCAATTCGTTAACAAAGATCATGAGGGTCATCGTGAGTCCGCGAAAGATGTCGATGGATGCGACGCGGCTGGCACGGGTTGAACTGGTCACGCTCGTCAGGGGCAGTTCTATCGTCGAATTCATTTGGACTCCGTTGCCGTGGCGGGATGATACTGAAGACCGGTATCGATCGAATCTAAGAGAGCGTTGGCAGAATCGCCGGAGTACTCCCAGAACATGACGCCGGCTAGTTTGTGATCAAGCCCGTACTCACATTTCTTTTTTAGCGATTCAGGGTCTTCATACGATATGAAGGTCTGTGTGTCCGGATTGTAGAGATAGGGAGCAGAAGCTTGAGCATCCCAGTACCGGATGTAACCGCTGCTCTGCAAGCTGATTAGAGAGCTGTACGGGAGATAGGTGTTGGGCGCTTCCTTGCCCGGCTGAAAGAGTCCGTGGTTTTGATTGGGAACCTGAGTCCAGCTCTTTCCATAGAAGGGCACGCCAAGCACTAGTTTTTTCGCCGGCACGCCGGCACTCTCATACTCGTGAATCGTACGGTCGGCGGAGATTTTCTTTGGATCGGCCGGATTGGTGAAGAGCGGCGCGTGGTGTCCGGTGGTTTTATCCCAACTCGGAACGTAGTAGTCGTAGGACATCAGGTTGACGGTGTCCACGTACTTTTGCACTTTGGCCATTTCGGTGTGTTCGAGGAACTCTGTTGACGCGCCTGTTGCGATAGATGTCACAAGGTGACGATGAAGCTTCTTCTCTTCGTGGTTGAATCGTGCCCTCAACTCTTTGAGTAGAAGGGTGTAGTTTTGCTTGTCCTCGGGGCGAAACCGATGATTGTCGCCGGACATCCCGGGATACTCCCAATCGATGTCCAGGCCATCGAGATCGTATTTTTCTATGAATTGAACGGTGCTTTCGATGAAGATCTTTCTGCGTTGTTTCGTAAGAGCCATATCGGAGAAGTTGCCCGACCATGCCCATCCACCAATCGAAACCAATACGGTTAGAGACGGGTTGGCGTGCTTGAGTGCATTGAGGGCAGCGAAGTTTTCAGCGTCGTGCGCGAAGCCCTCGACGATTTTGCCATTCTGTAGATCGGCAAAGGCGTAGTTGATGCGCGTCAATTTTTCTGCTGAGACTTCTCCGGGCGCGATGATTCTGTCTTTTGGAAAGATGTACGCGATGATCTCCTGCTTTGGTGCAGGAGATGCTGCAGCGTGTGAAGGGACAGGAGCGCACATAGATAGCGTCAGAATAATTAATCCCTGCGAGAGACTATGACATACTCTGAGTTTGGAAAAACTGTTGCGAACCTTCATGAATTTTATCCCAGATTGCTAACTAGTTAGTGAATTGAACCGACGACATTGGAGATAACCTGGATGAGGATTTTGTCAGATCAGACACCAAATAAAAAGGACGGCGAAGTTCTTTCGCCGCCCTTTTTATGAAATCGCCACCTCGACGTTAGAAGACGAACTTCAGTGCGAGTTGGATGTTACGGGGTTCGTTGACTGCGGTTGTGATTTGTCCGAACGAATTGCCTGGGGTGGCGTTGTTGCTCGGCGGAGAGAGACTGACCATGTTGAAGGCGTTCAGGAAGTCGCTGCGGAACTCGAGGTGGCTTCCTTCAGTGATTGCGAAGTCCTTCGAGAGAGACAGGTCAACCTGCTGGTAACTCGGGGCGCGTTCCGATCCAACGGCGGCGCTGCCGAAGCTGAATGCACTCTGTGCACTGTACGCGCAGACTCCATTGTCGGTGTCGTTGGCGCAGGGCTGCGCAGAAGGATCCGTTCCGAACCAGTTATGTGAGGTTCTTCCAACTACCTTCATAGAGCGAAGGTGATTGGCACGAGCTGCTCTTGCGTTGACTGAGGTGGAATACAGGGCGTTCGAGCTTACCGTGATCGGGAAGCCGGTGTGGAAGCTCATAACCGTGCTGAACTTCCAGCCTCCGATAGCTTCGTCGGCTAAGCGGTTAATGTTGCTGGCGAACTGGCGTCCGCGACCGAAGGGCAGCTCGTAGTACCCGGAGACAGAGATGTTGTGGCGGGCATCGAAGAACTCCGGACCATAGTCGGCGCGTCCGCTGTATGCATCCTGCCAGTAGGCACTCTGTGAGTCGCCCGCGCCGCCACTAGCACCGTAGTAGCCAAGGTTGTTGCTCAGGCCCTTGCTGTAGGTCCAGTTGGCGAGGAACTCGAGGCCGTGGCTGAGGCGACGACGTCCGGTTACTTGAAGTGAGTTGTAGTTCATCACAGCTTCAGACTCTGTGAAGCTGATGTTTGTGATCTGGCTGAGTGCCGGATTCAGAAGGGACAGAGTCGTAATGGGTAGAGCGCAAGTAAGGCAGGCGCGCTGGTTGCCTTCGCGCGGATCCACCAGATGGTTTCCGTTCTGTCCGAGGTAGGCAACTGTGAGCGAAGTAAAGCTGTCGAGCTGATACTCCGAGGTGAGGTTGAACTGCTGGATGAGAGCTGGTTTTAGATTCTTCTGCCATGCGCGAACGTTGCCGGCGTAGACAGAGGGATTAGCTGGCCTATAGAAGCCTTGGGTGATTGCCAATTGACCGCCATTGGCGCAAGGAAGACCGACCGTGCACGACGCGTCGACGAAGAAGGGTGGATTGAGAGTCAAGCGAAGATTTGCTCCTGTTCCTTCTAGGAAGTTCGTGATGCCGTATCCACCTCGAAGAACGAATTTTTCGTGGAGCGCCTCTGGCGACCAGGCGAAGCCGAGCCTGGGCATGAACCCTGCCCAGTATGCGTTGTAGAGGGCGCGGGGTGCGCCATTGACGCCAGCATTCGTGATCGCACCAGTTGTTAGGTTGATGTTTGCCTGCTTGTTGTTGACTTCGGTATAGGGCTGGTCATACTCCCAGCGGAGACCGAGGTTGACAGTGAGGTTGGAGCTGAGCTTGTAGTCGTCCTGCACGAAGGCAGCGTCGCGATATTGGCGCTGACCCCAGCGGCCGGTTAGAGCGCCCTGGCCCTCGTTTGTAACGCTGTCATGCAGAAAGTCGTCGACGGAACTGTTGAAGTTGAAGAATCCGAGCGTGCCGTCGTTGCCGGAGTAGTAGCGATTCTCCTGGTAGCGCAGAACCTGCACACCGAACTTTATCGTTTGCTTACCATGCTGCCAGGTAAGGTTGTCGCCGTACGTGTAGGCATTCACGATGCTGTCGCTGTCGATACCGCCATAGGCGCCATTCCCGTCCTGGGTTGATGGTGCACCGATGTCATCGACAGTGCCGGAGTTTGGCCCGTTCCCGATTACAAGAGTGCTGAAACCAGGGACGAGCTGGGTTCCTGGTATGCCGAGCTTCGAGTTGCCGGTGACTCCCCAATTTCCAGAGACATCGGTAGGTGTTTGGATATAACGTGTCCGGCCGTAACCCGCACGAGCTTCGTTGACGATGCTAGGAGAGAAGACATGGGTCCAGTTCACGATGAAGCCAGTGTAGGGATCGTTGTTATTGGTGGGGATATCCGTGGGCAGAGCGACTTTGGAGAAGCCATCGTGTTCCCGTCCGATTGAGAAGCGGCCGGAGAGAGTGTCGCTATTCGTTGCGCGCCAGTCGATCTTTGCGTCCCCTTGATCGTTTACCGTGGCTTGACCGGAAGAGCCAACATAGTTCACAGACGAACTTGCTGCTGGAGTCTTGTTCGGCAGCGGGTAGATCTCGGGATGTGCGAAGAGGTAAATCGCTGCCGGATTGGTGATGTCGGTGCGAGCGCGGTCCGCGGCGGTGACGACCGTACGCTGCTCGACCGTGTCGCTATGCTGGCGTGCGCCCTGAAAGTCGACGAAGAAGAAAAGCTTATCTTTGATGACTGGACCGCCGAGGGTTCCACCAAAGATTGCACGATTGATCGGAGGCCGTGATCCTGCGTTCCATGGGGATGCATTCAGGTTCTGGTTCTCACCGAAGAAGAAGGCGTTGCCGTGAAACTGATTCGTTCCGCTCTTGGTGACCATGACCACCTGGCCACCGTTTGCGTTGCCGTACTCAGCGGTCGAGTTGCCTGTGATGATACGAACCTCGCCGAGCGCGTCGACGTTGGGGCTGTAGCCGATGTAGTTGTCGATTGCTTCGTTGATATCGGCGCCGTCTAGCGTGTAGTTGTTGCCCTGCTCACGATTGCCATTGACGAAGAATCCACCGTTGTATTGTCCTCGTCCGACGTTATCGAGAGCCTGCGGATTGGGTGAGATAGCTCCTGCTACCAGCAGTGTGAGCGAAGAAAAGTTGCGGCCCTGCAGAGGCAGCTCTGTCGCTGCAGCTGCTGTGATGGTGTCGCCGGTAGTTGCGTTCTCGGTGTTCAGGATGGGGGCGGTGTCCGTGACGACGACGTTGCTGTTGGTTCCGCCGACCTTCAAGGCTACGTTTACCCTAGCTTCCTGATCGACCTCAAGCGAAAAGACAGTCGTGCTTTGAGGAGAGAAGCTGGTGGACTCTACGCTGATCTTGTATTGTCCGATCTGCAAAAAATGGAGCGAGTAGATGCCGCTTGGATTGGTCACGGTCGGAGTGGCTACGCCCGTCAGGACGTTGGTAGCGGTTACCTTAGCACCCGCCACGACGGCTCCGGTTGGATCGGTCACGGTGCCAGTAATGGAACCGGTAATGGTCTGCGTGAAAGCTGGTAGACAGGTCACGATGACCAGCGCTAACGCTGAAAGACAACGGAAGCTGAACTTGAGTCCTTTGTGCATTGCGTTCCTCCAAAGTAATTTCCGAGTGAGTTGCTTGTGCCTATGCGAGGTTTCGCGGTCGGCTTGTTCTGGCCCATCATGCTTGTCACTAAAGATCGTATGTATTCCTTGGGGCAGGACTTAAGGGGTTCAGATTGTGTAAATGGTCCTACTTCGAAATGGCCGCGTTCGTCAGGTTTTGGTCTCTTGTGAAGGCTGCCACTTGCATTTCGTGAGAAAGCAGAAAGTGTTGTTTTTGATCTGTGAATCAAAAAAACGAAATTTGTTCAAAAATTGAAATGTACGGATGACAGATCGTATAGACAACTGTACTGAAGTGCAAGAGAAATTTTGAGAGAGGTTTGGAATTCGCTGAAATGAGCTCCATGCGGGTGGAATGTTTCGCCTATATTTCGAAGATTCCTAGAAGATTCTTGACCCAAATGGCAGAAAACTAGACCCGGTGTTTCGTAACGGCTTCGGTAAATGGCAGATTCGAAACTAATTCCATTCGCAGGCCCGGTTACTCGATCGTGGTTGTCGGGACACGGATGGAGGCGCGGTAACGGTTACCGCAATAACGAGAACACGCTACTTCAATTGGTATCTCTGCCGTCGTCATGATGACTCGGGAGATCGACAGCATAATCGCGTTCTTCGGGATGGACAGCAGCTCCGACTCTTCCCTGGTTGCCGGCGAGGCCTCAAGAACTTCATCTGCCCAGGCAGCGCGAACGCCGTACTTGTCGCGAAGCACCTTGTAAAGCGACTCGGACGAGAAATCGGTTCGTTCGAGTCCGGGGTAGTGCTGCAAGGGGATATGTGAATCTTCAAGCGCCATTGGAGTTCCATCCGCGATGCGCAGACGGCGGAGTTGCAGGATCGCCGAACCCTCTTCCACTCGAAGCTGTTCCGGGAGAGCTCCTGTTGCGAGCAGGATGTTTTGCTCGAGGAGTCTTGAACTTGGCATCATCCCACGCCGCTTCATGTCCTCGGTGAACCCCCTGAGGTGCATGATGTTCTTCTCCAGCTTGGGCCGGGTGACGTAGGTGCCTCGTCCTTTTTGACTGAGTGCGTAGCCTCGGCTCTTCAGGTTGTGCAGAGCCTGCCGCGCCGTCATTCGGCTTACCTGGTACGAACGCGCCAGCTCGTACTCCGAGGGGAGGCAATCGCCAACCAGCAGCTCGCCTGCTTGAATCTTTTCGATCAAAGCCTGTTGAATCTGGTAGTACAAGGGGATGAACCCGTCTTTATCTAACGGCAGTGGGTGCGACGAGAATTGGGCCTCGGTTTTTTCCACGATGTCTTCTGGCCTGCTTTTTTTTGCGTTTTTTTCTGGTTTAGAGATTAGTCGATGAGTATAGTCGTCCAGACAGGTTGAAAGTAAAGAGAAATCTGAGATTGCGGATCGCAACTCGCTGGGCGCTTGAATTTTGTCCCATAGTTTCGAGGAGAAGGAAGATTAAACATTCGAAGATTAGCCATTCATGGATAGGCTTTTTGTCCGGTTGCTTTGTCGGGTTGTTCCCTCTGACGGCGATGGGACAGCTAAACGTTGTGGTCGACCAGGTTGGCTATGAGACGCGGGCGCCCAAAAGCGCAATCGTGGTCGGGACCGGGCGGGATCATCCAGAGAGGTTTTCGCTGGTCGATACGGTAAGCGGCAAGGCTGTGTTGACTGGAAGCCTGGTTCCCAATGGCCAGGTTGATTCGTGGGGCGGCCGCGTCTTCTGGACGGCAGATTTTTCTTCGTGGCGGGTCGTTGGTCACTACGCTGTTCAGATTCAGTCGGCCGCCGGCGAAGTGCGTTCCTGTTCGTTCGATATCGATCACGATCTTCTCGAACGTAGTACGCTCTCAAATGTTGTCTACTACTTCAAAGGACAACGTGCGAGCGGCTTGATGGATCGGGCTGATCGTCATCTTCCACTACCCTCGGGCCAGCCAGGTTTTGTGGATGTTCATGGCGGCTGGTACGACGCGACCGGCGACTATGGAATCCACCTTTCACATCAAAATCCTACCTCCTACTTCAACCCTCAGCAGGTGCCGCTGGTGGCCTGGAGTCTGTTGAAGAGCTATCGGATTCTCGAAACGCGCCATGACGATAACTTCAGCGAGTACTTGCATCGAATGCTGGATGAGGGACTCTTTGGCGCGGATTTTCTGGTGCGAATGAAACGGCCGGGCGGTTCTTTCTTCGAGAGCATCAACGCTCCAGGAAAGGATAAGCTGCCGCAGGATCGTGTCATCGGCAACCCCAACTGGCGAACGCAGATCAAGAAGAGTGCTTCGGACTCGACCGAGCGCATACAGACTGCCGAAGGACCGCATGCTTACGAGGCGAGCTTTCGTGCAGGAGGAGGCATGGCCATCGCCGCTTTGGCGTTTGCCAGTACCATGCCGGTCGATGGAGATCTGCCTCGCACTGAATATCTTCGCGCGGCAGAGGAGGCGTTTCAATTTCTCGATGCGCACAATAGCGAGTTGCTGAATGACGGGAAGGAGAATATCCTGGACGACTATTGCGCGTTGATGGCGGCTACTGAGCTATATCGCGCAACTAAACAGGAGGCCTATCGACTGGTAGCGGATAGGCGAGCATTGCATCTGATGGAGCGACTTGCGACAGCTGAGGGTCGTCGTAATTTCTGGCGAGCCGATGATGGCTCGCGGCCTTACTTCCATCCATCCGACGCAGGTCTGCCGGTGGTCAGCTTGCTCGAATACGCGCAGATTGCGACGCCTGCCTCACAGCGGCGTGTCCGCGATGCGGTGGAACGGTCGCTCCGTTTCGAGCTCTCTGCAACTTCGGAGGTGAACAACCCGTTTGGATACGCCAGACAGTTAGTGCGGATGGGAGACGGTCGGGTCCGCACTGCATTCTTCTTTCCTCATGACACGGAGGCAGCGCCATGGTGGCAGGGCGAAGATGCTCGTCTGGCCTCGCTGGCAGCCGCTGCGCGCATGGCAGCTCCGCTCTTTGCTGAGGACCCAGGTTTCCAATCACAACTCCAGGAGTATGCGTGGAACCAGTTGCACTGGATACTCGGGCGAAATCCGTTTGACGCCAGCATGTTGATGGGAAGCGGTCATGGGAACGCGCCGTATATGTTCTTCCATTCTTATAGGTACACCAGCGCTCCGGGTTCGATCCTCAACGGTATTACTGCGGCTGCCGACGATGAAGACGGCATCGCTTTCAACGAGGGATATGCGGTGACGGGCAAGGACGAAGACTGGCGTTGGACCGAGCAATGGCTTCCGCATGCTGCCTGGTATTTATATGCCGTCAGCCTTCCACACTCTTGATCCCGTTCGCCGTCGATGCCTGATCTCCTCTCATCGTGAAGCTAAGGAGTTTCAGGAACTTTAGACTTCGTGGCTTAGCCTTAGCGCGAACGCTTGAAGTTCTTCGAACCGTGCGATCGTATTATGAGAATATTCCCCGTAGCGAGGATCATTCAGCATCGCTGGCGGTAGGAGAGTAGTCGCGGGAACCATTACGGGGACCGTCTTTTTCACAACCCCTACGGCTAGCTCATCAATAGACTCCGCTAGTCTTCGGCGCATTTCGATGAGGTCAGGTTCAGTGAGAAAATCTTTGTCTTCTTCACTGTAGAGAACCGCGAACTGATTCCAAAAGAGCGTTCCTGCAGTGAGAGAGGTTCGTAGAATCATCTCGCTTGAGCGAACATGGAGTTCCCGGTCTACACCGAATTCGTAATCTACCGCGTCGTTCATGGATCGAAGCGCTACGACTGTCTTGCCGACCTGATCGCGCAGGGCATCGGCTTGTTGAAACAGATCTTTGCGATCGGGACCAGGTTCGATGAGACGGAGGAAACTCGCAATGGTCTTGAGAACGCCTGCAAGGCTCCGACGCATGACAGTGACCGTGCGCACTGGCCAGATCTGATCGAAGACAAACCACATGACCAGAAGTGCGAGGAGAATGCCCATAAGACGGTCACGCGCGGGTGCGAGTTCGGTGGGAGCACTAAAATCTTCAAACGCCACAACGTAAAACGAAAACGCCATCTGTAAGCCTACATAGTTGAACCTTGGTCCAGCGGCGGTCCAGGCTGCGATAAATGCGACGAATCCAATGAGTATGACCAGCGAGGTGATCGAATCCATATGTGGAAAGACAAGAGAGATCGCTCCAAGACCAAGGAGGAGACCGCCAACGATCGAACCCAGGAGACGGAAGAGGAGTCTTTGTTTTATTGCGCCGCTGCTGCTCAGGCCAGTGACCATAACGGTAATCACTGCAGTCGAGATTCCGGGCCAATCCACGGCGTTATAGACGATATAACAGACTGTTGCGCAGAGGCTGATCTTCAGCCCAAATGCGATCGTGTCGCTTCTGCCGACCGCTCCTGGAATAAAAAATGGCGCTTTTGTTACGGGCATCGCAACCAACTCTTTGTTGCCCATTTCGGCGGAGTCGGAAGGCATTGTCAGAAGAGTATGAAGGAGTGCTTCGACTCGATCCAGCAACGTCACACTGTTCTCGGGCATGAATCGCAGACGCTTTTCGACCTGTGGAATGAAAACGGGGATCAATTCGCGGCACTGTTCCGCGATAGTTCCGCAGCGCCGTCTTAGCTCCGGACTATCTTCCTTAGTATTTTGCAGGCCGAAAGCGGCGGAGACATCCATGATCTGAGCGATCATCGTGACGCGCAAGCGTGTTCCCGGAGGAAGGGTCCCGGCATCGAGATCTCGTTCCGCGATTTTGTTGTATAGCTCCAGCATTCCAGTTGAACCGGCTAATGCGAGGCGAGAGACAGGAATCGCTGCTGTGGATCGCTCCTCTGGCGTACCACCTTGAGCGTATACAGTGAACATCTTCTCCAGCGCCTGGTATCGGATTTTGCGCTGTGCTTCTAACTTCTTCGCGGGGTCGCGATCACCGAAGAGGTACTCCACCAGAACGGCAGAGCCAATCGCGACTGCAAGCGTCGCAATCAGCCAGAGCGAGCTTTTGACCAATCTGTCCGCAGGCGCATGCTTCTCCCAATTCCCGATCACAGTACAGAAGATTAGCCCCCAGGTCGATCCGAGAGTCGGAAAGTTGGTAGAGGCAACGAGCACTCCCGCAATGAAAGTAACGATTGCGACGCTCAGTACGCGGGCCATCGGATCGTTGTCACTAAGAATGACAACCCCGAGCTCAACTGCAATCGCAAGGGTAACGGTGAGCAACGAAATCAGACCGGTCCGAAAAGAAATTGTGGGACTGTCGCGACCGACGAGGAAGATGAAATACATGCCGATGTAAATCGACGGCATCTGCCAGACCTGCGTGAGGATCAGAGTGATTATGCTCGCAAGTACGATACGGAGAGAGCTGTTGAGCCGCCCAGGCGTGGGCTGTAAATCCTCCCAGAACTTTCGCCCTAGAGACGAGATTGTCCCGAAGAAAGATGTCTCCACCATCTGCTATCTCACAACCGTCACTGCGGTAGCGCCGATGCGAAACAGATCCGGATCGGGATCCTTCACCCGAACGCGAACAGGGAACCGGGTGGAGAGATGAACCCAGTTCAAGGTGCGCTCGATGTTGGGTAGTCCGCCGGTTACGCTTCCATCTTCTGGAAAGACGCCATATCCGATGCTCTCGACAACGCCATTGAATCGTCGGTCAGGATGCCCCATCAGATAAACATCCACATGCGATCCGATGCCAATGTTCTTCACCTTCGCCTCACGATAGTTTGCGACAACCCACCAGGTCCGGGTGTCTATTAGCGTGAACAGAGGGGTGCCGGGACGCGCGTACTCGCCCACAGAGATATTCATGTTAGTGACATAGGCATTGAAGGGAGCGACAACGCGGCAGCGCTCAAGATCGAGTCTTGCACTGTCGACCTTGGATGCCCTTCCCGGTCGCTCGGACATCAGCGTGTCAACCGTGTCGATAGTATGGATGGCCTGACCCAGCTTCGCCTGGGACTCGGCCGCCGCGGAGTCCGCTTCTTGTTGACGCAGGATCGATTGGGCGAGCTGAGCTTGTGACTGTTCGAGCGCAGCCTGTGCTTCGTCGTAGTTTCCTTGTGCTACGCGTACCGCGGTATTGGCCTGATCGATCTGCTCCACGGTTACATATTGTTTTTTCAGCAGGGGTTCGATGCGATGCAGGTCATTGGTAGCCAGCTTCAACTGAGCCTCCGTAGCCGCGACCGTCGCTTGAGCCCGGGAGACGGTGGCCTTTGCCACATCGATGCTGCTGCCTGCAGTTTTGACACCGGTTCTGGAGCTGTGGACACTCGCAAGGGCAGCATCGGCGGCACTGCTCTGGGCGGCGATTCTTCGTTTCGCATCGATGATCTGCTGCTCAAGTGCCTCCTGATCGGATAACGCCTGCTGTAAGGCGTACTCATAGGGACGAGGATCGATAAAAAACAGGAGGTCGCCTTTCTTCACGAACGCGTTGTCTTTTACCGGCAGTTCGACCAATCTGCCGCTTACTTCTGGAGCGATCTCGATGTAGTTCGCTCTCACGCTGGCATCGTCAGTTCGTGGATGGAGATCGGTTTGCAGGATGACAACTACCAGAGCGACAATTGCGGACGCAACAACACCGATAGCGATTCTGCGGCCAATCTGCTTGCGGTTGAGAGCTTCGGGTGTCTGTTCCATTTGTCCTCCCCTACCGGAAAAAAATCAGCCAAAGCAGGCTTGTGAGCAGTACGACGACACTGGGGTAAAAGAGCGCGACCGGCCCAACCTCAGAGTCCAACTTGAATCGAACCAGGAAGTGACGTACGACGAACGCGAGGACTACCGCGATGGACAGACAGAGCATCCAGACCGGAAAAAAGGAACCGATAATGTCAATGGAAGGCGCGTGATCGCAGCCAGAGCATAGCAGGCATAGAGCGAAGAGGCAGGCTGGGGGCTTTCTTCTCATGGTCATCACTTCTGGCCATCCTGTGTATGTATTTTCGTTGCGGCTGGCTTGGTTCTCAGCAGGTTTCCGGTTACAAACTCGAGATCGACTGCTTCCAGAAGCAACTGAGAGCGTGCCGAGACACCGGAGAGTCGAGCCTGTGCCAACTGTCTTTCGGCAGTGACGACATCGATCAAATTCTTCACCCCATATTGATAAGCTTCGAGCGAAGCGGAGTAGGAGGTGCCTGCGGAGTTGAGCAGGGCGAGTGCTGCCTGCTCCTTTCTCAGCGCAGTACGAAACGCGATAAATGCCGTCCAGACTTCGCGCGTTGCCTGATCGTGTTTCGCCGTCAGTACGTCCTGTGCCTCGCGTCTCTTTGATTCGGCAATAGCCACTCCGTTTTTGCGAGCTCCGCCGTCGAAGATCCGCCACTCGACTCCCAACTCCGCCGACCAGGTAGATACGTTTGCATGGCCAAGCTCACCATCGTCCGCCGTCGGCCACACTGCGGTCTGCGCGGCAGATCCCGATAGAACGATCTTTGGACGATACTCCGCCTTGGCGGCCCTCACCCGATCGTCAGCCGCGCGAATCTCCGCAGCTTGAGCCATCAGGTCTGGACGATCCGACAAGGCTCGATCGATAAGTTCGTCGATGGAAAGGGTAAGCGATTCGGGCAGCGAGGCATCTTTCTGCGCATCGATGGTGATGTCCGGAGAGGGTTCGACGCCTATTGCTTCGGTAAGCGTTACTCGCGAGATCTTTTCATCGCCGTCCGCAGACTCCAGATCAAACACAGCCTGCGAGGTCTCGGCGCGGGCGTTGAGCACGTCCGGCAAGGTGGAGCGCCCATTTGCCAACTGATCTTCGGCAGCATCCTGTGTGGTCTGCGCGGTCTTAAGCGTCTCCTGCGCTGCCTGCAGCCGCTCCTGAGCGGTGAGCAGCTTGTAGTATTCGCTGGCAACCTGATAAGCGACCTCCTGATTCGCCTGAATGAAGTTGGCGCCGGCGGCTAGTTTTTCGGCTTTCGCGCCGTCGACCGTGGCCTCTCGTTTGCCGAAGTCGAAGAGCAGATACTGCAACGTGATCTCGGGCTGGACCAGGGGAATCTCAACCGTCGAATATCCGCGCGGTAACAGCGACTCCGGAAACGGGGAGATCGTTCGTTGGTCCGCGAATACTGCAAGGCCAGCCAGCACCGGGTAGTAGGCGCTCTTCTCGATGCCGAGCTGTTCCGCCTTCTGCTTGGCTTGCTCCCACACGATTCGGGTGCGCGGGTTATTCCGTTCTGCAATATCGATCAACTCGGCAAGCGTGTAGACCCGGTTAGGATCGAGGGTCGCAACTTTTCCGGACGGAATGGCATGAGCGGCACACTCCGCTGCAGACCGTGGTGTCGATGCCGTTCCCGCACACTGCGTCAGCCCTCTTTGTGGTGTCCAGGGACACATCAACGAAAACAAAAACGCCAGCCTGAGAACAGATTTAGAAAGAAGGTGTGTCGTGTCTTTCATCTGAGAATGGTCAAGTCTACCAGTTCGTTCCCGACAGAGAGATTGTAATTCCAATCAGGATAAGAGGAAGAGACTGCGCGAGACGCCGACCAGGACGCCGACCGGGGGAGGACCCATTCAACGACTCATCCCAGCGACCGGCGCAGCACAGTTCTGGCTCGCAGTAATCGTGATTTTGTGGCGGCTACGGAGATTCCCGCGATCTCTGCGATCTCTTTGATGGAAGAATCGTGTACTTGCTGAATTTCCACGATGGTGCGAAGCGCTGGTCTCAGCCGATGGATGGCGCGCTTTAGATGGTGCTCTCTCTCAGATCTCGCATAGTGCTCTTCCGTATTGATCCGTCGATCCGCCACCTCCCAATGCTGCCACGACTCGCCCTCCGCTCCTCCGTCCATCGAGATCTCCGGATGCGCGCGCTTTCGGCGCAAGATCATCAACGCAGAGTTGATGGCAATTCGCGTCAGCCACGTGGAAAAGCTCGACCTGCCGTCGAAGTTCTTCAGGTGAACAAAAGCCTTCAGGAAAGCGTCTTGAAGTGCGTCTTCTGCGTCCTGGCGATTTCTTGTGATCCGATACATCGTGCTGAAGGTTTTCTTTGAGTGGCGACTCCAGAGCTCGGAGAAGGCCAGATGCTCGCCGGTCTTCGCCGCGGCGACCAGCATCTCATCATTCGAGGTCTCGAGGATAGCTTGCACGCTGATGGTGCCTGTTGAAAAGTATGAGTCCATTGGAGGGCCTTTCTGGAATGGATTCCATTTGGTTGAAAATTGAGATCAAACTCCGTATCAAATAGAAGACTGGCAAATACAAGACTGGCTATGCTCTGAATTCAGATATTGAAAGAAGTTGCTCAAGGCATGTTCGAATTGTTTCTAAGATTCAGGGGTATCAAGTAACGTGCGCGGCACTTGGTATCAAGAGATCACCGCAATCAATTGATTTCGATTCGCGAAGGAGATTGGCTTCTTTGAGGCTTGCACCTTCGCGAAATGGCTGCTCAAGACTTCTCTAAGCTAAGGCGGAAACCAAAGGCTCGGTAGACTAAATCGTGCGTCTCTTGGGACACTCTTTCGAGGGGGAGAAGGATTTCCCCCAGGGGGATACTCTGCTCGTTATGAAGACTGTGTCTGTCTGCTACCCAACTATTGGTTTAGTCGCCGCTCGTGGTTTTGTCGGAGGACGAAACCACCAGCCGTCTTCCGAACATGCGCGCATCCAGGGAATAGGCTCCTGGCCCTAACAGCCCGAGAGAAGCAGCAACCAGAATGGATGAGATGAGAGGAATGAAGGCGAGTTCCTTCATGTCGAGCAGCATCGCTACACCAATCAGGCAGCATGCGATGGAAGACACGGGAGTGAATAGCCCAAGACAGATTGAGACACCAAGCAAACCCACGCCGGTGGACACCCAAATGTGAGCGGCTGGGTTTCCCTGGGGCATTACTTGTGTGAAAAGCGTTGCAGCCACAGAGACACGCAGAAGAATCAAAGCAACGCCCGCCGCTCCCGTCGGGAACATCGAAAAGAGTCTCTGCACGGTGGTGAGCATAGCCGGTCCGCGGAAGACAGGCAAACCCGAAGAGAGGGTAGAAAGAGTAATACTTTTGGGGGGGTGACTTCCTTTTGCTCGTCGGGTTCTGTCCTCGCAGGTTGCGGAGAATTTTAGTGAGACCGATTTGAAGTTTGATATGACTACAACTCATAAGCGGAGATAGAATGAGTGACGTCCACCACCGAATGAAATCGGCGATGCCCCGGGAGCTCTGCATCTGTGCTGTTCTGCGGACGATCCGATCGGGCCAGAAGGATCGCAATGAGTGAGATACGTACCATCAGAGTCCTGACGGTCGACGATCATCCCCTTCTCCGCACCGGAATCTCGGGCGCTATCAACGCGCAGTCCGATATGTCCGTCGTAGCCGAAGCTGCGGATGGCGAAGAGGCGATTGCATCGTTTCGACTGCATCGCCCGGATGTAACCCTGATGGACATACGGATGCCCAAGACGAATGGTATCGACGCAATCTCAACCATTCGTAAGGAGTTTCCTAACGCCCGCATCGTCGTCCTGACCACCTACGGAGGCGATATTCAGGCTCTTCGTGCCTTCAAGGCTGGAGCAGTCGGTTATCTGCTGAAGAGTATGTTGCGTACCGAGCTGATCGACACCATACGGCTCGCTCATGCGGGCATGAGACGGATCCCGCCCGAGATAGCCCAGGAGCTGGCAGAGCACGCCGGCGACGAGATCCTCACCACGCGAGAGATCGAGGTGCTGCGCGATGTCGCCAAGGGAAGTTCCAACAAAGTGATTGCATCGCGGCTTTCCATCTCCGAGCACACGGTCAAGGGACACCTCAAAAACATTCTTGCCAAGCTGGACGCAAGTGACCGGACGCACGCGGTGATGATCGCTCTCAAGCGCGGCTTTCTCGACATCTGATCTCGGTTCGGAAGCCGGTAGACACGGTAGGAATGGGTGTCTTGATCACGAATCTAGAGAGTTGTTCTGGCTGATATAGCAGTGGTGTGCGCGACGGGTCGACCCGCGCAAATTTCAACCAGCGTCCCCCATCGTTCTCATGGATCGAGCGTCTTTCTATCACATTCGATTTGCCTTATCCTCCAAGGCAGCTACCGAAACCGGGCCAACTGCAGTCAAAAAATTGACGCGGGAATAGCAACCAAACGGTAGACTTCATATTAGACATGACGAGGGTGTCATGTTGTTCCAGAGAGATGCGCTTTTACGGCTGATTCAAGCGTCGCTCAGATCGCGTGTATCGGATGATCTCTAAAATAGAAGAATCAACGCTTGATCCTATGGGGGATAACGAGTTTACGCGATGAGTTCAATCAGTTTCAGGCACCCTGCCCCTCTGCTGTTCTGCTTCGGCGCCTGTCTCCTGGCAGGTTGCAGCGCAAAGCCGTCTGACCCCAAAAGCGAAGCACCACCGGCCGCCGTCGTACAACCCGATGCCGACCCAAATCTGATTCATGTTGATCATCCCGATCAGTTCACGCTGACTGCGGCGACCGACTACGCTGCCACCTCCACTATCCAGGTCACTGGCACGGTAAATCCCGACATCTCTCGCACTATTCCGGTTATCTCTATAGCATCCGGCCGTGTCGTCGAGGTGCACGCCCGCATTGGCGACTATGTAAAAAAAGGCCAGCTCCTGATGGATGTTCAGAGCACCGACGTCTCTGGCGCTTTTGGCTCTTACCTGAAGGCCGTGAACGACGAACGTCTTGCGAAGGTTCAGCTCGACCGGGCGAAGATCCTCAACGACAAAGGCGCCATTCCAAATAGTCAGGTTGAGATTGCCCAGAACGCCGAAGAAGACGCGAAGGCCGCCCTCTCCGCCTCCGAAGAGCAGCTTCGTGTCCTTGGCGTCGACAAGAACCACCCCGCCGCAACGGTCAAGGTCTACGCTCCCTCCTCCGGCTTCATCATCGCCCAAAATGTCACCAACGCCGCGGCAGCCGGAGTCACCTACGCCGGCTCCGCCAATGCCTTCACCATTGCAGACCTGTCGCATGTATGGATCATCTGCGACGTCTACGAGAATGATCTCCCCACGGTGCGTCTCGGTCAGAAGGCAGACATCCGCCTCACCGCCTACCCTGACCGCGTCCTCACCGGCGTAGTCAGCGACATCGGAGCTGTTCTCGATCCGCAGATTCGCACGGCGAAGATTCGCATTCAGGTGGAAAATCCCAACACGTTGATGCGCGTCGGCATGTTTGCCACCGCCTCCATCCACGGCAAGACCCTGCAGACTCACGTGCAGGTCCCTGCGACAGCAGTGCTCCATCTGCATGACCGCGACTGGGTCTACACCCCCGCTGGGGACGGTAAGTTCCGCCGGGTGCTGGTACGTGGCGGCGGGTCGCTGCCGGGCAATATGCAGGAGATCGTCTCCGGCCTTAACGCGGGCCAGCAGGTCGTCACCAACGCCCTCGCGCTGCAGAACACGGCGGATCAGTAATGATTCGAGGTCTCGTCGACTTTGCACTGAATAACCGTTGGCTGGTTCTCGGTCTCGCCATTCTGCTATTTGGCTGGGGCATCGTCTCCTTTCACAACCTGCCGGTGGAGGCCTATCCCGACGTAGCCAACAATTATGTTCAGGTCATCACTCAGTGGCCGGGGCGCGCCGCCGAAGAGATCGAACAACAGGTCACCATCCCGCTCGAAATCCAGATGGCCGGCATCCCCCATATGACCCATCTGCGGTCAACCTCGCTCGCCGGCATCTCCAGCCTCACCCTCATCTTCGACGACGAATCCGTCAATGACTGGAATCGTGAAAAGGTGCTCGAGCGGCTCTCTCAGGTCACACTCCCCCCTGGCCTTCAGCCGCAAATAGGCACCGACTGGAGTCCCGTCGGACAAATCTATTGGTACACCCTGCGTAGCACCAATCCTCTCTACGACAACATGGACCTGAAGTCGCTTCAGGACTGGACCATCGAGAAGCAGCTCAAATCGGTACCCGGCGTAGTCGACGTCTCCAGCTTCGGCGGCATGACGCGCGAGTACCAGGTCCGCGTCGACCCCGACAAGCTCGTTGCATACGGCCTCAGCATCGGACAGGTTGAGCAGCAACTCGCCGCCAACAATACCAACGCCGGCGGCAGCTTCATCGAACAAGGCCAGCAGCAGATCAACGTCCGCGAGGTTGGCCTCTACAGAAACACCCACGACATCGAGGAGACTGTCCTCAAGACGCAATCCGGGACTCCCCTCCGCGTCAAAGACATCGCGACCGTTGCTCAAGGTCCAAAGATCCGTCTCGGTCAGATCGGCAAATCATGCCGATTCTCCGGCACGCCGGCGCCAGAACCGCCTAACTCTTCCAGCGCCAGCGATCCATGTATCGACCACGCCGGCAAAGCGCAGAACGACCACGCCGACAAAGCGCAGAGCGACCATGCGATCAACCGCGAAGACGGCAAGATCATCGACGATCCCGACGTCGTCGAAGGAATCGTAGCGCTGCAAAAAGGTGACGACTCCCAGTTTGCCCTGGCAGGAATTCACAAGAAGGTCGACGAACTTAACACCCGCATCCTTCCACCGGGTGTAAAACTGATACCCTTCCTGGACCGCAGCGACCTTCTCCACTACACCACCCACACGGTGCTGCATAACCTCACCGAAGGCATCATCCTTGTCATCATCATTCTCTTCCTCTTTCTAGGCAACGTTCGCGGCGCTCTCATCGTCTCGCTGACGATTCCGTTCGCTCTGCTGTTTGCCTCCATCTGTCTCGACCTCCGCCACATCCCCGCTAACCTGCTCTCTCTCGGCGCACTCGACTTCGGCATGGTCGTCGACGGCGCGGTCGTGATGGTGGAGAACATCGTCCGCCACCTTAGCCATCAGCGCAAAGACTCTCTCTCGCCCGCTGAGCAGATCCGCGAGGCAGCTCACGAAGTACAGCGCCCGGTCTTCTACGCCATTGGCATCATCATCACTGCGTACCTGCCCATCTTCACGCTGCAGGCCGTCGAGGGCAGACTCTTCCGCCCCATGGCCTGGACAGTAGCCTTCGCTCTTCTCGGCGCTCTCATCTTCTCCATCATCATCGCGCCTGTCCTCTCGAGTCTCCTGTTCCCCAAGGGCGCATCGGAGTGGCAGAATCCCGTCATGGCGTGGCTCACCGACCGCTACCGCCACGCCGCGCGCTGGGCCATCGAACACCGTTGGGTCACGTTGGGTGGAGCGGGTTTTGCTCTCCTCCTCACTCTGTTCCTCGGCCTGAGCGGCGTCATCGGCTCCGAGTTCTTACCCCACCTCGACGAGGGCGCCATCTGGGTTCGCGGCACTCTTGCTCCCAGCACCGGTCCCACCGAAAGCCTGCGCATCATGAATCAGGCTCGCATCGTCCTCTCTTCGTTTCCCGAGGTCACCAAGGTTGTCAGCCAGACAGGTCGCCCCGACGACGGCACCGATGTCACCGGCTTCTTCAACACCGAATACTTTGTCGACCTCAAACCCAAAGCCGACTGGCGCCACCCCTTCCATCAGAACAAGGACGAGTTGATCGGTGCCATGGACCGCGAGCTGGACAAGATCCCCGGCGTCATCTGGAACTTCTCTCAGCCCATCTCCGACAACGTCGAAGAGGCCGTCAGCGGCGTCAAGGGAGAGCTGGCCGTCAAGATATACGGAGATGATCTTAAGAACCTCGAACAGCTGGGCGATCAGATCATCTCCATCATGAGCAAGATCCAGGGCGTTCAGGACCTTGGGCTCTTTCGCGTCATCGGTCAGCCCAACCTCAACTACTCTGTCAACCGCGCCGCGGCCGCTCGCTACGGCATCAACGTAGCCGATATTCAAGATGCGATTCAGACAGCCGTGGGCGGAAACGCGGTAAGCCAGGTGTTGCAGGGCGAAGCGCGCTACGACCTCGTCGTGCGCTATCCTCCGCAGTATCGCGACACCCAGGATGCGATCGACAAGATCCGTCTGCTCTCTCCCTCCGGTGAGCGCGTCTCGCTGGCGCAGTTGACCACGGTGAAGATGGAGGATGGCGCTGAGACTATCTCACGCGAGGCAGGCCAGCGCTTTGTCGCGATCAAATACAGCGTGCGTGATCGCGACCTCGGCAGCACCGTGGAAGAGGCCATCAGCAAGGTCAACGAACAGGTCAAGCTGCCCCCGGGCTATAAGACGGACTGGGCCGGCGAATATGAGAGCCAGAAGCGCTCCTCGCGTCGTCTGATGCTGGTCCTCCCGATCACCATTCTGCTCATCTTCGTCATCCTCTACTCCATGTTCCACTCCGGCAAATGGGCGGGGCTCATCCTCATCAACGTCTCGATGGCCCCGGTCGGCGGTCTGCTCGCTCTGCTCTTCACCCATACCAACTTCAGCGTCTCGTCGGGCGTCGGTTTTCTGGCACTCTTCGGCGTCTCGGTTCAGACCGGCGTCATCATGCTCGAGTACATCAATCAGATGCGGGTTCGCGGCCACTCCATTGAAGAGTCCGCTATCGAAGGAGCCGTACTCCGCCTGCGTCCCATCATGATGACCATGCTCGTTGCCACGCTTGGTCTTCTGCCCGCTGCAACCTCTCACGGCATCGGGTCGGACTCGCAGCGTCCCTTTGCCATGGTCATCGTCGGCGGTCTCATCGGCGCGCTGTGCATCAGCGTCTTCCTTCTGCCCACGTTGTACGTCTGGATTGCAAGACCCGACGATGTCCTCCCCAGCCCAGAGACGGAGTTTGAGAACTAATGCAGTCTAAGCGAGCAGGCAAGTCTTCCATAATCACCACGCAGGCCAAAGGAGGTTCGGAGAGCTACATGACGAAGAAAAAACATCGAATCCTCCTCGCTGCCTCCTGTCTTCTGCTCGTGCCGTGTGTCTCGCTCTCGCAGACTCAACCGTCCAGCTCTGCTCCCGCCGCCATCACCATGCAGCAGGCGGTGGATATTGCGCGGATGAAAAATCCCAACCTGCTCTCCTCACAGCAAAACCTGCTCTCCGTCAAAGCCCAGGAGATTCAGGCTGGAGTTAGAGCCAATCCCTACTTCGGATTTACTGGATCAAACGTAACGCTTCCTGCAGAGGGAGCCTCTAATCCATATGCCTATAGCTTGCAGGTTTCGAGGCTCTTCGAGCGCGGCGAAAAGCGCCGCTGGCGACTCGACAGCGCCCGCTCCACAACTGCACAGACGGACGCCCAATACCATCTTCAGGAGCAACAGACGGTCCTCTCCGTCCGACAGGCTTTCACCAGCTTTGTCATCGCGAAAGCCGCCAAAAAAATAGCCGACGACAACCTAGCCGACTTCAGACATGAACTCGATATCGGCCGCGAGCGCTATAAGGCCGGTGATATCGCCAAGCTCGACTTCGAACGGCTCGATCTACAGCTTGCTCAATTCGAAACCGACGAATCAACCGCCATCACTAACGCGCAGCAGGCCAGTATTCAACTCCAGGCACTCCTCGGTTATGACCGCCTCCGTCCAGACTTCGACGTGATTGGGGATGTCGTGCCCCCCGTGGTCTCCGACACCATGGAGAGCCTTGAGCAGAAGGCTCTCGCCGCCCGCCCGGACCTTCACGCCGCGCACCTTGGTGTCGCCGTGGCCGATGCCAACGTCAAGCTTGCCTACGCCAATGGGACTACAGATCCAACCCTCGAAGGAGAATACGATCGCAGCGGCACCTACAACTCGGCAGGTTTTTCACTTAACATCCCGATTCGCATCTTTGACCGTAATCAAGGCAACAAAGAGACGAGCAAGTATGTTGCCCAGGCCAGCCGCTTCACAGAGCTAGCCACCCGCAATCAGGTCTTCGCAGACGTCGATCAGGCATGGTCTGGATACATCAACGCCAGAGTGCTCTCTGATCGCTACAACGGCCACTACCTCGACGAAGCGAAGGACGTTCTCGACATCGCCCAGTTCAGTTACCAGCACGGCGGCCTTGCCCTGATCGACTATCTGGACGCCCTGCGCGAATCGCGCTCCGTCACAGCCGACGCTCTCAACGCCTACTCCCAGACCTGGATGGCAATCCACCAGCTAAGCTTTGCCACCGCCACAGAAGTAATCCCATAGGCCGGGAACCAAAAATAAAGTTGAAGTAGGTGGCGTATTTTTGAAGGTCCACAAAAGTGGATGTCGAAAGACCACGTTTACCACGCATCTCACCACAATCACACCACGTTCTTACCACGATTTTTCACTACGATTCTGCGAAAACCCCTGCAAAAACAGGGCTAACACCACAGCAGAATTCAATCTGCAGCCGGGTCAAAAAACAGCGCGTCGGGTCAAAATGCGAAGAGGAGATGGTGGAGGCGGTGGGAGTCGAACCCACGTCCGAAAAAACTTCCAACAGAGAGCTTTCATGCTTTTTCCGTATCATTTTTGTCTCGTCATCGGCGCTTAGAACGGACGAAGATGCGACGACGACCAGTCTGATTGATCTCGTCCGACCCGCTCAGACGGAGCAGGGAAGACCAGCCTACTGTGCGACGATCGGTACAGGCCCGTAGGCGAAGCTTGAGCGATCGGCTACTTATTTAATTAAGCAGCAAGAGCGAACTGAGGTTCGGCACTTATAGTTTTGTGAGCGATTACGGGTGTCCACACCCCGGCATGCCTCTCTGCCACAAGCAATCCCGTCGAAGCCGTGACGCCCCCATCTGGAGCTGGCACCAACATTGCATTGGGCGCTACAAAGAACTAGCTCGATTATAACTCTCTGCGCCTGGCTTCACGCGAAGGCCAGGATTACCGCGCCAATCGTGATCAGAAGCGACCGATCTTGTGTGGTATCAGGTGCTGATGCTCGCCGAGATTTATGCTAGCAGCCAAGACGACTACGACTACATGGTTGCGTTGACGAGGTCGACATCCTGCCACTCGCCGCGCTCGATGCCGGCGCGAATCTTTGCCGGGGTCTGGCCTTTTTTCGTCTGCTCGTAGGCGTAGATGGCTTCCTTCATGCAGGTGGAACAGGCGGCCCCGTGGGTGCCTTCGAAGCAGCTGTGGAGGCTGTTGTGATGCATCACCTTGTCGCAGTGGCAGTAGCAGGGTTGCTGGTGCAGAACTGCGGGGATGGCGGCGGCCATCTTGTAGACGGTGACCTGATAGGGATGCGTGAAGTAGGGCCCGGTCAGCTGATCGCCGCTAAGCACGGGAGGAAGAGGCTTTGCCGGTGCCGATGCGTTGTAGGCCGGGACGTCTTCCGATGGGTTTGACCACTGGGCTGAGGCTGCCATGGTGGCCAGACCTAATGCGATGCATCCGAGGATCCGCTTCATGTCGATATTCTAGATCAATCTCTCTTGTTCTCCTGCTCTTGTTCTCTTGTGAATCAGTTGCCTGCATCTTCTCTCTGTCATCCAAGTTGGATCTGTGGGGAATGAGTCGGATTCGTTGATTCTTTGAGGGCTCCCACCCCCCTCCCCCCTGGGGGGGTATTTTGGACGGAAATGGTTTATTTTCTTTGCTTTACAGGCAGTGTGTGTCTGTAAAGCATTCCATCTAAATGGGTTGCGGCTAAAATATTTCACTGCAATGGTTTACGGCCACATTGAGGCCTATTCTCAGAATCGAGAGTTGGGGCACACGTGTTTTTGGCAGTGTTTTGCCGCTCAAGCCATCTAAACTGCTTCAGAGTTAATTATAAGGATTCGACCATAACTCATGCGCCACGGCTATCTTATTGTTTTGGATAGGGTTACACCGGCTTGGGGCTTGACAGGAAAGGAGGGCCATTTTGTCCTTTTGGGCCTGATTGGAACGCGGCGACAAAACATCAGGTGGCGGCAAACACCGCAAGCTGTGGCAGATAGTTCTTTCGATCGGGGAGAAGCTCGTCTGGCAAAAAGCGCGGATAGAGGTGGCGCAAGAGCGACGTGGGCGTGAGTTGAAGGTCCTTTGGGACAAAAAAATGCGGCACGAACGGTGTTTTGCTCGTGCCGGGAGGCCAGTGACGCAACTTGTGTCAGCCTTGCTTCGATGGTGCTGGCTGAGATATCTCACGGGCGGAAGACTCACGCCGCGTTGAAATGAAGATACCACAATATGGAGGAAAAGAAAGGAAAATATGTTCCATCATAGAAATTTGATGGTTTTGTGGCCGGTTTTTTTGCTAGGTCGTCTCGGTTTGTTGGAATAAGACACCTGTAATCATTGGTTTATAAAAAAATTCTACTTTTTCCACATATTTTCCTCAATGAAAAATACGGGTTCAAATTCTCTCTATGAAATACAGTTTTTAGCTGGGCTGAGTGACTTTCGCGTCAAGGTAGGGAATAAGCGGAGATAAAGGAAAATAAGTGGGTCTTGACGGATACCGCAGAATGAAATCGGTTCGCTGCAACGGAGAGATGTGGCCGCAATCCACTGCGTCGCGCGATAAGGCTGCGCGACTTCGGTCGAGATGACGAGTCGTGTGGGAGGCTCCTCTATTGCAGCACTCTCTACGAGAAGCTGTCCTGCCGGACGGGCCCACTGCGCGTGGGGCGGCCACTTTGTGGCGTGTGGACCTTGTTGTGGTTAGGGAACGATGCTGATCCTCCCGTTGGTCGGAAGAGATGACGCCCGACCAGCGGGAGGCCCTATGCTGCTGGCGCTGCCCAGACCGGTATACGTATCACGAAGTGACCGCCCCACGCGCAGTGGGCCCGTCCGGCAGGACAGTCTCTGTTTTATGCGGGAGGAAACTCTTTGCTGAGCTGGCTGGCCATGGAGGCGTCACGCTGGGTGATTCCGGCGGCATCGTGAGAGACCAGCCCTAGGACTACCTGGTTGTAGCGGATGTCGATATCGGGGTGGTGGTTTGCGGACTCTGCCAGAACAGCGACTCGGTTGACGAAGGCCATCGCTTCGAGAAAGTCCTTGAAGGTCCACTCGCGCACCAGCTTGCCGCCCTTTAGATGCCACTCGGGGTGGGCCTTGAGAACGGCTTCGATCTCGGCTGCATTCATGGCTTTCTTCATGGGGAAATCACCTCGCCCTGCCAGTTGCGATCTTAGCTACGATCCTGGCTACGATTCCAGTTGCGATCCTAGCTGCGTTGCTTGTCCGGCGCAACCGGGAGAGCGCTGCTGCCTGGCGAAGAGGGGGAGGAGAATCGTAGTTCGGTTGCGGTGCGCAGTTGGGACCAGGTCTCGGCGGGCAGGCCGAGGAAGACCTCGACGATCTGCGGGTCGAACTGGGTTCCGGCACAACGGGTGATCTCTTCTCGGGCCTGGGCGAAGGTTGTTCCCTTGCGGTAGGGGCGGTCGGAGGTCATGGCGTCGAGGGTGTCGGCGATGGCGAAGATGCGGGCGCCGAGGGGGATCTCCTCGCCGCGCAGGCCGCGTGGATAGCCGCCGCCGTCGAACTGCTCCTGATGGGCGTAGACGATCTCGGCAGCCTCGCGGAGGAAGGAGATTTTGCGGACCATCTCGTAGCCGCGCTCGCAGTGCTGCTTCATGATGGCGGTCTCATCGGGGGTGAGGCGGCCGGGCTTGAGGAGGATGGCGTCGGGCGTGGCGATCTTGCCGATGTCGTGGAGGAAGGCTCCGCGGGCGATGATTCGCAGGTCTTCGGATTCGAGGCCCATGGCGTGGGCGAGCGCGTTGGTGTAGGCGGTGACGCGGCGGGAGTGGCCCTCGGTCTCCTGGTCGCGCAGATCAAGCGCATCGCCCATGGCTTCGAGGGTGATGTCGTAGCTGCGCTCGAGGTCCTGCATGGTGGAGCGGAGGCGACCGGTTCTGGCGGTGACGATGGCTTCGAGGTTGTGGCGGTAGAGGGTGTTCTGTTTGCGGAGGCGGCCGTGCTCGATGGCGCGCAGGACGACGCTTTCGAGGTCGGTGCGCTCGAAGGGTTTGAGGAGATAGTCGACGGCGCCGCGGCGGAAGGCGCTGGTGACGACGTAGATGTCGTTGATGGCAGAGAACATGACGACGGGGATGCCGGGGTGGTCGGTGCAGAGGTGGTCGAGCAGGGTGAGGCCGTCGGTGACTGGCATCATAACGTCGGAGAGGACGAGGTCGTAGTCGGGGTCCTGCTGGAGGCGGGTGATGGCGGCTTCGGCGCCTTCGGCGGTGGTGACGGAGTAGCCGCTGCGTGAGAGGAGAGCTGCGGCGACCGATCGTACGGGCTCTTCGTCGTCAACTACAAGGATTCGTTCCTGCGTCATGGATGGATACTTTCGCGTAGGGACGCTGCAGTCTTCTGAATTTAGATGCGAGCGGCTTCTCTTGTGTCCTTATCGGCGGCTTGAGCTCCTGGATGAGGCTCGGGGTGGGGAAGCTTTGCTGGAAAAAATCCTGATACGGGCCATGGGGTGGTTTTCTTGTGTTTGTGGGTGTTTTTTGAGGGGGTTTTGGGAAAAGGCACGAGTTTGGTGTGGTGATTTGGTGGTGAGATTGTGGTGGTTTGCATGGTGGATCGTGGTGTTTGGTGTGCACTTTGAGCGGTGCGAAAAATACGCCACGATCTTCGGATTTATTTTGTCCTTGTATGATTTTGAATGGATTTTGACAGGTGGAACAGGGAGGGACTTATGAAGACGCTTTTACTTCTGGTGGTGATGTGCACTACCGCACTGCATGCTCAGATGGAGGGGCTTTGGGAGGGCTACGACGGCGAGTGGGCTCATGTCTCGCGGCAGCTGGTGGCGCTGGCGGAGGCCACGCCGGCGGACAAGTTTGCGTGGCGTCCTGCGCCTGGGGTGAGGTCGACGAGCGAGGTGTATATGCATATCGCTCTGGCTAACTTTTATCTGCTGAGTGTGACTGGTCCACCGATGCCGTCAGACATCAAGTCCGAGGATATGGAGAAGACTGTGACCTCGAAGGCGGACGTGATTGCTTTTCTGAAGCGGTCGCTGGAGGCGGTGAAGACGGCGCGTGCGCAGTTGAAGCCGGGGGATCTTCAACGGAAGGTCACGATCATGAAGAAAGAGGTGACGGTGGATGGGATGTATCTGCGCATTCTGGTTCACGATAATGAACATATGGGGCAGCTGATCGCCTATGCGCGGATGTCGGGTGTGGTGCCTCCGTGGTCGGAGCCGGCTCATAAATAAGCTCACAAATGATCGGGATGGCTTTTTTGAAGGTGCTGTTTAAAGACTGTGTCCTGCCGGACGGGCCCACTACGCGTGGGGCGGGCGTTCGCACGCCTTTTTAGAGCTTCGCGTGGTCCTCCCGTTGGTCGGAATCAACATCCCTTCGCGACCAACGGGAGCGCCAACCGAAGGGGTATACACGTCACGAAGTGACCGCGCTCCGCGCAGGAGGCCCGTCCGGCAGGACAGTTTCTCAGTTGGTGTTTTGTTTGGCGGCGGTTTTGCGGGCGGCTACCCAGCCGGGTTTGGTGGTCTGGCGGCTGCGGCCCAGGGCTAGTGCGCCCTCGGGGACCTCTTCGGTGATGCAGCTGCCGGCGGCTATGTAAGAGCCTGCGCCGATGGTGACAGGGGCGACGAGGGTGGAGTCGGAGCCGATGAAGGCGCCGTCGCCGATGATGGTGGGGTGCTTGTGGACGCCGTCGTAGTTGCAGGTGATGGCTCCGGCGCCGATGTTGACGCCGTCGCCGATGACGGCGTCGCCGAGGTAGCTGAGGTGGTTGGCCTTGGAGCCTCTGCCGATGATGGTCTTTTTGGTTTCGACGAAGTTGCCGATGTGGGCTGCTTCGCCGATGCGGCTCTCGGGACGAAGGCGGGCGTAGGGGCCGAGGATGGCTTTGTCGGCGATCTCGGAGCTGTCGAAGATGCAGCCCTGGTGGACCATGACGTTGTCGCCGATGGTGGTGTTGGTGATGACGGAGTAGGAGCGGATGCGGGAGTCGCTGCCGATGTGGGTGGTGCCGAGGAGCTGGACGTAGGGCTCGATGACGGTGTCGGGGCCGATGGTGACGGTGGAGTCGATGACGCAGGTGTCGGGGCGGAAGATGGTGACGCCCTGGGCCATGAGACGGTGGGCGGTGGCGAGGCGCATGGCGGCGTCGAGGTGCATCATCTCGGCGATGGTGTTGGCTCCGAGGACCTCGTCGACCGAGTCGGCTTTGATGGCTACGACGCGTTTGCCTTCGGCGACGAGCATGGCGGCGATGTCGGTGAGGTAGAACTCGCCGTGGGCGTTGTTGGTGGTGAGGGCGTCGAGGCGGGCGAAGAGGGCTGCGGTCTCGAAGCAGTAGATGCCGGAGTTTATTTCGGGTGCGGTGAGCTGGTCGGGGCGGAGGGATTTTTGTTCGACGATGGCGGTGACGTCTGGGTGCGCGGCATCCTTGCGAATGACGCGGCCGTAGCCGGTGGGGTCGGCTGGGACGGCGGTGAGGATGGTCATGGCGGCGTGCTCGCGGAGGTGGGTGTCGCGGAGGGCGGCGATGGTCTCGGGGCGGATGAGGGGGACGTCGCCGGAGAGGACCAGGAGATGCTGCGGGATGGGCCTGCCGGAGAGCTTGAAGTCGGCCTTGAGCATCTGGAGGGCGTGGCCGGTGCCGCGCTGCTCGGGCTGGAGGACGAACTGGACGCCGGTGGAGGCTACGGCGGTGCGCACGCGGTCGGCTTCGTGGCCGATGATGCAGAAGATGTGGTCGGCTCGCACGACGGTTTGGGCGGCGGCGATGACGTGGAGGAGGAGGGCGCGGCCGCCGATCTCGTGGAGGACTTTGGGGTGCTTGCTCTTGAGGCGGGTGCCTTTGCCGGCGGCCATGATGGCGATGGCGAATTCGTTAGAGTCCATAGAGGACTATGGTCTCATGGAGGGTCTGTTGCCGGAAGATGTTGGGTTGTCTGGTAGTGGGTCAGTTTGAAATCCGGGGGAACCAAGTTACCTCTAACCCCGTTTTCTGCAACTACGGTGATCATCACTACCGAGAAGCCGACTTCTCGTTCCCGATCCCGCGGTGTACCGTCACCGCTCTAAGGCGCACTCACCTATGGTTTCTGGATTCAACTGTAGGAATAGATTATGCGGACACACCGTTAGGAGGCGTCTAAATATACCAGTGGCTACTAAGAAGAAACCGCCGGTGATGACGGAGTGCGAGGTGAAGGTGCGTGGGCGTTGGCTCCCATGCACCCTCTACGAAGCCCTCACAGAACGCGATGAGATCATGCGCTGCAAATATTGCCACGGCCCGGTGCAAGCGCTCAAAGAGTCCAGCAACGGAGCCCGAGCCCACATTGAACACCTGCAAAGACACCCCGGCTGCCGGTTCCCGGTTAGCACGTTCAGCGGAGTCGAATCGGAACATCCCCTCGCGTTGAAGTAAGGCGAAGCGCCATGAGGTAGTTGCTACCGGTGACTGCGCTAAACACGCTTATGGTCACCCTCAGCCCGGAGACAATAAGCCGACTTATGAGGCCTGACTTCACGAAATAGCGACGTAGAGGTCGTAAGCTAGAATTCCGACAACGACCTTAACTTGTGAGCGTATCTACGGGGAGAGCGTTTATGAGAGTCCCGCAACAGCGACCGTTATCGATCTTCCTGTTTTTTCTTGGTGTCTTTAGCGGATGCACCTACGCCCTCGACGTTCACAGCCATCGCTTAACGTCGACACTCGCGCAGTTCATTGTGTGGTGTCCTGGCGCCGCTGCACTGTGCACCTGCCTGCTGCTTCGCATCCCTCTCGGAACTCTGG